>JAPLTN010000060.1 GCA_026398135.1 Verrucomicrobiota bacterium
GCCACCGCCAAGACCCTGTCCCTCGCCGGCATCGACACCACCCTGGCCGCCTCCGCCCGCAACGTCTCCGGCACCGGCCTGGTCCTCAGCCTGACCAACCTGATCGACCTGACCGGCAACCTCGCCTTCGACCTCTCCACCTCCGACGTCATCGCCGTCGGCACCGGCCTGTCCGCCAGCCTCACCCTCGGCGGCTTCACCGCCGGCTTCTCCAACGGCGGCTTCGCCCTCCGCCTCAAGTCCGACGGCACCCTCGCCCTCAACGCCACCGCCACCACCCTCGTGCTCTCCGGCGGCGGCTTCGCCTCCGCCACCGCGACCTCCATGGAAGTCGCCTACAACACCACCGGGGCCGCCCTCACCGAAACCCTGACCCTCGGCGCCCTCAGTAACGACATCGACGTGCTCACCGGCACCGCCCTCGCCCCCTACTTCGCCTTCAGCGCCAACGGCGTCACCGCCCAGCTCGCCGGCCTGATCGGCATCACCGCCGACCTCACCTTCACCCGCACCACCTCCGCCGACGGCGATACCCTCATCCGCGTCGGCGTGGCCAATTTCGGTGCCACCCTCGGCGACGGTTCCACCACCTTCCTCACCCTCTCCAACGGTTCCGGCGCCTTCTTGATCACCCCCACCGGCACCGCCGCCAGCGTCACCGTGACCGCCGCCCTGGCCAACGTACCCGGCGTCTCCATGACCGCCTCCACCTTCACCCTGGAGTTCAACACCTCGCCCACCGCCGTGCAGGAATCCGTCACGGTCAACAGCGTCACCACCACCCTCGACCTGCCCGCCGGCACCTTCGTGCGCGTCACCGCCAACCCCATCACCGTCACCGTCGCCGCCATCGCCATGACTGGCCGCGTCGCCTTCGAACAGACCACCACTCGCGCCACCGCGTCCCTCCCCTCCACCAAGGTCACCCTCATCTCCTTCAAGGACGTCACCGCCTCCCTCGGCGGCTCCATCTCCGGCACCGGCGGCTCCACCGTCGCCGTCACCGCCGGTCGCGGCGTCTTCCTGATCACCTCCTCCGGCGTCGCCGGCACTTTGGCCTTCACCGCCGCCACTGATTTCGGCGGCTTCACCGCCAACGCCACCCTCGGCCTCGAAATCAACAACACCTCCGCCGCCGTGTCCGCCGCCGGCACCTTCGGCAGCGTTTCCCTCGAAGCCGGTCCCTTTGTCCGCATCGTCATCAACGACCTCGCCATCTCCATGCCCGGCATCGAGATCGAGGGCGATTTCAGCTTCAAGTCCGCCACCATCGACGGCGTCGTCACCCAGGTCATCGTGGGCAACAACGTCCGCGTCTTCGTTGGCAACAATACCGGCGGTACCCTCGTCGGCCTCGAACTCACCGGCGGTTCCGCCGTCCTCATTCGCACGACTTCCGGCGCGGATAAACTCGAACTCGGCTTCGTCACCGGTCGTGTCCACGCCCTCGGTCTCACCGGCGTCACCCTCGACGCCATCCTCACCATCCGTCTCAACGAGACCACCGCCGCCTACGACGAGACCTTCACCCTCGACGGCGAGACCGTCACCCTGACCTTCAGCGACGCCGAAGTCGCCTCCGGCGGCGTCAGCTTCGTCCAAGTCCTCGGCACGTCCGTCACCCTCGACGTCGGCGGCGTGGTCAGCCTCGGCGGCGACCTCGAATTCACCCGCACCGCCACCGGCCTCTCATTCTCCGCCACCACCGCCGCCCTCTTCGCCGGCCAGACCTACGGCGCCACCATCACCGACGGCAGCGACACCGACCGTCTCGGCGCTTCCGGCACCGTCAACCTCACCACCAAGGCCTTCGCCTTCACTCTCGACCAGGTCCAGTTCCGCCTCGGCGAGGCCCTCACCGTCAACGCCACCGCCGTCACCGCCGCCTACGATCCCACCAACGTCTCCGCCAGCCAGGTCGTCGCCACCATCGGCAGCGCCACCTTCACCTCCTCGCTCTTCACCGGCCTCGGCACCGGCACTTTGAGCAACCTCGTCGTCCGTCGCAACGGTTTCACCCTCGGCGCGGGCACCCTCACCCCCGCCGGCGGCAACGTCACCATCGGCTCCTTCCTCAGCCTCACCGGCTTCTCCCTCCAGGTCGCCAACCTCTCCGTCACCTACGGCGTTTCCGGCTCCGCCGCCATCGTCACCGGCACCTTCACCGCCACCGTGGGCGGCCTCAATCTCTTCCCCGGCGGCGGCTTCCTTACCACCACCGCCACCGGCATCACCGCCGCCTTCGACTTCGGCGCCTCCGCCTGGCGCTTCAACGTCGCCAGCCTCAGCATCACCATCGCCGGCGCCCTCCGCCTCACCGCCGCCAACGTCGTGCTCACCCCCACGCTGTCGTCGCCCACCGCCACCCTCGCCACCATCGGCTCCGCTTCCCTCAACGTCGCCCAGTTCGACGGCCTCGATACCGTCACCATCACCGATCTCGTTATCCGCGCCAACGGCTTCAGCCTCGGCACCTTCGTCTTCAACACCCCCTCCGGCGCGCTCGCCACCTTCAACGACACCTTCGGCTCCCTCGTTTCGGTCAACTCCCTCAGCGTCTCCGTCACCAACCTCAACGTCACCGTCGGCACCACCATCACCGTCGCCGGTTCCGTTACCCTCAACGCCTCCGGCTTCGTCCTCTTCCCGAACCTGCCCGCCTTCCGCGTCGAAGTCGGCGACGTCCTCGGTCTCTTTGACCTGAACTTCCCGAACCTGCTCAAGTTCCGCCTGCCCGCCTTCACCTTCCGCATCGGCGACATGCTCGCCCTGGATCTGCCCAGCTTCGACCTCAACCCGAGCTTGGACATCATGGCCAGCCTGCCGAACATTGGCTTCCGCATCCCCAGCCTGCCCGACATTAGCGGCCTCATCCCGTCCTTCACCCTCGGCAAGCTCCGCATCGAGATTCCTAACTTCACCCTCAACCTGCCCGGCCCGGTCAGCCTCGGCGGTTTCGCCACCCTGAGTAACATCCAATTCTCGCTGGCCGACTTCGTCATCGACCGCCAGCTCGGCCGCATCTTCGGCAGCGTCAACCTCTCCATCGGTGACTTCGACCTCTTCCCCAATGGCAACTTCTTCTCCACCGGCTTCACCGGCCTGCGCGCCGACTTCAACTTCGGCAGCCTCACCGCCCCCGTCTCCTTCGGCCTCCACTTCGACAGCCTCACCCTCGGCTTCGGCGAAGCCTTCCGTCTCAACTTCGGCGCCTTCGACCTCACCCCCGGCCTGCCCACCCTCGCCACCCTCGCCACCGGCACCCTCAGCTTCCCGCAATTCCCCGCGCTCCCCACCGTATCCCTCACCAACTTCGTCCTCCGCACCACCGGTTTCAGCATCGATAACGTCACCGTATCCCTCTCCAGCTCGATCGCCTTCGGCGACACCTTCGGCTCCATCTTCAGTTTCGGCGGCGTTTCCCTCAGCCTGAACAACTTCAGCTACACCTACGGCATCGCCCCGGTCATCCTCGGCACCATCACGCTCAACCTCTCCAGCCCGCGCCTCTTCCCCGGCTTCGCCTTCCTCAACGCCACCTTCGGCGACGTCTCCGCCTTCTACGACTTCAGCGACGTCGGCCGCCTCAAGATCTCCATTTCCTCCCTCGCCCTCTCCATCGGCGACGCCCTCCGCCTCGACTTCGACGCCTTCACCATCACCCCCGGCCTCGACGTCATGGCCCTCCTGCCCAGCGTGCGCGTCTCCTCCCCGATCTTCGGCGGCCTCAACGGACTCATCAGCAACTTCACCCTCCGCCGCACCGGCTTCACCATCGACTACCTCAAGCTCGAACTCGCCGGCCCCGTCGCCTTCGGCAACTTCCTCAGCTTCTCCGGGCTCTCCCTCGAAGTTAACGCCTTCAAGCTCGACCGCTCCCTCGCCCTCAACGCCCAGATCAGCGGCACCGTCGCCCTCAACATCGGCAGCCTCAGCTTCTTCCCCGGCTCCAGCTTCATCTCCACCTCGGCGCTCAACATCTCCGCCCGCTTCGACCTCGCCAGCCCCGGCGCCCTCGGCGGCCTGCTCATCACCATCGGCTCGCTCAACGTCACCATCGCCAACGCCCTCAGCCTCACCGCCAACGCCGTTGTCATCAACCCCAACGCGCCCGACATCCTCGCCACCCTCGGCTCCGCCACCATCACCCTGCTCGTCCTCGGCGACGCCCAGCTCACCGCCACCGGCATCCAGATCCGCCGCACCGGCCTCAGCATCGCCAACGCCTCCCTGAACATCGCCTCGCTCAACATCGCCGACGTCCTCACCGCCCAAAACCTCGTCGCCACCCTTACCAACTTTAACTACACCCACGGCACCACTCCGAGCCTCACCGGCACCCTCGGACTCACCGCCACCGGCGGCAGCCTCGCCCTCGGCTCCGTGCTCTCCATCGCCCTCGCCGACGGCCCCGACGCCAATCTCTTCGCCCTCTCCGGCTCCATCGACCTCGCCACCCGCGCCACCAGCCTGACCCTCGACCGCGGCACCCTCAGCATCCCCGGCTTCCTCACCGCCACGATCTCCACCGCCGCCTTCACCTACAACCCCGGCGGCAGCGCCGCCCAGGAACTGCTCACCATCGCCAGCCTCGCCGTCTCCCTTATCCCGCTTTCCAACGCCAGCGTCACCGCCACCAACCTCCGCATCCGCAAGAACGGCTTCAGCATCGAGGCCGCCACCGGCACCCTCGGTAACCTCAACCTCGGCGGCCTGCTCACCATCACCGCTCCTACCGTCAGCCTCGCCAACGTGGACTACACCACCGGCGGCGCGCTCACCGGCCGTATCGGCCTCTCCGCCAACAACGTTTCCCTCAGTCTCGGCTCCGCCCTCACCGCCACCGTAACCGATGGTTCAGACTCCGACACCTACGCCCTCACCGGCGGCTACGACCTCGCCCTGAAGACCTACGAGCTCGACCTCGACGAACTCGCCTTCGGCATCTCCAGTTTCCTCACCGTCACGTCCTCCGGCGTCGCCGTCCGCTTCGACCCCGCCGCCACCGGCACCTCCAAGCTCCTTGTCGCCGCCATCGGCGTCACCGGCTCGGTTCAATCCGGCGGCAGCGTCACCCTCTCCAAAGGCCAGTTCATCCTGGCCGCCTACGGTGACGGCAAATACGCCTTCGAGGGCTCCGCCAGCGCCGCTGTCTCCGCCGGCCCCGCCAGCGCCAGCGGCCGCGTCGCCATCACCGCCAACACCGCCGCCAACCGCGCCGTCGGCGAAACCCTCACCATCGACGAGGTCACCCAGACCATCACCGTCGCCAGCAACGGCACCAGCGTCACCACCTCCGGTCTCACCATCGGCTTCGGCGATTTTCTCACCCTCAAGGGCGACTTCACCTACGCCAGCGCCACCGAGTCCATCAACGGCGGCACCTTTACCCGCGTCACCGTCACCAATGGCGAAGTCACGCTCAAGGCCGGCACCGCCACCCTGACCGGAGCCAATATCTCCGGTTACTTCTTCTCCGGCTCCGGCGGCACCACCGGCGAATTCGGCCGCCTCGCCGTCGGCTCGCTCACCCTCACTGGCGTGGACGGCGTCACCCTCGGCGCAATCGGCACCACCCTCGATTTCAACACCACCAACGGCAACCGCGACGTCTCCCTCCTCGCCAGCGGCACCCCGCTCGGCATCACCAGTTATCTGCGCACCGCCGGCGTCGTCACCGTCACCACCACCGCTGCCCACGCTCTTTTCGTCGGTTCCACCATCACCCTCGCCGGCCTCGCCAGCGGCTACAACGGCGTCCACACCGTCACCGGCGTCACCGGCAACAGCTTCACCTTCGCCCTCGCCGGCACCGATCTCGCCCTCACCAATCCGGTCGGTGCCACCTACGATCACCGCGTCACCTACACCGGCGCCACCCGGCAGAACTTCAAACGCTTCCAGTCCTCGGCCAACTTCACTGTCACCGCCGGCGGCTTCAGCACCGCCCTCACCGGCACCTTCACCTTCGACCAAGCCACCGTCACCCTCAACGGCACCCCCACCAGCCTCATCCAGGTCGGCGTGGTCAACGGCGCCGTCTCCCTCGCCGTCTCCACCAACGGCCCCAGCGTCAGCCTCTCCGGCATCAACGGCTCCCTCCTCCTCACCGACGCCGGTGCCGCCGGCAAACTCACCGTCTCCACCCTCAGCCTCCAGGCCTTCGGCACCACCGACGATAAAGGCACCGTCTCCACTGCCGACGACACCACCACCTACGCCCTGTCCTTGACCGGTTCCAACGTCGCCCTCGCCTTCAACACCACCGGCGCGGCCGCTTCCGCCACCGTCGGCGGCGCACCTTTCGCCTTCACCGCCGCCAACCAGTTCAACTTCTTCGACGTCTCCGGCACCATGACGCTGGCGCTCACCGTCGGCGACAACTCCCTCTCCCTCGGCGGCACCTTCGGACTCGTCAAAAAAACCGTCACCGTCTCCGGCGTCGCCACCTCCACCTTGCTCATCTCCGTGCTCGACGCCCGCGCCGACCTCACCGTCGCCGGCGTCACCCTTGCGCTGCGCGACATCGACGGTGCTTTCTACACTTCCGACACCGGCTCCGCCGCCGTCCTCACCGTCGGCACCCTCGCCCTCACCGGCATCACCGGCGTCAGCCTCGTCGCCTCCAACACCACCATCGCCTTCAATACCACCGGCGCCGACGTCAACGTCACCCTGCCTGGCGGCACCATCGCCTTCTCCGGCGCTGCCCGGCGAAACTTCCTCGCCGTCGAGACCACCCTCGCCGTCACCCTCACCACTTCCGCCGTCACCGCCACCCTCAACGGCACCTTCGCCTTCACCAAGCTTTCCGCCACCATCGGCGGCGTCACCGAGACCATCCTCGTCCTCGAAGCCCGCAACGTCTCCACCGTCCTGAGCACCGGTCCCCCGGCTTCCGGCGTCACCCTGTCCTTCACCGGCATCACCGGCGCCATTGTCGTCCGCTCCACCGGCCTCGCCGGCCAGATCACGGTGGGCAACGCATCCCTCACCGGCGTCTCCGGCCTCACCCTCGCTCTTAGCGCCGTAACCCTCGAGTTCAACACCACCAACGCCGCCCTCAGCGCCACCCTCGGCGCAACCAGCTTCGCTTACACCGCGTCCGACCGGCTCAACTTCTTCGCCATCTCCGGCACCGCCACCCTCGGCCTCGCCACCTCCGGCGTCAGCGCCAGCCTCACCGGCACCTTCAGCTTCGAGCGCACCACCACCCGCCTCAACGGCGTCGCCTCCACCCCGATCATCAAGATCGGCATTACCGACGCCACCACCACGCTCTCCGCCGGCGGCGTCACCCTCACCGTTTCCGGCATCTCCGGCGGCCTGCTCCTCACCTCCGCCGGCATCGCCGGTCGCCTCAACGTCACCAGCATCGCCCTGACCGGCGTCACCGGCGTTTCCCTCTCCGCCTCGGCCATCCGGATCGACCTCAACACCACCGGGGCCGACGCCGCCGCCACCATCTCCGGCACCCCCTTCGCCTTCAGCGGTGCCCTCCAGCGCGACTTCTTCGCCATCACCGCGACCACCAGCGTCACCCTCGCCGCCGGTTCCGTCAGCGCCACCATCGCGGGCACCTTCAGCTTCCAACGCTCGGTCGTCACCCTCAACGGGGTTTCCACCGCCGTCATCCTGCTCGGCACCACCAACGCCTCCACCGCGCTCTCCGCCTCCAGCGTCAGCCTCAACGTCACCGGCCTCACCGGCACCCTGCTCCTCACCCCTGCCGGCGCGGCCGGCAGCTTCACCATCGGTGGCATCAGCCTCACCGGCATCTCCGGCCTCACCGTCGCCGTCACCTCCGCCACCCTGGATTTCAACACCACCGGCGCCGCCGCCTCCGCCTCGCTCAACGGCAACAGCTTCGCCTTCACCACCGCCGCCCGCTACCAGTTCTTCGCCGTCTCCGGCCAGCTCACCCTCGGCCTCACCACGCCCATCGGGGCCGTTTCCCTCGCCGGTCGCTTCGGCTTCGAGCGCACCACCCTGACGGTCAACCAGATCCCGGCCACCGTAATCACCATCACGGTCACCGATGCCGCCACCACCCTCGTGGCCGGCACCGCTTCCGCCGGAGTCAAACTCACCGCCACCGGCATCACCGGCGCCTTCCTCCTCCGCACCAGCGGCTTCGCCGGTATCCTGCGCATCGGCACCTTCACCATCACCCAGGCCAACGGCGATCCCATCCCCGGCATCTCTTTCGTCGCCCGCGATGCCGTCATCGGCGTCAACACCACCAACACCGCGGTCAAGACTACCATCGGCTCCATCTACTTCGACTTCTCCGCCGCCGCCCACCGCAACTTCTTCTCCGTCTCCGCCGATCTCACCCTCACGCTCGGCGTCTCCGGCGCGCTCACCCTCGATATCAGCGGTCGCTTCGGCATCACCAAGGTCGAGGTCACCGTCGCCGGCCTCACCACCTCCGGCTTCCTTATTTCCGTCATCGACGTCGCCACCGCCATCACCGTCGGCGCACCCCCCGGCGGAGCCAAACTCACCCTCGGCGGCATCACCGGAGCCTTCCTCGTCGCCAGCATCGGCGGCAAGACCGCCGCCGCCGGCGGCCTCTCCATCGGCAGCCTCACCCTCACCAAGGCCGATGGCATCACCCCGCTCATCGCCGACTTCGATCTCCTGCCCGACGACTTCAAACTCAGCTTCAACCTCTTCACCGTCGGCTTCACCCTCAACATCCCCAGCATCGACCTGAAGTTCGGCCTCTTCCCCTACATCGACCTCAGCGTGCCTTCGCTGCCGTCCTTCAGTCTCCCCAACTTCAGCCTGCCCAGCCTCTCCCTCCCGGACTTCGCCGCCTTCCTCCCCGACTTTAACCTGCCCAGCCTCTCGCTGCCCGACATCAGCCTGCCGTCCATCTCCTTCCCCTCGGTCGACATCAACCTGCCTTCCTTCGACCTCGATCTGGATTTCAGCCTCCCCGGCCTGACCAACTTCATCGACCTCTCCGGTCTGCTCAATCTCTCCATCGGCAACGTCCTCTCCTTCGACGGCAACTTTAAGTTCAAGAAGATCGGTGACGAACTCGTCGTCGTCGCCACCCAGGCCACCGCCGCCCTCGAACTCGGCTCCTTCCGCCTCGCCCTCACCAACGGCACCCTTGCCCTGGTCATCAAGAGCAACGGCACTCTCGCCCTCGACGCCTCCGGCGGTCTCAGCCTCAGCGCCGGCACCTTCGCCAACGTTTCCGTCCAGACCCTCAAGGTCCAATACAACACCACCGGCATCGATTACTCCGCCGCCCCGCGCACCCTCACCCTCGACGGCATCAGCGCCGACCTCACCACTCCGCTCGGCACCACCGTCGCCCCCTACCTCGCGATCAACGCCATCGGCTTCCAGGCCAATATCGCCAACCTCGTCCGCGTCTCCGGCGACTTCTCCTTCTCCAAGGGCACCACCGCCTCCGGCGCGTCCGTGATCAAGATCGGCGTCGCCAAGTTCGCCACCGCGCTCGGCAACGGCACCACCAACTTCGTCACCGTCAGCGGCGGCACCGGGGCCATGATCCTCGACGACACCGGCATCGTCGCCCAGCTCACCGCCACCGCCAGCATCACCGGCATCGCCGGCCTCAGCCTAAACCCCTCCACCTTCACCGTCACCTTCAGCAACCGCGCCACCGCCACCAACGAGACCGTCGTCGTCGGGGCCACCTCCTACGTGCTGAATGTCCGCGCCGGTCCCTTCATCCGCGTCTTCGCCACCCCGCTCGACGTCTCCATCTTCGGCCTCAACGTCCGCGGCGACATCGGCTTTGAGCAATACCGCGACGCCCTCGGCTCCACCGTTACCATCCTCTCCGCCGCCAACCTCGCCTTCTCCTTCACCGGCGACGGCACCGGCGGCTCCGCCGTCTCCATCAACGGCGCGCGCGGCATTCTTATCCTCACCTCCTCGGGTGTCGCCGGCTCGCTCGCCTTCAGCATCTCCGGCGGCTTGGGTGTCCTCTCGGGCGGAGGCGACTTTAAGCTCGAAATCAACAATACCAACCAGGCCTTCGCCGTCACCGGCGTCTTCGGCTCCGTCACCCTGGAGGCCGGCATCTACAAGCGCATTGTGGCCAACAACCTCGCCATCTCCTTCCCCGGCGTGAGCATCGAGGGCGACTTCAGCTTCAAGACCGCCACCACGTCCGGCGGCACCGCCCAGGTCATCGTGGGCAACAACATCACCGTCCGCATCGGCGACGGCACCGGCGCGTCCTTCGTCGGCCTCGAACTCATCAACGGCCAGGCCGTCTTCCTTAAGGACGGCTCAGGCAAGAAGGCCGGCCGCATCACCGGCACCGTCACCCTCTACGGCATCCCCGGCTTCACCCTCTCCGCCACCATGACCCTCCGCATCAACGAGGGCACCGACGCCGTCAACCAGACCTTCACCCTCGACGGCGAATCCATCTCCCTCGTCTTCAGCGCCTCCGAAATCCTCAGCAACGGCATCAGCTTCATCCAAGTCTCCGGCACCAACATCAAATTCTCCATCGCCGACGTCGCCGAGTTCTACGGCAACCTCGTCTTCACCCGCTCCGCCGGCAAGTTCACCGCCGCCTCCATCGGCTCCACGATCTTCATCGGCTCCGGCCCCTACAAGGACTCCGCCGGCGTGCTCAACCCCAAGGCCATCGGGCTCAAGATCACCGCCCTCGACTTCGCCCTGCTCATCGACACCACCGCCTCCGGCAAATACGCCTTCGCCGGTCTCGGCACCTTCGGCTTCGCCGGCCTCGACGGCATCTCCGCCGCCCTCGACGGCGCGGGCCTCCGCTTCGGCGTCGCCCTCAACAAGACCGGCACCGCCGTCAACGAGACAATCAACCTCTCCGCCACCCAGGCCATCAACCTGAAGTTCGTCACCTCCGGCTCCGCCGTCGATTTTGCCCAAGCCACCGCCACCGCCTCGGGCGTCACCACCACCACCCTCACCGCCACCAACGCCGGCGACCTCCCGCTCTTCACCGGCTCGCTCAAGATCAGCGTCTCCGGCGCCTTCGAGCTCGCCGGCACCGTCGTTCTTCAACCCCTCCCCGGCGGCGCGATCAACCTCACCTTCTCGACCGTCACCCTCAAGGTTGGCGACGTCTCCGCCCCCACCTTCGAAATCGGCGGCCGCGCCGCCTTTCGCATCACCAAGGCCGACGGCTTCCGCCTCGTCGATTTCCGCATCGGCACCGCCAAGGTTCAGGGCGTTGACCTCAGCGGCATCGTCGCCGCCCTCACCAGCGCCCCGCCCACCGCCGACCTCGCCAACCCCTTCAACGACGGCGTCATCAACCGCGTCACCCTAAACACCCGCAAATACCTCGACGTCACCTTCAACGATGTGAACGGCGTCGGCTTCAACGCCGGTTCCATCACCGACTCCGGCCAGGAGTTCGCCATCTACCGCGCCGGTCTCGACGTCACTTCCACCATCGGCCTCAGCGGCGCCGCCACCCGCGTTTCCGGCAACACCTACCGCTACACCTTCACCGGCAACTTCTCGATGGATGCCGAATACACCCTCCAGTTCACCGCCGGCTCCTTCGCCGACGCCAACACCATCGTCAACCGCACCTTCACCCAGCGCTTCGTCGCCTTCGATCCCGCCGCCCAATCCGGCTCCGGCAGCATCGGCAGCGTCAACACCGCCGGCGTGCTCGGCGCGCCCCCCGCCGCCCGCCTTGCCAGCATCAGCACCGGCTCCCTCATCAACCCCGTTACCCTCAGCAAACAGGGCTACCTCGACATCACCTTCTACAGCCGCGACGGCAACGACATCGACGCCACCACCATCAATGGCGACGAGCTCACCCTCGAAGGCACCGGCGTGCTCGACGCCCAGCTTCGCGCCGGCGCGCCCACCAAGCTCTACGGCACCACCTACCGCTACTTCCTCACCGACAAGAACACCGCCAACACCGTAGCCCTCTTCGGCAACGGCGAGCTCAAGATCACCTACAAGGCCTCCACTTTTGCCACCCTCGCCAGCGACGGCATCGCCTCCAGCCGTAACATCCTCTCCGCCGATGTGGTGACTCTCGACAACACCGCCGCCGCCGCCGCCTCGACCACCACCCTCAACATCGGGCCGCTCAAACTCGTCGCCCCCAAGATCTCCATCGCCGACTTCGGCTTCAGCGACGGCAAGATCATCCTCACCATCGCCATCGGCGTCCAGACCGCCAGCCTCGCCTTCGGCGGCTCCGCCTCCGCCGGCCAGCAATCCTCCTCCGGCGTCACCGCCGACCTCACCGGCATCCGCGCCACCTTCGACCTCGCCATCGGCCTGCCGGGCAACTTCTCCCTCTCGCCGACCGGCAAGTTCACCCTCGAAGTGGACTCCCTCAAGATCGTCGTCCCCGGCGCCGTCGAGGTCACCGCCAACGGCATTCGCATCGCCTACGATCCCGCCGGGGCCATCACCCAGGAAATCGTCCGCGTGGACCGCGCCCTCATCGCCTTCCCCGCCATCAAGCTCGCCGGCGAGATCTCCCCCTACGACGCCGAGCCCTTCAACCCCAACAACGCCCTCATCCCCGGCCTCGTCGTGCGCGGCGACGGCTTCACCCTCGGCCAGGCCCAGATCATCTACGGCGGCACCCTCACCGCCGGTTCCACCGCCGGCACCAACACCGCCCCGGGCGCCACCGCCGGCCAGAAGATCAAGATCGGCTCCATTCTCGAATTCGACGACCTCCGCGTCGGCGTCACCAACTTCTCCCTCAACTTCTCCGGCGCTTCCCAGCCTGCCTTCAACGGCTCCATCTTCTTCGCCACCGGCGGGGCGAAACTCTTCCCCGGCAGCACCCTCTTCAACGCCACCGTCGTCGATCGCAACACCGCCGACGACGTCAACGCCGACGGCACCCAGAACACCGAGGCCCTCCGTGTCGATCTCACCTTCACCAACGGCCAGGTGGACGGCCTCATCTTCCAGGCCGACACCCTCACCCTCAACTTCGGCGGCTTCCTCATCCTCGGGGCCAAGGGCTTCTACCTCGATACCAGCGCCACCGGCAGCAACCCGCTCGCCGTCTTCGGCGAACTGTCCGCCGACGTAAAGATCGGCACCGTCCAGCTCGGCGGCTCCGCCCGCAACTTCTACATCACCGGTGACGGCAACTTCAAAGCCGGTCACCCCACCGATACCTCCAAACGCTTTGGCGTCACCATCCGCGTCGGCGGTGCCGACGGCTCCGCCTTCAAGTGGCCCGACTGGCTGCCCATTAAGATCTACTCCATTGGTCTCGAATGGGCCGACATCGAGAACAACCCCGGCGACTTCGACCTCATCCTTTCCGCCTCCATCACCGGCCTCAAGGGCTCCCCTGGTCTCCAATTCAGCGGAGTGGTGGACGGCATCCGTATCCGCCCCAGCCTTCTTCTCGAAGGCAAATTTCCCGTGGTCGACATCGCCGCCCTCGGCGTCTCCGTCACCGGCGACATCGGCGGTGGCAAAGTCACCGGCGCGCTCATCGGCGGCATCCTCAAGATCGCCAAGACCGGCTCCGGCCCCTCCGCCACCTACTCCATGATCGACGCCACCGACACCACCACTCCGGTGCACGACCGCGTCTTCTTCATGGGCGTCCAGGGCGGCTTCTCCGTCGCCGGCGTCGGCGGCCTCACCATCCGCTTCGCCCTCAGCGAACTCGGCCCTCTGGGCATGTTCGTCAACGCCGATATCCCCATCCTCCTCGAGCCCACCACCGGCCTCTCCATGACCGGCTTCGCCGCCGGCGTGGAGTTCTTCAAGACCCTGCCCGACATCGACGACGCCCTCAAACTCCGCGACCCCGAGTTCACCGTCTCCGCCGCCCCCTCCGCCGACGGCTGGCTGTCCTCGGTCAAGAGCCAGGTCCTCGGCCAATACGTCGCCATCCAGGCCGACCCGTCCAAGAACGGCTTCAGCGCCGCCTTCACCTCGCCCATGCTTATCAAGGGCTCGGCCAAGGTCTTCACCATCTACACCTCTGACGTCGTCTTTAACGGCCAGGTCAGCGTCATCATCTCCACCGACGGCAAACTCCTCATCTCCGGCCAGCTCAACTTCCTCGCCAATCAGGTCGTCGTCTCCGGCAAGCTCTACGCCAACCTCTCCAAGATCGCCTCCGGCGAGGCCACCGTCCTCTTCCTAGCCGACCTCCCCGAACAGCTCCCCCTCGGCCTCGGCGGGCCACTCATCACCATCGACGGTCGCCTCAAGATGGGCTTCCGCAACGACACCGGCGGCATCACCGATATTCCCGTTCTCACCTCCGCCGGTGAAGCCATTAGCGCCGGCCCCATCACCGCATCCGTCGCCTTCCCCGGCGCGCTCGCCGCCGACGCCTCCCGCCTTAACGCCGGCCTCGGTTCCAATGGTCGCGCCTACATCGACGTCCTCTACAGCCCCGGCGCACTCCGTTCCCTCGACCTCTCCACCATCACGGATTCCGGTGCCGAATTTACCGGTCTTTTCACCCGCGCCGATGGCAGCATCGTTACCCTCACCTTCTCCGCCACACCTATCCCTGTCGAAATAAGCGTCGATGCCAACGGCCTCCCCGTCACCAACCTGCTCGCTACCACCCTCACCGCCCCGCAACTCAGCCTGAAGGGCATCCAGCGCTTCCGCTACGAGATCACCAACTCCGGCTTCACCTGGAGCCCCGGCACCCTCGCCATCACCTTCACCGCCGGCAGCTTCGCCCAGACCGGCGGCACCGCCTCCGAGACCAACGCCGTTCTCACCCGTTCCCTCGTGGTCAATGGCGCCCTCGCCGTCCTCGCCAGCCCCCTTACTGGCAGCGAAATCAATGCCGCCGCGCTCAACACCCGCGGCTATCTCGACCTCACTTTCTCGCCCAGCCAGGCCGCCGGCGCTTCGCTCACCCTCGCCACCGGGCCCCCGCTCACCCTCGCCGGCGCAGGTAAAGGCACCGCCGTTCTCGCCTCCACCGGAGTGCGCCAGGGCACGACCAACACCTACCGTTACACCTTCACCGGAGCCTTCGCCCCCGGCCTTGTTACCGCGACCCTCGCCGCCAACGCCATCACCGACTCCGCCGGCTACGCCAACGCCGCCCAGAACCTCTCCTTCACGGTCACCGGCTCCACCGCCGATTTTGTCGGCCTTTATGAAGGGGCCCGCATCAGCGCCAATTCCTTCTCCACCGGCGGCACCGGCTTCCTCGACGTCACCTTCACCCCCGGTTCCGGCTCCGGCTCGTTTATCAACGTTTCCACCCTGATCGACTCCTCCGCCGAACTCACCGTCACCCTTTCCGACGGATCCCTGCTCGCCCTCTCCGACGATCCTATCCGCCTCATCGACGCCTCGCTCCAGCGCACCTTCCTTGGCACCGCCCTCAACGCCACCGCCGATACCCTTACCCTTTCCAACCACGGCCTCACCACCGGCCAGCTCGTCCGCCTCACTTCCGCCCTCTCCGGCCTCACCACCGGCGATTATTACGTCACCGCCCTCGACGCCAATACCCTCCAGCTCCGAGCCACCCTCAATGCCGACCCGCTCGACCTGCCTGCCGGCCTCGTGACCGATGGCGTCACCTTCGACGTCTATAGCACCACCACCTTCCGCTACACCTTCACCGGCACGCCCCCGGTTGGGGCCGTGCGTATCGATGTTCTCGTCAACTCCTTCGCTGACAACCTGGGCGTCTCCAACCTCGCCGCCACCCTCTCCTTCACCCTCGCCCGCAGCACTGCCTCGCTAGTCAACTTCACCGATGGCTCCGCATACAACGGCTACACCGATGTCGCCGACGCCGATGGCAACGGCACCCTCGAGCCCGCCAAGGACAACCCCCTGCGCAACGGTAACATCAACTACGCCGCCAGCAGCAATTTCTACCCCGTCGCCACCGGCGTAACCACGAACACCACCAGTCCTTTCTTCGAGTTTACCTTCACCCCCGCCACCGGCGCTTACGATCCCGCCACCGGCGCGCTCATCACCCGCTACACCGGCGGCGCCCTCCCCGTCGGCCGCACCAAGGAATTCCTCTCCGCCGCCGTCAACATCACCACCGATCGCATCACCCTCGCCAACCACGGCTTCGCCGACGGCGCCCAGGTCGTCTTCACCGCCCTCACCGCCGGTTCCGCCCCCGCCGGCCTGACCAGCGGCTCGGTCTATTTCCTCAAGGTCATCGACGCCAACACCCTCCAGCTCGCCTCCACCCTCGGCGGCACCGCCATCGACCTCACCGCCGCGCCCGCCGCCGACAAGAAATTCACCCTCGCCCAGGTCGTCTCCATCGACGCCTCCACCGTCGCCGCCAGCGACCTCAGCCTCTCCATCGTCATTCTCCAGCAGCGCATTTTCTACGGCGCCGCGATCGACATCAGCACCAACACCTTCTCCGTCGCCGGCCACGGCTTCACCACCGGCGACAAGGTCACCCTCGGCGAATACACCGCCAACACCCTCCCCGAGGGTCTGGCCAGCGGCGACTACTACATCGTCAACGCCACCACCGACGCCTTCCAGCTTGCCTCCACTTCGGGCGGCACCGCCATCGACATCACCGGCACCGTCGCCTCCGCCTCCAAGTTCATCCTCAGCAAAGACGGCACCGCCTACACCGGCGTCACCATCACCGCCGTGCAACGCGTCTTCAAAGACGGCGTCGCCACCAATAATTTCCGCTTCTTCTACAGCGGCTCCATCATCCCCGCCGACCTAAGCGACACCCTCAAGGTCACCCTCGCCTTCGCCGATGGAGCCGTCGCCGACACCACCGGCAACACCATCGCCGCCAGCACCTCCACCTTCTACGTCCGCAAGCCCGCCAAGTCCTTCTACATCGAGCTCTCCGGCGGCATCAGCCTCAACCTCACCCCCTACCTCTCCGAGCCCATCCTCTCCATCCGCGGCAACGTCGTCTTCGAGGCCAAGACCGTCGCGGTCGGCAACGTCACCGGCACCCGCTTCCAGCTCAACTTCGACGGCACCATCAAGGTCATCTACCTCGGCAACCTCGGCTCCGTCGCCGGTGTCTTCGTCCTCGACACCTCGAAGCCCACCTCCGGCCCCGACCCCGACGCCCTCTCCATCGGCGATTTCCTCACCGATCTCGGCGTGCCCGGCGCCGCCTCCCTGCCCGGTGCCAACATAACCCTGCCCAAGCTCTGGGGCGTCATCAAAGTCGAGACCAACCTCGATTTCCTCAAAAACATCGGCATCGACGTCAAAGTCGCCGGTACCCTCCAGCTCAACACCACCAAGAGCGACAAAGCCGAGAAACTCACCCTCGCCGGCATCCCCGGCGACAGCCTCCAGGGCGGCTGGGTCAACGGCGTCACCGCCAACGTCACCGCCCTCAACGCCGGCGGCGCGCTCCCCAGCCTCTTCGCCACCATCTTCCTCACCAACGGCAGCAACGGGTCCGTCACCGTCACCACCGTCAAGGCCGGCAGCCAGTGGCTCGCCACCGACGCCCAAGGCCGCACCTACGGCATCCTCGCCAGCATCGTGGACGCCAACGCCGGCACCTACCGCTTCGAGGTCCGCCGCGAATTCACCGCCACCGAGGCCGACGTCGCCAGCCTCAACAGCGGCACGCTCCCTGCCATTTTCACCGACGCCACCGGCGTCTTCTTCAGCGCCACCGCGCTCACCGCCGGCTACACCATCACCACCATCATCCCCGGCTCCCTCTGGCGCATCAACGACATCAACGGCTCGGGCAAGAAACAGTTCTTCATCCAGTTTACCGACGCCGGAAACATCGGTTCCGCCACCGCCTCCTCCGCCCTCAAGTTCGTCGTCCGCGGCGAGACCCAGACCTTCAATCTGCAGTCCAAGACCATCCTGCTCGCCGCCTACGCCTACGCCAAGTTCACCATCGCCGGGGCCGAGCAATTCTCCATCGGCGGCGCTTTCGCGATCAAGATCACCACCTCCTCGCTGGAGCTATTCGCCGACGGCTACATCAACTTCACCCCCGGCGGCGTTAAGATTTTCCAGGCCCGCGCCCAGGGCTTGATCATCGCCCGATCCACCGGCCTCGTCGCCAAGATCACCCTCGGCGCCAGCCTCCAATTGCCCGGCATCACCATCGGCGGCAGCCTCGCCCTCCAGGTCAACACCTACGCCCAGGACATCACCTACACCGTCCCCGTCTTCCTCCAGGCCGCCGTCGGCTATACCACCATCGTCGTCTCCGGCAAACCGCAGGAACTCAACGCCGCCTACGACCCCACCGCCACCTACACGCCCACCACTGTTCCCTCCGCCATCCGCGACAAGACCGGCGCCACCGCCGCCCCTTACATCGCCATCGCCGGCATCGTCCATGCCGACATCCTCGGTGCCCTCGAATTCGACGGCGCCTTCTTCCTCCAGCTCTCCGGCACCGGCGTAAACACCAAGCTCGAACTCTACGCCGCCATCCGCACCGAGCTAAAGATCCCCGGCGCCAATGTCGTGCTCTTCAGCCTCAAGGGCACCGTCAGCCTCATCATCGACAAGGACGGCGCGGCCGGCTTCGCCTCGCTCCAGCGTTACGGCTCCTCCGGCTTGCCCCCCGGCTTCACTCTGGCGGCGGAATTCCAGATGGAGCTCAACACTGCCGCCGCCGCCCGCACCATCCAGGTTTACACCTTCAGCGAGACCAGCGGGGCCAAGTCCCTCGTCACTTCCACCGTAACGCTCCAGGGCCGCTTCTTCCGCTTCAGCGCCGGCGGTGTGCTCTCCTTCAACGTCGGCGGCCTCTACACCGGCGCGGCCACCCTCACCGGCCAGTTCATCTTCACCATCGACGGCACCAACGGCTACGTGCAACTCGAAGCCCGCGTCGAGGCCGCCATCCTCGGCCAGACCATCGGCAGCGCCATCGGCGGCCTGCGTATCGGAGCCAACGGCACCACTCCCTATATCGCCTTCTTCCTCCAGGTTCAGGTCGGGGCCAACGCCTCCACCGGTCCCCCCGGCGGCGCGTCCACCCTCTCCGGCACCGGCTTCGCCATCGAATTCCGCCTCGGTTTCTACATCAACACCCACACCTCGGACATCACCATCCAAGGCGTCGTGCTCAAGGCCACCGAGCTTAAGGTTAAATCCTCCGGCTTCGTCCAACTCTCCATCGACGGTGTCGCCGGCATCCGCATCGAGGGCGAGATCGGCGTCGTGGTAAACGGCAGCGGCTTCAACGTCACCGCCAGCGGCCAGCTCACCGTCAAGCTCGGCAACACCACCGTTTTCCGCGCCCAGGCCACCGGCGGCCTCTCGATTGAAAAGATCAACGGCGTCCTTGCCATCGCCGCCGTCATCGCCCTCGACATCAACGCCGGCGCCCTCACCAGTGGCAACGGCTTCTCTTTCAACGCCACTTTCCGCCTCGAACTCAATACCACCGGCCAGGCCAGGACCTTCGGGGCCGTCACCCTCGAAGCCGGCATATACGCCCGCATTTACGCTTCCGGCTCCCTGGTTCTCGGCGCCAGTTCCGACACCGGCTTCGTCCTGTCCGGCTCCTTCTACCTTTCCGTCGGCACGATCAGCGGGGGCAACGTCGGCCTCATCGTCGCCGCCACCGCCGACCTCCAGCTCCGCGTCGGCGGAGTCAACGTCATCACGCTCACCGCCAGCGGCTTCCTCGTCATCGGCACCCAAGGCATCGCCGCCAAGGTCAACCTCTCCTCCAGCATCACCCTGCCCGGAGTCACCTTCAGCGTCACCGCCCAACTCCTGCTCAATACCACCGGCTCCGCGATCACCGTAAAGACCGGCCCCTCCAGCACCGATACCGTCGCCGCCGGCCCGCTCCTTGAGGTCAGTCTCTCCGGCAACCTCGTCCTCGCCAACACCGTCACGCTCACCGGCAGCTTCAAGATGCGCATCGACTCCGAAGGACTCGCCATCGAGGTCTTCGCCACCGCCGACATCACTCCGCTCGGTACTTTGTCCGCCGGCGGTTCCCTCTACATTCTCTCGGGCTCGAATGGCGGGCTCGCCGGCTCCGTCACCCTCGTCGCCTCCGGCGGAATCGGCTTCGCCGGGGTCTCCTTCCAGGGTCAGTTCCAGTTTGCGGTCAACACCACCGGCGTCTCCCGCACGGTAAAGGTCCTCAACGTAAACAGCACCACCGGTGAGGTTTCCGGCCTCATCGACCAGCAAATCGCGGCCAGCACCCTGATCCTGTCCTTCGGCGGTTCCCTCGTCGTCGGCCCCTTCAGCATCAAGGGCTCCGCCACCCTGACCCTTTCGCCCAACCTCATCCGGCTCGAATTCAATGCCAGCCTTGATCTCTCCCTCTTTGGCTCCGTCACCGTTCGCGGCGGGGCCGAGATCGGCTACGGCGCCGAATCCTACTTCGTGATGGCCCTCAACCTGGGCGTTAACGCGATCAACCTCGATATCATCGAGCTCAGCGGCGAGTTCACCCTCAAGATCAACACCAGCTCTCAATCCCGCACCATCGGCGGCATCACCGTCGGAGCCAACACCTTCCAAATCAAGATTGCCGCCACCGTGCGGGTCTGGGTCTTCACCCTGCGCGGCGAGGTCACCCTCACCAAGACGCCCGACTACTTCGAGGTCGCGTTCAACCTCCCGCTTAACTTCTTCAACGTCGTCACCGTCAACATCAGCGGCTACCTGCGCTCCAACGGCCAATGGCGCATCAGCGGCGAGGCCAGCTTCCAGTTCGACTTCGGGCCGCTCTACTTCCGCGCCGGCATCGGCCTCACCCTCTCCAACACCGGCTTCTCCGGTTACGCTTACGGCGCCATCGGCATGTCGTTCTCCATCGACTTCGGCCTCTTCTCCATCGACTTCGACTTCGAGCTCGCCTCCTTCTACGTCGGCTTCGAGTTCAACCTCGAAGAGGGCTCCATCACCATCAACGCCCGCGTCAATGTGCTTGGCTTCTTCACCGTCAGCGCCTCCACCAAGTGGACTTTCGGCAGCCCCCCCATCCTCGGCACCCAGATCGGCTCCGTCCTCTATCTCAACGTCGGCGTCGAGGCCGGCCGCCGCGTTTACGGCACCACCACCGACTCCGCCGAGACCATGACCGTCACCGGCGGCGGCGGCAACAGCAGCTCCCAAACCATCACCCTCAGCGGCTTCGGCACCAAGAAGACCTACACCGGCATCTCCAAGGTCGTCGTGACCAATTCCAACAACGGCAACGACCGCTTCGCCTTCTACGGCCTCAACGTCCCCATCGACGTCAACCTGGGCGACGGCGACGACTCCATTGAGGTTATCGGCTCCGGTTCCACCACCATCCGCGGCGGCAACGGGAACGACAAAATTACCACCTCCACCGGTGCCGACTACATTGAGGGCGGCGCGGGCAACGATACCATCGTCTCCGAGTTCAACCTCGATACCTCTCAAGTGACGGTCTCCGGCAATGCCGGTTCGACCGGCAACGGCGACACCATCCTCGGCGGCGATGGCGACGACAGCATCACCGGCAGCGCCGCCAACGACACCCTCACCGGTGGCAACGGCAACGACAGCATCACCGGCGGCGCGGGCACCGACACCATCACCGGCGGCAACGGCAACGACACCCTCAGCGGCGGCGCGGGTAACGACACCTACATCTTCACCGGCGGCTGGGGCACCGACACCGTCACCGAGGCCGGCACCGACAATGCCGACACCCTCGACTTCAGCGCCGTCGGCACCGCCCTGACCTACAACCTCGGCGCCTCGAATAACCTCATCACCTCCGGCGCCAACACCGTCACCGAATCCGGCTTCCGCATCGAACGCTTCATCGGCGGCACCGGCGCCGATACCTATAACGTCTCCAAGTCCTCCGCCGCCAACCCCACCACCCTCATCGGCAAGGCCGGCTCCGATACCTACAACGTCACCTTCGGCGCCCTCGCCCAGAAGCTGACCATCGACGACACCGCCACCGCCACCGACGACGACTACCTCTACGTCACCACCACCTCCGCCACCGACCTCACCGTCAACGAGACTTCCCTCAGCCAGGGCACCCAGCTCATCGAATACGTCGCCGACTATAACAACGTGGACCGCCTCCGCATCGAGGCCGCCGCCGCCAAGGTCAACTTCGGCCCCGCCACCACCGAAGTCTTCGACCTCAAGCGCGACCTCCGCGTCAACGCCCGCGAGATCACCTGGACCGGTCGCCTCCACGCCGGCTCCTTCACCTTCAATTCCACCGCCGCCTACACCATCGGCTTCGACCTCGTCGCCCGCGACAACGGCTTCATCTCCCTCGTCACCACCTCCGGCAACATCGCCCTCAACGCCGGCCTCTACTCCGCCGCCATCACCGACCTCACCGACTCCGCCCTCAACGGCACCGGCAACGGCGACATCACCCTCACCACCGCCGCCGGCGCCATCACCACCAACGCCACCGGCTGGCTCCTCTCCAGCCCCTCCAAGCTCGATTGGGCCCTGCGCAGCGCCAAATACACCGTGAACGACACCAACGGCCAGATGCTCGTCTCCGGGGCCACCTCCGCCGAGGCCGTTATCTACTACGCCAACAACATCCAGATCCGCGCCGCCCGCGGCGCCTTTATCCAGTCCAACGGCGGCAAACTCACCCTCGCCGCCACCCTCGGCGTCGGCGCCGCCACCGCCGGTTATACCATCAGCCCCTACGCCCTCTTCATGGACGTCGCCACTTTCTCGGTCGTCGTGCCCATCAGCAAGAGCGTGTACCTGGTTGACCGCGACGACATCGCCAACGTCTCCGCCAGCTCCGGCGGCACCCTCAACATCGTCTCCCTGCTCGGCCAGCAAACCACCACCCAGCCGATCAACACCAACACCGAGGTCGTCCTCTCCGGCGACCAGCTCGTGCTAAACACCGTCGTCACCACCACCAATAATATCTTCGTCTATCCCACCTCCCCGACCCGCAAACTCTACCTCATCCAGCTCAACAACGCCGCCCTCACCGGCCTCGTGCTCAGCCAGTCCGAGCTCAACAACCTCATCACCTCCAGCACGCTCTACTTCGGCGCAGCCTCCAAACTCACGCCCATCATCATCGGCAGCGGCAATTCGACCCGGATCACCTTCACCAACCTCAACACCATCCTGCGCGCCGACTACGTCCAGATCCTGTCCCCCCTCTTCGCCCAAAACCTCATCATCCAGGGCGACGGCAACACCGTTTACCTCGCCAGCGAGGTCGATACGCTCACCAGCCTCATCGACGACTCTGTCGTCGTCTCCACTTTCGGTCGCCTTCTCGCCTCCGCTGGCGATCTCCGCATCACCGGCGCGATCACTGGCGATAACCAGCCGCACACCGATTCCGTCCTCACCGCCAACAGCTCCGCCGACGACCTGGCCATCAACGCCTCCGGCCGCATCCAGCTCGATTCCGCCGTCGGCGGCAACGGTCTCCGCCACCTCACCCTCAATACCGACGCCGCCCTCGCCACCGCCGGCGACATCACCTTCGGCTCCACCCTCAAGCTCGAAGGCAACCTCACCATCGGTCGCGGCGACCGCATCACCTTCGCGGGCGACGTCACCATCGCCGGCGACCTCGTCATCGAAGACGCCTCCTCCGTCACCTTCTCCGGCAAACTCACCGTCGGCGGCACCCTCCGCATCCTCCGCGCCGGTGCCGTAGTCTTCAACGGTGCCCTCACCGCCACTTCCCTCAATCTCGTCACTGGCGGCCCACTCACCTTCACCGCCTCCGTCCAAGTCGGCAGCCTCACTCTCCGCACTTCGGGCAACATCCTCTTCGCCGCCGCCGCCAACACCGCCGATACCCTCGACCTTACCAGCACCGCCCTCAACGGCCTCATCACCCTCGGCGCTTTCGCCATCGGCTCCGGCAACGCCACCCTCACCGCCAACCGCATCGACCTCACCGGCCCCCTCACCGACACCGGCCCCGCCTCCCACCTCACCCTCAAGCCTTTCACCACCAGCCGCGCCCTCGCCATCGGCACCGCCGCCCTCGGCGCCCCCGCCGCCGTGCTTGACCTCAACGCCAGCGACCTCGCCGCCATCCAGCCCGGCTTTGCCACCGTCACCTTCGGCGATGCCAACGCCGGCACCGGCACGGTTTACGTGGGCCGCATCGGTCTCGCCCAATCCGCCGCCCAACTGCGCAACGCCACCACGATCGTTGGCGGCGCCATTAACGTCACCCGCGCCGTGGATACCGCCGCCACCCTCACCCTCATCGCCCGCACCGGGGCCATCACCGTCAACGGCACGATCAACCAGTCCGTCACCGAACGCGGTGCCGACCTCTGGCTTGAGGCCGCCGGTGCGATCACCCTCAACCGCGCCCTTTTCGCCGCCGCGCGCATCACCCTGCTCTCCGGCACGGTCACGAATCCCACCCAAGCCACAGCCCCCACCGTTCGCACCACCTTGATCGTTCCCGTCACTCCCGCGCTCCCTGCCACCCCAACACCTGACACGTCCACTCTCCCGGACGCCACCCCTGCGCTTGTTACGCAGCCTGCCGTCCCCGCCACCCGGGTCCCCGCCGTCCTCACCGCCCTCCTCCCGACCGTTCAGGCCCCCTTCCTCGTATCCACGTTGCTGCCAAACCTGTCTTCGCTGGAAACAACCCTGATCCCTGCGCTCGAGGTGTTTATTGCCCCCGCCAGCCCCGCGCCCTTGGTCACGTTCGTCGCGCCCGCTGCCCGTTTCACTTCCTTCACTCCGGCCCCCGCGCCGGTCTTCTTCACCAGCTCCCCACTTTTCTCGTATACGACCACTCCTCAGTCGGTGAACTCCGCCCTGCACGCGCACTTGTTTAACTGGGAACGCCCTGCGCTTGGCGGGGCTCTTGTTTCACCGCTCGACGTGTACGCGCCCGACTTCGAGCAGAAATTTGATTTCCTCGGAGCCTCGGACGACGCTCTGCTCGCCACGATCAACTCCGGCTATGAGCAGTCCGCGCTCTCGTTAGCCGTGACCGTCGGCTAACTTAAACGCTTTGTCACAAAGAATAAACGAACTGAAGCTTGCCGCGATTCGCACAATTTAACGGGCTATTTACACCTCCACTTTTATTTCCGAAATGAGCACCTCTGTTAACCTGCCTGTCCCCTCCAATGTCGGTGCTGCTTACGTGCTCGAACCCCTTGAGGGACGCGTCCTGCTCTCCGGCAATCCGCTGGAGACCCTCCTCCCGACTCCGCTTTCCCCGGGCCAGGCCCAGGTTGTTGAACTCGCTCCCGCCGCCCCCGTTGCCTCGGCTTCAACCCAAGTTGCCGGTCTCGAAAGCCTCTTTGCTGATTCCGCTTCGACCGGCTTGCAGGCCGAGCACGTCGTGCTCACCGCCGACTCCGCGTTCCCCGTCTCCGGCACCCTCGACGCCCCGTCCCTGATCGGTGCCGCCGATCTCTCCAGCAACATCGTGCTCGGCGACGGCTCCTCCTCCGTCCTCAACCTCCTTTCCGCCGCCACCCTCCTTCGCGCCGATACCCTCGCCTTCCTCTCCCCGGTTCAGGCCCAGGGCGCGCTCATCGTCCTCGGCGACGGCTCCACCACCAGTCTCGCCGCCTCCACCGAGGCCGCCACCATTTCCATCACCGACGCCGTCGAGGTCATTGGTAACTTCAGTCAGAACGCCTTTAACCCCGCCGACGGCTCCTTCGCCGCCTTCAGCGGCACCCCGCCCAACACCCTGCGCAGCTTCACCGCCACCGCCGGCAACCTCGCCATCAACGGCACCCTTAACGGCAACAACCACGCCGGAGCCAGCATCGCCACGGTCGATGGCTTCATTCAAATCAACAACTCCGCCGTGGACGACGTCGTCCTCCGCGCCACCGGCAACATCAGTGTCAGCGATGCCGTCGGCGGCATTTCCGGCAACGGCCTGCGCCACCTGCTCATCAACGTCCCCGGCAATTCCGGCGGCACCGCCGTGGGCTCCGTTACTTTCGGTTCCTCCGTCACCCTCAGTGGCTCCCTGCACATCAAGAAAGGCCAGGCGGTCAACTTCAACGGCGCGGTCAACATCACCGGCGACCTCATCATCGAAGAGGCCGCCGACGTGCGCTTTTTCAGCACCGTCACCGTCGGCGGTTCCCTGCGCATCGTCAAAGCCGGCAACGTCACCTTCAGTAACAACGTCGATGTCACCGGCCAGTTCGCCATCGGCCTGCCCTCCACCCCCTCCAACATCGGCAGCGTCAGCTTCGATACCAGCGCCCGTCTCGACTTCGGCGGCCACGGCTTCATTTACACCGCCGGAGCCATCTCCTTCGGCAACAACGTCGGCCAAAGCATCACGCAGCGCCCCGACAGCTTCACCCTCTCCGCCGGCGGCACCATCACCTTCGGCTCCAGCGCCGCCCTCCGCCTCGACAGCTCCGTTGCCTTCATCATCGCCAAGGCCACCGACATCAGCTTCGGCAACAACATCACCGCCGGCAACGTCACCATCGGCCAGGGCGGCAACGTCACCGGCAATATCAACTTCGACGGCACCTCCAACATCGTCGAATCCTTCGACGTCACCACCTCCGGCACCTCCGTAGGCGGCGAGGGCACCGTCACGCTTAAGAGCCTCACTGTCGGCGGCGGCAACGCCACCATCACCGCCAACAACGTCGATCTCGTCACCTCCCTGACCGACACCGGCACGACCTCCATCCTCACCCTCAAGCCCTACGACACCGCCCGCGCCATCGTCGTCGGTCCTAACTCGGTCGGCGCTCCCGTCACCCGCTTCGAAATCAGCCAGTCCGACCTCTTCGCCATCAAGGGCGGCTTCGCCGGCCTGGTCATTGGCGACGCCGTCGCCGGCACCGGCGCGGTTTATATCGGCAAGATCGGCAGCGCCCAGGCCTCCGAAAAATTCCTCAACCGCACCACCATCGTGGGCGGCACCGTGGCCGTCACCCAGAACCTCGACGTCTCCACCCAGGCCGACTACCTGCGCCTCATCGCCCGCACCGGTGACCTCACCGTCAACGGAGCCATCAATCGCGGCGCAACCAACGGCTCCGACCTTGCCAACCAGGCCTTCGACGAACGCAACAACTGGGTCCGCCTCGAAGCCGCCGGCGACATCGTGGTCAATCAGCCCGTTTACGCCGCCGACCGCATTTCCCTTACCGCCGGCACCGACGGCACCGGCTCGGTCACCGTCAACTCCACCGGCAGCAACGCCGGCCTGCTCCAGACCATCACCACCGGCGCCTCCAACAAGCGCATCGAGCTCATCGCCGGCGAAACCACCGGTTCCATCACCCTCACCGACGACGTCGCCGCCGATACCCTCAAGGTCGCCGGCACCAGCACCTCCATCGTCCTCCGCGCCAACGGCGGCGGCATCTCCCAGACCGGCGGCATGCTCACCGCCACCACCCTCGCCGTCTGGGCCAGGGACGCCGTCACCCTCTTCACCAACGTCAGCACCGTCGGCAGCCTCAGCCTAAACGGTGAAGTCCTCTCCGGCGGCACCCCCGCCGCCGCCACCGCCAACATGACCAACGGGATCAGCTCGATCCTGCTCACCAACGGCGGCTCCGGTTTCTCCTCCGCCCCCACCGTCACCTTCACCGGCGGCGGCGGTTCCGGCGCCGCGGCCACCGCCACCGTGGTCAACGGCATCGTCACCGCCATCACCGTCGGCACCGCCGGCAACGGCTACACCTCCGCCCCCACCATCGGCTTCAGCGGCGGCGGCGGCTCCGGTGCCACCGCCGAAGCCATCGTCTCCCCCGGCGCAGTCGTCTCCTACACCGTCACCACGCAAGGCTCCTATACCAGCGCGCCCACCCTCACTTTCGTCGGCGATGGCCGCACCGTCGCCACCGCCACCCCCGGCCTTGCCGGTGCCGTCGCGTCCCTGCTCGTTACCAGCGGCGGCTCCAGCTACACCACCTCTGGTCTCACTGTTTCCGCGTCCTCCGGCACCACCGCCACCGCCTCGCCCACCACCTCCACCGGCGTCATCACCGGCACCTCCGCCCTTTCCGGCGGCTCCCTTTACTCCACCAACCCCACCGTCTCCTTCACCGGCAACGGCAGCGGCGTGGCCGCCTTCGCCACCATCGATGGCAAAGTCCCGCTCACCACCCCCAGCGTCTCGGTCGGCGGCAGCGGCTACACCTACACCCCTTCCATCGTCTTCACCGGCGGCCGCGCCAACCTCACCGTCAACGGCGTGCAGATGGTCGGCTCCGGCAACGTCTCCCTCACCAACTCCGGCGCGCTCACCCTCAGCAACGTCACCTTCGCCCCCACGTCCGTCGGTTCCTTCACCGCCACCACCCTCGCGGGCGACCTCTCCCTCGGCTATGTTAACACCTACTCCGGCGCCATCACCCTGACCGCCGCCGGTGCCATCACCGACTCCAACACCGGCTCCGACGCCCTCCCGAATCTCGTCACCACCGGTCTCGTTACCCTGAACGCCGCCACCGGCATCGGCACCAGCGGCGGAGGCGACATCGACGTCACCATCGGTTCGCTCCAGGCCACCAACTCCACCTCCGGCGGCATCTTCATCCAGCACACCGGCCTCTCCGGCTTCACCGTCACCGGTACCGGCGTGCAAAACCAGGCCTCCGGCGGCGCCATCAGCCTCCTGTCCGAATCGCTCAACTCCACCGACGCGGACCTCACCGTCAACGCCCCCATCACCGCCACCGGCTCGGGTGCCATTACCCTCGAAGCCTGCAAGCTCTCCACCGGTGCCACCGGCAACACCGGCACCATCGCCCTCGGTGCCGCCCTCACCACCGGCTCCGGTGCCATCACCCTCAACGCCGGTGCCGCCATCACCGACACCACCGGCGGCGAGTCCGCCCTCCTCGTCACCACCGGCCACACCAGCCTCACCGCCGTCACCGGCATCGGCGCCAGCGGGGCAGGGGACATCGACACCACCATCAACACCGTCGAGGTCCTCAACACCACCTCCGGCGGCATCTACCTCCAGGAAACGGATACGCTCGTGATTAACAACACCGGCGTCCGCACCACCGGCGGCTCCGGCCCCATCGGCATCGACGTCTCCGCCGGCTCCCTGACCGTCAATGCCGTCGTCACCGCCGACGCCGCGGGCACCGTCACCCTCGCCGCCTACACCGACATCGCCCTCGGTGCCACCGTCTCCTCCACCTCCGGCGCGCTCACCCTCACCGCCGGTCAAGGTGCCTCCGTTTCCGGCGCCATCACCGATACCACCGTCGCCGAGACCGCCCTGCTCGTCACCACCGGCCAGACCACCCTCTCCGCCGAGACCGGCATCGGCGCCAGCGGGGCAGGGGACATCGACTCCACCCTCAACACCCTCGAAGCCGTCAATGCCACTTCCGGCGGCATTTTCCTCCAGGAAACCGATACCCTTGTCGTCAACAATACGGGTGTTCGCACCACCGGCGGCGCGGGCGCGATCAACCTCGACGTCTCCGCCGGCTCCCTGACCGTCAATGCCGTCGTCACCGCCGACGCCTCCGGGACCGTCACCCTCGCCGCCTACATCGATATTTCCCTTGGCGCCACCGTCTCTTCGACCTCCGGCAACCTCACCCTCACCGCCGGCCAGGGCGCTTCGGTTTCCGGTGCCATCATCGACACCACCGTCGCCGAGACCGCCCTGCTCGCCACCTCCGGCCTCGCCACCCTCGATGCCGAGACCGGCATCGGCTCCGTCGCCACCGCCGCCCTCGATATCGACACCGCCGTCGGCAGCATCACCGCCCGCAACCGCACCTCCGGCGGCATCGTCCTCCTCGAAGACGACGCCGTTACCATCACCTCCGCCGGCCTTATCAACAGCTCTTCCGGCGACCACCTCATCCTCAGCGCCGGCGGCGCCATCACCGTCTCCGGCGTGGTCACCGCCACCGGCTCCGGCAACCTTCTGCTCACCAACTCCGGCGCCAGTTCCGATATCACCGCCACCGCCGCCATCTCCACCGGCACCAACGGCAACATCAGTCTCCTCGCCGCCCGCTCCCTCACCCTCGATACCGGCGCCTCCGTCGCCACCCTCGGCACCGGCACCCTCGACCTCGCTGCCGGCACCGGCTCCATCACCTTCGCCGATAACGTCGCCGCCACCACCGGCACCGGCAACATCCGCCTCCTCGCCGCCCAAAACATCACCGTCACCGGCCTCTCCACCGCCGGCTCCGTCACGCTCACCGCCACCAGCGGTTATATCGCCGACGCCGGCGAAACCCGGCTCGATATCGTTGCCAACTCCGCCCGCCTCTCCGCCTCCACCAGCATCGGCGTCGCCGGTTCCGCCACCACCACCGCCCTCGAAACCACCCTCGTCACCCTCGCCGCCTCCGCCACCACCGGCATCAGCGTTACCGAATCCAACAGCCTCATCATCGGCACCGTCGCCGCCCTCGGCGTCAACCGCGTCGCCCTCGACGCCACCACCTCTTCTGTAGCCGACTCCGCCGCCACTTCCGACCTCGCCGCCACCACCGGCCACATCGTTCTCACCACTGGCAGCGTACTTACCCTTACCGAAGGCACCCTCACCAGCTCCCCCAAAACCGCCGTCAGCACCACCACCGGCAACATCAGCCTGACCTCGGTCTCGGATCTCGTTTTTGAAGCCTCCGTCGTCTCCACCTCGGGTAACATCACCCTGACGTCCACCGAAGACTACCTGGTGGACGGAACCGATAGCGACGAAGACTCCCTCGTCATCACCACTGGTCTCGCCTCCCTGAATGCCTTCAACGGCGTCGGCCAGGCCGGCGACTCCGACATCGACACCACCGTCGGCAGTCTCATCGGCACCGTTGCCAACGCGGTCGGCTTCTTTGTCGAGGAAACCGACACCCTCACCGTCGCCTCCGGTGGCATCGTCACCTCTGGCGGCAACGCCCCCGTCTCCCTCGTCGTCACCACCGGCAACCTGACCCTGGCCACCGGCGGCGTCATCACCGCTCACGGCACCGGCAACATCCACGTCAACACCAAGGCCGGCACCGCCACCACCAACGCCGCCGTCTCCACTTCCGGCGGTCACGTCTCTTTCCTGGCTTCTGGCGATATCAACCAAAACGCCGACATCGCCTCCTCCGGCTCCGGCACCCTTAACGTCCTCTCCTCCACCGGTTCCGTCACCCAGGCTGACGGTGCCCGCGTTCGCACCGGCTCCGGCGATCTCCGTATTCGCGGAGAGCAAAACGTCGTCCTGGCTGGCGTTTCCACCACTGGCAACGCCGTCGTCACGGCCGGCACCGGCTCCATTACCGACGCCGGCGATACCCATGTGGACGCCGTCGCCACCGCTCTTCGTCTCCGCGCCGGCACTTTCATCGGCACGTCCGCCAACCACATCGAGACCACCGCCACCACCCTTACCGCCCGCGCCGGTGCCGGCGGTATTTTCCTCCTCGAGTCCGACGGTGTTACCATCGACGACGTCTCCGCTTCCTATCAGGAGGTAAACGCCGATGCCTCCACCACTGCAGGCGGCACCAACGCCCAGTCCGACCTCACCTCCGAGTCCGCCAACGGCAACATCGTCCTCCGCTCCACCACCGGCGACATCACCCTCAACGTCGGCACCGCCTTTACCGCCAACGCGGCCGTCACCGCTCACGGTTCTGGCTCCATCCTGCTCAACGCTCTCGCTGGCGCGCTGACCGCCAATGCCGACGTCCGCTCCACCACCGGTCACATCACCCTGAAGGCTGACTCCACGATTACGCTGGACGCGAATGTGGACGTGGTCACCGGCACCCCTGGAACCGTGTCGATCAATTCAGCCACCAGTGGTATCAACATGGATGCCACCGCGACTGTGCTCGCCACCGGCAGCTCCGCCCGTATCCGCGCCAACGGCGACATCGTCCTAGGCAGCATCACCGCCACCGCCGTCTCCATCGATACCGACTCCGGCAACGTCAACTCCGCCACCGGCGTGACCACCAACGTCACCGCCACCGACCTGCGCCTCCAGGCCCAAGGCCGCCTCGGCCGAGGCTCCTCTGGCAGCCCCACTGCCACCCCGCTCGCCATCTCGGTCGACAAGCTCTCCGCCTATTCCGTCACCGACGGCATCTTCCTCACCGAGGCCAGCGGCGTCACCGTCACCTCCACCCGCGTCGTCGTCTCCGATTTCAATTCCGACGCCACCACCACCACCGTAACCGACGCCGCCCAGTCCGACCTCACCACCGGCAATAACGGCCACATCGTCCTCACCGCCACCACCGGCGATATCACGCTCAACGACGGCAACCTCTCCGTCACCCAGACCGACGGCGACTCCCGCCAAGCCAACGGCACCGCCTTATCCGCCGACGGCAGCGGCAATATCCGCGTCAACACCCCGGCCGGCTCGCTCACCACTAACGCCGCCGTCTCGTCCACCACCGGCCACATCACCTTTATCGTCATCGGCAACGCCAACCTGAATGCCAACGTGTCCACCGGCGGCACCGGCACGATCGATGTCGATGTTGATAACAACCCAACCGGCTCAATCACCCAGGCCGACGGCGCTCGTTTCATTTCCGATACCGGCACCGTGCGCCTTCGCGCCCGGGCCGATGTTTCCCTCGCTAGTATTTCCACCAGCGGCGCCGTTGTCATAAATACCATCAGCGGCTCCGTGATCGACGCCGGCGACACGCACGTCGATGTTATCGCCTCCTCGCTTCGCGTCCGTGCCGGCACCGCCATAGGCTCCGCGGGCAATCACCTCGAAACCACTGTCGCGACCCTCAGCGCTTTGGCCTCCTCCGGCGGCATTTTCCTGACCGAATCCGACGGCCTCACCGTTACCGATACCGCTGGCCAATACTACGTCGTCGCCTCCGATGGCACCGTGGGCTCCGTCATCGTCACGGCCGCCCAAGCCGACCTGACTACCCAGGCCGCCAACGGTTCCATCGTCCTCGTTTCCACCACGGGCGACATCGTTCTTGACGATGGCACCGCCCCCGCCGGCGGCACCGCCGTTTCCGCGAATGGCTCCGGCTCGATCCTGATCGATTCCCTAGCCGGTTCCCTGACCGCCAACGCCGACATCCTCTCCGGCACCGGCCACATCACCCTCAAGGCTGATGACAACATCGCCCTGACCGCGAACGTAGACGTCACCACCGCCTCGACCGGCACCGTCTCCCTCGATGCCGAAACCGGCACGCTGACCATGCATGGCACGGCCAACGTGACCGCGACATCCTCCTCCGCCCGCCTCCGCGCCCAAGGCGACATCACCGTCGGCAACGTCACCGCGACCGACGTCAGCATCGACTCCGACGCCGGCAGCATCCTCAACGCCGCGTCCTCCACGAAGAACGTCACCGCGACCAACCTGCGCCTCCAGGCCCAGAACAGCATTGGTGCCTCCGACCGCCACCTCACGACCAGCATCGATAACGTCACCGCCCTGGCTGCGACCGGCTCGATCTACCTGACCGAAGACAACACCGCGACCGTGACCAATGTCACCGTAAGCGTGACCGACTTCACCTCCTCCGCCGGCACCACCACCGTCACCGACGCCGCCCAGTCCGACCTCACCACCGGCGCAAACGGTGACATCGTCCTCGTTGCCACCCTCGGCGACCTCACCCTCAACGACGGCAGCGACTCCGACAACATTGCCGTCAGCGCCCATGGCTCCGGCTCCGTCCTCCTCCGCACGCTCGACGACAACGGCGCCATTACTCTCAACGCCGACGTCCGCTCCGGCACCGGCCACCTCACCGTCAAAGCCGGTTCCACCATCACGCTCACCGCGAATGTGGACGTCGTCACCGGCACCCCCGGTACGATCTCGGTTAATTCTATCACCAGCGGCATCACCATGGATGCCACCGCCACCGTGGTCGCCACCGGCAGCTCCGCCCGCATTCGCGCCAACGGCGACATCGTCCTCGGCAGTATCACCGCCACCGCCGTCTCCATCGACACCGACGCCGGCAACGTCAACTCCGCTAACGGCGTTACCACTAACGTCACCGCCACCGACCTCCGCCTCCAAGCCCAAGGGCGCCTCGGCCGCGGCTCCTCTGGCAGCCCCACCGCCACCCCGCTCGCCATCTCGGTGGACAACCTCTCCGCCTACACCGTCACCGACGGCATTTACCTCACCGAGGTCAACGGCATCACCGTCACCTCCACCCGCGTCGTCGTTAGCGATTTCAACAGCGACGCGACCACGACGACCGTCATCGACGCCGCCCAGTCCGACCTCACCACTGGCAACAACGGCCAGATCGTCCTCGTTGCTACTGCGGGCGACATCACCCTCAACGACGGCAACCTCTCCGTCACCCAAACCTCTGGCGATTCCCGCCAGGCCAACGGCACCGCCGTCTCCGCCGACGGCACCGGCTCAATCCTGATCGACTCCCTCGCTGGTTCCCTGACCGCCAACGCCGACATCCTTAGCGGCACCGGCCAAATCACGCTCAAGGGGCGAATCAACCTCGACCTGACCGCCAACGTGGACGTGACGACCGCGTCCACTGGCACCGCGTCTCTCGATGCCGAAACCGGCGCGCTGGCCATGCACGGCACGGCCAACGTGACCGCAACCAGCAGCTCCGCCCGCCTCCGTGCCCAAGGCGATATCACCGTCGGCAACGTGACCGCGACCAACGTTTCCATCGATTCCGACGCCGGCAGCATCCTCAACGCCGCGTCCTCTTCGAAAAACGTCACCGCCACCAACCTGCGCCTCCAGGCCCAGAACAGCATCGGTGCTTCCGGCCGCCACCTGACGACCAGCATCGATAACGTCACCGCCCTCGCTTCGACCGGTTCGATCTACGTCACCGAAGACAACGCCGCCACCGTAACCAACGTCGCCGTTACCGTCACCGACTTTAACAGCGACCTCACCACCACCACCGTCACCGACGCCGCCCAGTCCGACCTCACCACCGGCGCGAACGGCAACATCGTACTCGTCGCCACCCTCGGCGACCTCACCCTCAACGACGGCTCGGACGCCGATAACATCGCCGTCACCGCGCACGGCACCGGCAACATCCTCCTGCAGTCGGTCGCAGGCACCTTCACTGCCAACGCCGACCTCCTCTCTGGCACCGGGCACATTACTCTCAAGGCGGCGAACAACATTAGTTTGACCGCGTCCGTGGACGTCACCACCGCCGGCACCGGCACCCAGGACCTCGTGGCCAGCACCGGCTCGATCCTGATGGCGACGACCGCGACGCTCAACACCGTCAACGGCGACATCCGCCTCACCGCCGGCGACGCCGTCCTCCACCAAGCAGTCATCGGCGACATCACCGCATCGAACGCGAACGTAGCCATCACGACCCCCGGTTCGATCCTCGACGCCGACACCGCCGGAGACAGCGACATTGA
>JAPLTN010000042.1 GCA_026398135.1 Verrucomicrobiota bacterium
ATGCGGCGAGCCAAAGTCCGCCGCCGAGATTTCACCTGCCGACCAAGTCGGCCGACGCGGTCGATTCCTCGGCCAATGGCCTCGCTGGGAAAATGGATAATTGCTTATTCAGGCAGTCTTTACTCTATGTCGAGGCCATTGGCCGTAACGTCGAACACGGCCGTTTCGCAACGCGAAGCCACTCCCTCTCTGCCGCGCTCATTGAGCCGCGGCATTAGCGGTCAAACCAAAGCCACCCACTGAAAACAGCGAGAAATCAAGGTTTAACACACAACCTATTGTGGATTACTCTAATGGAGCATGCCCCACACAAGAGTGTTAAGTAGCATACCGACGAACTCACGAAGCGCTCCCACTTGTAGTCGGGGTTGGTTGATGCGGTTACTTTCGTGCGCCGTGCACCAGTGGCCGAACAACTTTGAAGAGCTCCAGTGTGACGAGCGGGATTGCCCCGAGCGCGAGCAGCGCGAAGCAGTCGGTGAACGAAAGCGGCGTGGTTTTAAGGAATCGCCCGAATGCAGCGTTGTGCTGGCTCAGCAGTTGAAGGCCGAACGAAAGCGCGATCACGAGAAGCAGATTGCGGTTTAACAATGGAGTGATTCGCCAGAGTGGTTTGGTGCCGCTGCGGGCGCCGAAGGCGCGCAGGAGTTCGGCGAAGACCAGCACGGAAAACGCCGCAGTCCGGGCTTCTGCGGTCGTTCCCGTTTTGAGCACGTGTGAGTAAACGGCAAAGGTGACTCCCGCCGTGAGTATTCCGGTCACCACCATCGTCCGGATGAAGCGGGGGTTGGTAATCTTTTCGGTGCGCTGCCGGGGCGGGCGTTTCATCACATCGGTGTCGATCGGATCGGCCGCGAGGCAAAGGGCGGGGAGGCCGTCGGTCACGAGATTGATCCAAAGGAGGTGAATCGGAAGCAGAGGCGTGGGCAGGCCGATGATCACGCAGGCTGCCATGAACAGGAGTTCGCCGGTGCTGCCCGCCAGCAGATACTGAAGCGTCTTGCGGATGTTGGCGTAAACGCCGCGACCTTCTTCGACGGCGGCCAGGATGGTGGCGAAGTTGTCGTCGGTGAGAATCATGTCGGCGGCCTGTTTCGTCACCTCTGCACCGGTTCGTCCCATCGCGATGCCGATGTCTGCTCCCTTGATGGCCGGGGCGTCATTGATGCCGTCGCCAGTCATGGCGACGACCGCGCCGCTGGCTTTCAGGGCGCGCACGATGCGCAGTTTATGTTCCGCGGTGACGCGCGCATAGACGGCGATCTTTGGCGCACGCCGGCGAAGTTCGCCGTCGGATAACTTGTCCAATTCGACACCGGAAACCGCCTCGTCCGCGACCTCGGCGAGACCGATTTCCCGGGCGATGGCCCGCGCCGTCTCGGGATGGTCGCCCGTGATCATCACGACACGAATGCCGGCAGCGTGGCACGCCGCGATGGCGGCCTTGGCCTCGGGGCGGGGCGGATCATACATCCCGGTGAGACCGACGAATATGAGGTCCTTCTCGATGGCTTCGGCCGCGGGAGCGGCCGCAGCCACGGCGTCGAGATCGCGATAAGCCGATCCGAGCACGCGCAGAGCGCGGGTCGCCAGCGTCGAGGTCATCGAAAGAAGGGATTCCCGATCCTGCGGGGTCAGCGAACGTATGCCGGTTTCGCAATAGAGCTGCGTGCAGCGGGCAAGCAAGGGACCGGGCGCACCGTTGACGAATACGCGGGATCGACCATCGGCGGAGCAACGCACGATAGAGCTGCGTTTGCGGTCGGAATCGAAGGGGAAATCGGCCTGCCTCTGCCAATCCCGGTCCAGCTGTTTTGGGTCAACGCCAGCCTTGGTTCCGGCTACCAGCAGCGCGCCCTCCGTGGGATCGCCGATGATTTTCCAGGCGCCGTCTTTTTCGACGGTGCGGGCGTGATTGCAGCCGATCAGAATGCTGGCGAGTTCGCGCAGCGGCCTGCGGCGGGTTTCATCGACCGGTTTTCCCGCGAGTTGAACTTCGCCGGCCGTCCCATATCCATCGCCGGTGAGATCGTAGTGTTGTCCGGCGACGAAGAGGGAGCGCGCGGTCATGTCTCCGATGGTCAAGGTGCCGGTTTTGTCCGTGCAGATGACACTGGTGGATCCAAGCGTTTCAACGGCCGCCAGTTTTCTCAGCAGTGCGTGCCGGCGGGCCATGCGCAGCACTCCGAGTGAAAGCGCCACGGTAACCACAGCGGGCAAGCCCTCGGGCACGGCGGCCACCGCCAGACTGATGGAGGTAAGAAAAAGCTCCCCCGGTGGCGTTCCGCGCATCAACCCAAGTCCGAACAACAACGCGACTATAGCCAGCGTGGCCCAGAGGAGAACACGCCCGAACGCATCCAGTTTTCCCTGCAACGGGGTTTCCTCCTCCGCGCCCGCCTCCGTGATCATGCCCGCGATATGGCCCAGCTCCGTGCGCATGGCCGTCGCCACGACCACGGCGTGGCCCGCGCCGGCCGCGACGTTCGTGCCCACGAAGACCATGTTCGTCCGGTCACCCAGCGGGGTGTCGATCCTGGGGAGAACGGCGGGGTGTTTAGAGACGGCCTCAGCCTCTCCGGTGAGCGCGGACTCGACGCAGCGAAGCGAGTGGGCGTCCAACAGACGGCCATCCGCCGCCACTACGTCGCCTGCCTCCAGGATGAGAATATCGCCGACGACGATGCGGGTGGCGGCGACCTCCACGTTGCGGCCATCGCGTCGCACTCGTGCTTGCGGCGCGGTGAGTTTGCGGAGAGTCGCGACGGATTTTTCCGCGCTGAATTCCTGATAAAAACCGATGACCGCGTTGAGCGCGACGATGGCGAGGATCGCGACCGCGTCCATGGCCTCGCCCATAAGCCCGGAGATGGCGCCGGCGACGATCAGGATCCAGATGATGATGCTTTTGAACTGACGCAGGAAAATCTGGAATGCGCCGACGTGTTTGCCTTCCTTCAGCTCGTTCGGGCCGTTGGCCGCAAGCCGCCGGGCGGCCTCCACCGTGGAAAGACCGGTCTCGGACGATTCGCACTCGCGCAGCACGTCCGCCGCTTCGCAGTGGTGCCAGGCCGCATTCTTTGGCGACTGCGCTCCACGATCTGCGACCGGTGCCGGGGTTTTAGAGATCATGGATCACCTTGGGGGGAAAGGCGGCGCGCAGGGCGTTAAGCACCGCCAGGATGTCGATGATTTCCTGGGCGATCGCGCCGCTCACCGGGGTGAGGTGACCGCTGGCGGCGAATGCCATGCCTGCGAGACTCAAGGCCATGCCGCCGATGGCGCTCTGCAAAGCGATGACCCGCATCCGCCGGCTGATATGCATGAATTCGTCCACCTTTTTGAGCGAATTGTCCATCACCACGACACCCGCAGCCTCGGCCGTTACGTCGCTGTTTTGTCCTATGGCCATGCCTACGGTGGCGGCCATCATGGCCGGGGCGTCGTTTATGCCGTCGCCCACGTAGAGGGTTTTGGCTTTGGCGGTTTCGGCGCGAACGAGGGCGAGCTTTTGCTCCGGGCTCTGCTCCGCGTAAATTTCCGTGATGCCCACCTGGCCCGCGAGGTAGCGGACCTCGGATTCGCGGTCGCCAGAGACGAGCATGACGCGGGCGAAGCTATGCTTCGGCCCGAGATGACGCACAAAGGATCCGCTCTCGGCCCGCGGCGCATCGCGAAAGCGCAGGGCCCCGGCATAGCGCCCGTCAATCGCCACCACGCACTCCAGCCCGCCGACGACGGGAGGAAGCTGTTCGATGCCGGGCATTTTTTGCTCCGTCGCTTTATTCCGGCTGGTGATTTGCACCGTCCGCCCGGAAACGATGCCGCGCAGTCCCTGGCCGGGTTGCTCGCCGACCTCGGTGGCTTCGGAGAGTGAAACCGCCTCGGTCTTCGCGGCGTCGAGGATCGCGCGCGCCAAGGGATGTTTCGAGTAGCGCTCCAGACTCGCCACGAGCTTTAGCACGTCCTTTGGGGTGAAATCCGGGGCGATGAGTTGTTCGGTCAACTTCGGCTCGCCGTAGGTGAGCGTGCCGGTCTTGTCGAAAATCGCGGTGCGGCACTCGGCGATTTGCTCCAGCACCGCCGGTGTTTTAACGATGATTGCCCGTCGCGCGCACAGAGAAATCGAGCCGATGATTGCGATCGGGATCGCGAGCAGCAGCGGGCAGGGCGTCGCGATCACCAGCACCGCGAGGAAGCGCATGGATTCTCCGCTGATGACCCACGCGGCGATTGCCACGGCCAGCGCCACCGGAGTGTAGATGGCACCGAGGCGGTCGCCGAGCCGCTGCAACTGCGGGCGCTTCGATTCCGATTCGCGCATGACCTCCATGATCTTCGCATAACGAGAATCGGCGGCGCGCTGCGTCGTGCGGATCGTCAACGCCGATTCGCCATTGATCGCGCCGGAGATCACGTTCGAGCCGGAAGTCTTGGTGATCTGAAACGGCTCTCCGGTGAGATAGGACTCGTCCATCGCGCCGTGACCCTCGGTCACGACCCCGTCCACCGGGCAGATGTCGTGCGGAAAAATCACGAGCGTGTCGCCGACCGCGACGTCGGCGAGCGCAACATCGACGATGGCCGTGTCTTGTTTGCGGTGGGCAACCGACGGCATGCGTTTTGCGAGCGCCGCCAGCACGGACGAGGCACTTCGAAGCGCGTAGCTTTCGAGCGCCTCACCGCCTGCGAGCATCAGCACAATGATTGAGCCTGCCAGATATTCACCGAGAACGACCGACGTGATGATCGAAATACCGCCGAGCAGATCCGAGCCAAATTCGCGCTTTAGCAGCTTGCGCAGCAAGTCGTGGAGCAGGGGGAGGCCGCCAATCACGATCGTCGCGAGCAGAGGGAGGTCGGAGGTGCTGATCGCCGCGTGAACGCCAAAGCGGAGCACGAGATGCGTGCCCATAGCCGCCAGCGAGAGCGCAGCGATGACCGCAGACTTGCGCTGCCAGAGCGCCGCCGGTGAATACCAAGGGCACGCGGGCGGGGCTGTTTCGCCCGACTGCTTGGCGGGTGCGTTTGAAGGACCGCCGGTGGCGGGACGATTTTCAGAAGTATTCATGAAGATTTCGCGGGGTCGGCCTTGTCAGATCGGCCACGCCACGACTCGAGCAACGCGAGCGTGATGGTGAGCGCCACAGGGCCGAGAATCAGGCCGACCGCGCCAAACACGATCAGGCCACCGACCACCGAAATGAAGACGAGCACGGTGTGGAGTTTGAGTCGGTTCCCGACGAAGACGGGGCGAAGTATGTTGTCGATCGTGCCGACAACCAACGCGCCCCAGAGCGTGAGGATCACGGCCTTGCCCCAGCTCCCGTCCAACGCCAGGTAGATCGCGGCGGGGATCCACACCACGAACGCCCCGGCGACAGGCACGACCGAAAGAAGGGCCATCACGAGGCCCCAGAGCAGCGGCTCCGCGAGGCCGAGCCACCAAAACATCAGCCCGCCCAGGAGCCCTTGCACGGAAGCCACCGCGAGCGTGCCATAAACCGTGGCGTAAATCGTATCGCGGATTCGCACAAACAGCCCGGTGGTTGCATCCTTGGCGAGTGGTGACAGCGAGCGGAGTGATTTGAGCACCGCTTCCCGGTCGCGTAGAAAAAAGAACAGCAGATAAAACGTCAGGATAAAGCTCATCGCCTGAACCAAGGAACCCATGACCAACGATTGCGCGGCGGTGCTCAGTCTGGATGCGAGCGCCTGGGCGGTGCCCGGCAAATCGAACGGGTGCTCGATCCGGTCGGCGAGCCAGGCCAAGCGTGGCTGCTTGGCCAGGACGCTGCGCCACTCACCCGATTTTACGCTGGCGTCGATGGTCTCGGCGCCCTTGGCGGCCTGGTGGAGCAAGTGTTGGCCGACAAAGGTCACCGCCGTGCATACGAGCAAGCCGACTGTCATCACGGTGACGAGTGCCGCGAGGGTGGGACGCCGGAGCTTCGACTCCATCCAAGATTGCATCGAAGCAAACAAGACCGCCAGCGCCAGCGCCCAAATGATCGCATTCAGGAACGGGGCCGCCAGCCGGTAGCAGATAAAAACCCCCAACGCGGTCGCCACGATGAGCACAAGGGTTCGTGCCGGTCCGCGCGAGCCCAAGTCGGGCGAATCGGGTGCGGATGCGGTCTGCGTTTCGGGAACTTTCATGCGCACGACGTCGTGGATGTCTCGGAATGGCGCGGGCGAAGAACCCCCGGGCAAATCACTTGGTTGGGTTCGTTATCGAGCTCCGGCAGGGCAGTGCGGTGGCCGGAGTGCAGGTCCCGATTCCGCCCAAGGCAGTGAAGCTTTGCACGAGGGCAGGCGGGAGCTGGCTGATGTTCTTGAAGGGTTTCATGGTTTTACGGCGCATTCTGGCGTAACGCGCAGGACGAGGGCTGTTAACCTGTGCGTTCCGCCGAAATAGGTGCGTATATCATGCGTTGATGAGAAGCGCCCCGCTATGGGGTGTGGACCTGCTTTGGGCCGGGGGAACGTTGCGAAGGCACGATTCGCATCGTGCAGCTAGCGATGATCAGTTCCTCGTTGGTGCGAATTATGGACTGCACGGCGCACGGCGCGCATCAGGCTGCATCGGGCTTAGCGGCCCTTTGGGTTTCAGCGGTGAAAATTGGCGTCCCCACGGGGATTCGAACCCCGGTTACATCCGTGAAAGGGACGTGTCCTGACCGGGCTAGACGATGGGGACGGCTAACGCGAGGGTGCAGCAAGCCAAAGGAGCTTCCCCTCTAGCAAGGGAAAAATTTCCACCGCAAAAAAAATCGCGGCGATCGTGGCCGTGTTGGGTATTCGCCGGGGGCGTTTACCCTGGTTGAAAGCAGGGCTTTCAATGTCTTGGTAAGCGGCAGGCACAGGCGTGGCATTGATCGGCGGGAATCGGGCGCGTTACCGAATCTGTTTCTTCGTATGTCTTTATCTTCCACCGTGGCGGACAAGCCCGCCAATTCCACGCGCCGCATTCTTTTCGCCAGTCTGGCGGGCACGGCGATCGAGTTTTTCGACTTCTACATCTACGCCACGGCGGCGGTTTTGGTTTTTCCCAAGCTGTTTTTTCCCGCAGGTGATCCGGCGATGGCGACCTTGCAATCCCTGGCGACTTTTGCGCCGGCGTTTTTTGCCCGGCCGGAGGGGGCGGCGGACTTTGGTTTCTGGCTTCGGGCGGGATTTTTCCGGCGCTGTCGCGGTTGTTGACGGAGCAGCGGTTTTTGAGCTTCGGGTGGCGGCTGCCGTTCGTCGCGAGCAGTCTGCTGGTTTTGGTGGGCCTCTATGTGCGGCTAAACATCACCGAGACGCCGGCTTTCAAGGCGACCTTGGAGAAACAGGAGGGGAAGCGGTGCCGCTCTCGAAGGTGTTGCGGACGAACGGGCGGGCGCTGGTGCTCGAGACCGCCAGTGTGCTGGCGACGTTTTTGATTTTTTATCTTCTGACGGTGTTTTGCCTGAGCCGGGGGCGGGCAAGCTGGGTTATGGTCGGGAAAAATTTCTGCTTATCCAGATGACGGGCGTGTTGTTTTTCGCGGCGACGATTCCGCTTTCGGCGGTGCTGGCGGATAGGCATGGCCGACGCATCACGATGCTGGTGGCGAGCGGGGCGATGGTGGTTTACGGGCTGGTGTTTGGGGCGGTGTTTAAGGGCGGCGTTTGAGGGCGGCGTGCCCGGGGTGGTGGTGACGCAGGTGGTCGGGTTCGCTTTGATGGGCATGACCTACGGGCCTTTGGGCACGGTGCTGGCGGAGTTGTTTCCTACGGCGGTGCGTTACACCGGGGCTTCGTTGACCTTTAATCTGGCGGGGATTTTTGGCGCTTCGCTTGCGCCTTCGATCGCGACTTGGCTGGCGACGAATCACGGGCTGGGCGCGGTGGGTTATTATCTGAGCGCGGCGACCGCGCTCAGTATCCTCGCGCTTTGGTTGGGGAAGGAAACACGGGACAACGCATAGGCCGGGGGCTTTCGACTATCCGGCGGGTCGCCCTTAAGAGCATTTCAAATAAAGTCATAGCCGAAAATGATAGGGCGGGGTCGCCGCACCCCGCCGTTCGCAAACCTGGTCACGCTACGG
>JAPLTN010000026.1 GCA_026398135.1 Verrucomicrobiota bacterium
CAAAGCTGTTTCCGCAAGGTCTCCTTGGCGGGATCGTCGAAGAGGAAAGCGCCGTTCACCGTGCGCGTCATCACATGATAGATCGAATGGCCGTCGGCGGTGGATGCTTTGATTCGGGCGCAACGCATAGGCTCAAGGGTGTTTGTGGAAATTCAGAAATGACTGGGGAATTCGTGCGATTTCAAACATATTTAACCTGTCCCTAATTTTTCCTTTTGTTTTTTTGCCGAACGTCCTAGGTGAGCCGCACGGATGATTGGCGCGGAGCCTGCGCAGCAGGATCCGTGACAAGCACCCGTGTTGGCTCTAGCGCTTGGTTCGGCTCAGTGGGTTCGTTCTTTATTGAATTGGCTAAGAGACTCATACGCGCTGGCTTGAATTATTCGTGCTGATGGAAATTATTATTTCAGGCTGATGGTTCTGTATTATTTCTTCGTGCTGATAGTTTAATTCGGTATTAAATTTTGCGGCTCATGCCGCCAGTCTCGATATTCGCTCCTGAAACAAAATTATTCTTCGTGCTGATGGTTCTGATAATTTTCGCGGGCTGATGGTTTTCTTCGTTTCGTCTATTCAGTGTTATTATTGCCGAACGTTTTAGATGAGCCGCACGGATGCTTGGCGCGGAGCCTGCGCAGCAGGATCCGTGACAAGCATCCGTGTTGGCTCTAGCGCCTTGTTGGGCTCAGTTGGTTTGGTTGTATAATCAACGATTTTCATCTGACTAGGTTCGATTTTTTGGCTGAAAGTTTTCGTTCTCTTCAGGCTGATGGTCTTTTCCGTTATTTTAATTTATTTAGCATACAGGAGACCAATCGCCGCCGCTGCCGTGATACGTCTCCACTTCTAACATAAATTTCTGACCACATCCCGAGCACTGAAAAGTGTGCTGAATATAATCTTCAGGCCAAGGTGTCCCCTTCCGAATATCACCGAGCTTACAGTTGCCTGCAAGCGAGGTTAAAGTGCCTTCCGAGATTACGGTTTCGATCTGACGCACGAGACTGTATAGATCACGTGGGTGCTTGATCTTAACGCGCTCCTTAAATCCTTCGCATTTGATGCACATATTTTTTGCCCAACGTTCTAGATGAGCCGCACGGATGCTTGGCGCAGAGCCTGCGCAGCAGGATCTGTGACAAGCATCCGTGTTGGCTCTAGCGCCTTGTTAGCCTCATTTTTTCCTTCCGGGGGTTCGTAATGCGGCCCGTATCCAATTGGGATCACGTCTGCCTGGGAGGATACGATATACAATTACTGTCTGTACCTCAATTTTGTAAAAAATCAAATAAGGGAATCGGCTAGCAACCATTCGGTAAAACCCGAAGCGCATGCTGTGCTTACCGCCATATAATATTAATGAATCAATATCAGCAAATACACTATCAAAGAAGTAGGTGCCTACGCCTTGATTCTGATCGTCGTAGAAACGCCGCCCCTCTGCTAAATCGTCGAATGCTGGACGAAGTATTCGCAATCTCATTCAAACATGCTCCGCAGCTGCTTTTTTGACTCTTCCCAATCAAGGGATTCGACTTTCCCCGCTGCATAATCTGCCTCGGTTTTGCGTAATTCTTCCTCATGCCACGATGGAGACTCAACGTCATCGCTTGCGCTTAGGTCACGCCATAGATCTTCCATGAGCATGAGTTTCTGTGATTTAGGGAGTGATTTAAGATCGATTGTCATGTTGATGATAGACTAACGGATGATGCCTCATCGGCAAGGTTCTTTTTGGCTAACGTCCTAGATGAGCCGCACGGATGCTTGGCGCGGAGCCTGCGCAGCAGGATCCGTGACAAGCATCCGTGTTGGCTCTAGCGCCTTGTTCGGCTCAGTTTTTTTCGTTTCACTGGAATGACTTAGGAGATTCATACGCGCTTGGTTAATTTCCGTATTCATTCATTCTTAGGTTCTATAATCTTTCGCTTTAACTTCAATATTTCTAGTTCTAGTCGCGCTATCTTCTTCTGACTTCTGCTTTGCATAACGAAAAGCACTATACACGCGGCGAATAAGTAAAAATAGTATAATTCAAGTTTTTCTAATCTTCTTTCTGGATGACCGCTAAAAAGTAAATTACTACTTCCGAATAAAAAGAATAGTAGAAATAGAATCGGTGCTGCCGCAGCGAATTTTTGAAGCGGCGACTTACGAAGGGCGGCTTCCTTTTCCTGAATTTCAATTGATGCGCGAATTGACATTATATTTCTGCCGAACGTTTTAGATGAGCCGCACGGATGCTTGGCGCAGAGCCTGCGCAGCAGGATCTGTGACAAGCATCCGTGTTGGCTCTAGTGTTCTGGCCCTTTAATATCTTTACGATTAAGTGCGGCACGGGCGGCTCTGATTTTCTTTAGGATGGAGGCGCCGTCTGCACGCCACCGGTAG
>JAPLTN010000018.1 GCA_026398135.1 Verrucomicrobiota bacterium
AGATTTTCCCCAATAGAATCCGAGGCGCCGCCGTATCGATATCCGTTTCGGCATTATGGATCGCTTGTTTTTTATTGACTTATACGTTTCCGATTTTAAATTCCAGACTTGGTTCTTCAGGCACATTTTTCCTGTATGCAGCAATATGTGCGGCGGGATTCATTTTTATCGCTTGCAAACTTCCTGAAACCAAGGGGAAATCCCTGGAAGACATTGAAAGAGAATTGGTCAATTAAATCCTTAAAAACCGATTATGATTGCGACTGACAGATGCGTCACTATCGTTCCTTACTTTCAAATTAACGAAGGTAAAACTTCGGAATTTAAAGCGTTATGCAAGCTATTAATGGATAGAGTAATGCATGAATCGAATTGCTTGTTTTATGGTTTTACCTTTTCTGGAAACGAAGCCCATTGCCGGGAAGGTTATGCTGACGCAGAAGGTCTGATATACCACTGTAAAAACGTCGCCGACCTTTTTTCTGAAATCCAAAAAATCTCGACCGTCACCCGGTTGGAGTTGCATGGCCCTGAGAGTGAATTAAAAAAATTAGAACTTCCGCTCGCTGAATTAAACCCTAAAAATTTTGTATTGGAGCTTGGTTTTCGACGTTAATGATTTTTTCGAGCCGTGGCAGGCGCAGCTCGAATTCCCCCCCCAAAAAACTAATAAAAAAATGAAAAAAATGAAAAAAATAATCACCCCGACTATCGCATTGCTCGGTTTGGCATTCTCGCTTGTTCCGCCGGTGGCGGCGCAGCCGTCGGAAATCGTGGTGACAATTGACGGGAAGTCACCGGGCCGAGTGTTTGAAGGCGTGGGCGCCTTAAGCGCCGGGGCTTCCTCGCGGTTGCTGATCGATTATCCCGAGCCTCAGCGAAGCGAGGTACTGGATTATCTGTTCAAACCCAATTACGGGGCCAATCTGCACCATCTCAAGGTCGAGATTGGCGGAGACATTCAATCTACGGACGGCTCGGAGCCAAGCCATGCCGCTACCCGCGAGGAGTTTCTGAATCCGCGGCCCGAATATTTCGAGCGCGGGTATGAGTGGTGGCTGATGAAGGAGGCAAAGAAACGCAATCCCGATATCCTGCTCGAAGGCTTGCAGTGGGGTGCGCCGGGCTGGATCGGCGAGGGTAAATTTTATTCGCAAGATAATGCGGATTTCATCGCCTCCTTTATCAAAGGTGCCAAGAAATATCACGGTCTCACCATGGACTATCAAGGCATCTGGAATGAGACCATGTACGATACCGAATGGATCAAATTATTACGCCGCACTTTGGATGCCAATGGATTGAAACACGTCGGGATTTCGGCGGCCGACTTATGGAAGCCAGAGGAAAAATGGTTGATTGTTGATGACGCTCTCCGGGATCCAGCCTTGTTGTCGTCCATTGCCACATTCAACGCACACACGGCGCATATGATTGGTTTTCAAACGCCCAAGTCGGCAAAAGACTCCGGTAAACCTCTGTGGGACGGCGAGGCGCATGCGTACGGCGGCGATTGGTATGCGGCGGCCAACCATATCCGGTTCAATTTGCGCTCGTACCCCATGGGAAAAATCACCAAGTTGATATCCTGGAGCCTAATCACTTCCTACCATGATTATCTCATCGCCCCCAAATCCGGTATGATGAAAGCGAATGAGCCGTGGAGCGGGCACTACGATGTGCAGCCGCCGCTTTGGATGATTGCTCACGTGAACCAGTTTGCCAAGCCGGGCTGGCGTTATCTCGATAGCGGGTCCAAGGTTTTCGAATACGAAGGCGGCACGCGCGAAGGGCTTTCGGTGGTGAGTCTGCGTGCGCCAGGAGATGACCCTAACTATAGCGTTCTGATCGAGAGCATGGATGCGAAGGAACCCCATCGCATGACTTTTACCGTCAAGGGCGGGCTGGCAACGGGCGATTTGAGCTGCTGGCGTTCGGTCTTCAACGGCGTATGTTTTGAACGCCAGGAAGACATTGCAGTGCGTGACGGAAAGTTCACCCTGGATGTTCTGCCAAACGCCGTTTATTCGCTTACTACAACTCGGGGACAGAGTAAAGGCGAAGTCCCGCTACCGATCCCGCAATCCAAGCCATTTCCATTCCCATTCCGCGAGGACTTCGACGGGGCAGCCTTGCATCAACCCGGGCGGTATTTCAGTGACGTTCACGGTACGTTCATGGTTGCGGAACGCCAGGACGGAAAAGGACGCAGTCTGAAGCAAACGATTACACGCCCGGGCATCCCCTGGTTACACAACGCCTTTTCCCCGCAAACGATTATCGGAGATGTCACCTGGAAAGACTACCGGATTGAAGCCGACCTCCAGTTGCCCGATGCCGGGCATCTCGTGGTCTGGAGTCATGCTAAAATGGTTAACAGTCCCACGAGGTATATTCTGCCGGAAGTCGCACCCCAATTTCAGGGGTATGCATTTATCATCGAGGCGAACGGTGTCTGGCGCTTGAAGCGCATGGAAGTGCAGCTCGCCGAAGGCCGTGTGCCTGAATTGAAGCAGGATTGGCATCGTATAGGGTTTGAGGTTCGCAACGGCTTGATCTCGATCAGCTGGGATTCCAAGACCCTGGCCGAGGTCAAAGACGCCACCCTGAAGCAAGGCGTCGTCGCCTTCGGCTCGGGCTGGAACTCTGCGCAATTTGATAATGTGAAAATATCCGCGATCGGCGGCGAATAATTAAAGAGAGCGTTATAATAACCCAAGCACCATTGGACGTTTTCGTATATGCAAAAATCATCCCAGCTGTAAGCCCCATGAGACGATGCTATTCACGCCCAGCCCGGCATCAAACACTTACACGAGAGCTTAAGCTACCCTCTCTCGCCTCCTCACTTTTTCCAAAAATGCATCCCGGATTAATGGATAAAAGAGACATCAACCTCCCTTCTATGAAACACACACATCATAAGTCCGTCCGTAACCGTTACGCGCTGAGCTCTGCCTTGGCGCTGATTGCCAGCCTAGCCTTCGTCCACTCCGCTTCAGCCGCCACCCTTTACTGGGATGTGGACGGTCCTACTCTTGGCTTTACCGCGAGCCCCACTGGCAGCACATGGGGCACGAGCACGTTCTGGAGCACCGACAGCTTAGGACAAAGCGCCACCGCTAATACCCCGACCACCAGCACGGATGACGTTAACTTCGGCATAGTCGGCTCCGGTTTCACCGGGGCTGCCACGGTGTCGATTAACGGCACTCAGGAAGTGAGAAATATCACCGTGGCCGGAAATTCCGGCGAATTAACCCTTTCAGGGGGCACGGCCATAAACCTGAACGCAGGCAGCACAATCACTACAACGAGTGCTCTTAACGTGAGCACCGTGCTCACTGGAACCAATGGTTTTACCAAGGCAGGAGGTTCATATATTATATTGGGTTACACCGGAACCAATGGCTTGAGTGGGACAGTTACACAGAATGCAGGAAGTTTAGAGGTAAGGAATACGGCGCTTACCAATGCAGACGTGATCCTTAGCGGGGGCTTTTTGGCTTATAATAGTAGTAACGCGAATGCAGTCAAATCCCTCTCCTTTAACGGCGGAACTCTCGAGCAAAGGAACGCGGCGGATATTTCCAGCAAGTTCAGCACCGCTGCGGGTCAGCAATATAAGGTGTACACAACCACTGACGTCACGTTCGCCACAGCCCTGACCAGTTCCGGTGGAACTTTTCTCAAGAGCTTTGGAGGCAATCTTACGCTTGCCGCAGCCAATACTTTTGACGGCCAAACCACAGTAAGCGGAGGCACGCTTATCTTAGGTAATTCGCTCGCCTTGCAAAATAGCGCTATCGACACCGCCGCCTCAACTGTCGGGACAGCCACTAACGGGTTCGCGGTATCCAGTGGTGTTACCGCCATCACGTTGGGCGGTTTGAGCGGAAACTCAGCCGTGAATCTGGCTTCGTTGTTTAATACTTCCACGGGTCGTTATAACACGATCACCAGTATCACGTTAAATCCCGGCACAGGAGTGACCAACCAATATGGTGGTGCTATCGCAGATGGAGCTGCAGGCATGAGCCTCACGAAGACCGGCGCTGGACGCCAGATTTTCCATGCCGCTCAGACCTACACCGGCGGCACAACGATTTCTGCGGGTACTTTACAATTGACCACTAACGGTTCGATCAACGCGTCTTCTTCGCTCACCGTCGCCAACGGCGGGACTTTCGAGAATGACGGCGTAGCTTTCAATAAAGCTTTGATCGTTGCCGAGGGGGCACTCTTCACCGGCAGCACTTCCGCCTTCACCCCCACCAGCCTCACGATTACGGGTAGCCTCAGCGACGGCTTCACCAGCCTGAACTTCGTGTCTGCCTTGACCAAGTCGGGGGCCTTGACCGCTTCCTTCTCCACCACGGCGGCGGGTACGTTTACGCTCATCAGCAGCTCGACTTCAGGCTTCTTCGATTCGGTGACGATTTCGGGCACCGCGCTCGATTCGACTGGCGGCGGCAACTTCGCCAAAAGTGATGGTAGCAGCTGGAATTATACCTTCACTAATAGCACCAACACCCTCGTGATCTCCGCCATCCCCGAGCCGTCCACCTATGCTGCCATGGCCGGTCTAGGCGTGCTCCTGCTTGCGGCCACCCGTCGCCGTCGGGCTCAAAGCTAAGTCGCCTGGTTTTGCAGACAGCAACGACCGCCGGACAGCCTTCGGCGGTCGTTTTAGCTAGCTGTTCTATGCAGTGGGCATGTTGAAAATCTAATGCCCCAAGCCCCAAATATTAATAGCCGTACCGAAGATCATACAGATAAACCCCGGATGAAATATAGCAAATTATAGGCTGAAGGTTATTATCCATTATCGCGCACTGCGTAATTTTTGATGAAAATTCCCGGGTTCTTCCCGTTTTTATTATAATGAATGTAATTAGCTTTCATCATCCAATACCCCTAATGAAAATTCTAGTCACCCTTCTCACACTACTATTCTTGGCCTCCGCCCCGGCCATGGCCGCCGATACGCCCGTGATCTCGATCGCCGGCACCTGGCAGTTTAAACTGGATCCCGCCTCAGTGGGCGAAGCGCAGAAATGGTACAACGAGGTGCTTCCCGAAACGGTCAAACTCCCCGGCACCCTCGATCAAAACGGCAAAGGCACGCCCGCTTCCGAGAACCTTGATATCAACGATCCCAAGGTTCTTCAAGGCCTTCGGCCGCTCTTAACCTACGTCGGGGCGGCTTGGTATCAAAGCACGATACAGATCCCCCAAAACTGGGAGGGTAAATACATAGCGCTCTTCCTCGAGCGCAGCCACTGCGACGTATCGGTGTGGGTGGATGAGGTCAAAATCGGGTCGGTCATCACTCTGGTCAGCTCCACCGAAATGCCGCTCGGTCGCTTGAAGCCCGGTGCCCATCGCCTTACCATCCGGGTCAATAATAAACCGCCTTATCCCAGCTCTTGGAACACGCATGCCTTGGATATGCCCGGCAATACTATGGGCAACTGGAACGGCATTGTCGGTCGCATGGAACTAACCGCTCATGAGGGGCTGTTGATCCGCGATATACAGGTTTATCCCAAGCTTTCCCCGGCCAGTGTGCGTCTGGTGGTAAAGGTGGAAAATCTTGAACCCCAAAAATCCACCGGAAAACTGCGCATCGAAATAAAGGATCCCCAGGGCGCCCCGGTCGGCAAACTTTTCGAGACATCGATCGAAGCCCTATCAGGCGAACAAACGCACACCTGCACTCTGCCTATCGACAATCCTCAACTTTGGGACGAGTTTTCCACCGGCGTTTACACCTTGAAGGCATCCCTTGAGCGCGCGAACAAACCGATAGACCCCCCGTTTATAACAAAGTTTGGCCTGCGGGAATTTAACGTCACCGGCTCGACCTTGAATATAAATGGACGCGGCGCCTTTTTGCGCGGCAATAACAATTGCGGAGAGTTTCCGCTCACCGGCTACGCGCCTGCCGATCTGGAATCCTGGAGACGGATACTCGGCATCTACAAAGAATACGGACTCAATCACGTGCGCTTTCATTCCTGGTGCCCGCCCGAGGCGGCCTTCGTGGCGGCGGATGAGGTCGGCATGTACCTCCAGCCCGAAGTAGGGTTTCTCGGCACGATCGATAATCCCGCCGACATTGACATCATGGAGCGCGAGGCGCGGCGGGTGTTGCGTCAGTTCGGCAATCATCCCTCGTTCACCATGATGAGCATGGGCAACGAGCTGCGCATTATGGAAAATGCGAACCGGGACGTGTTTTTAAAGATGGAAGGGCTCTTGAAAACGTTGATGCAAGAGGACCCCCGTCGTATATTCACCGGCACCACCGGCCACTACGTGGAGAATAATTTTCGTGATAAAATACCCCAAGTATCCCAATTTGCCGTTGCCCATGTGCGTGGCGTCTCGGGGCCGGGCACTGACAAGGATCGCCGCCTTCAAAACGCAACCTACCCTGTGCCTGTCATATCGCACGAAATAGGTCAATGGGCCGTATTTCCCGACCTCAGTGATGCTGAATTGAGAAAATACGACCAAGCCGTAATGAAACCGACCAACCTCGTGGCGCTGCGCGAACGGCTCAGGCGCAACGGCCTCATCGAACTGGCGCCGGTTTATCATAAAAATACCGGCAAGCTCGCGGTCGAGCTCTATAAGGATGAAATCGAGACACTCTTGCGCACTCCGGGCCACGGCGGCTTCCAATTACTACAACTCCACGACTACCCGGGGCAGAGCACCGCTCAGGTGGGTATATTAAACGCGTTTCACGACTCCAAGGGCCTGGTCAGCGGCCCCGAATTCCGTCAATTCTGCGGTCCGGTCGTTCCGCTGATTCGCATGCCCAAGCGGGTTTACCGCACGAATGAGACCTTTCAAGCGAGCATCGACGTGGCGCAATACGGCCCAGGCGACCTCAAGGCTGCGGTCGTTGGCTGGGAGCTGTGGGATGCGAGTTCCAAACGCGTGGCTGGAGGGGAACTCACCCCGTCGAACCTGCGTGCCGGAATGCTAAACGAAAAAATCGGTGTCATCGATTTTCCACTCCTCACGGTGGCGGCTCCGGCCAAAATCACGGTGCGTGTTTTCATCAAAGGCACGGAGTATCATAATGCTTGGAATATTTGGGTGTATCCGCCTACGCCGACCCAAACCCCAAACGGGATCCTGGTTAAAAATGCGTGGGACGAGGAAACCCGCCGCACCTTGGCGCAAGGCGGTAAAGTGCTCTTCCTCGCCAGCGATGAGAACCTGCAAAAGCAGTTCCCCGGAAAGTTCCTGCCTTCCTTCTGGTCGCCGGCCTATTTCAAGGATCGCCAGCAAAGCATGGGCATCTTGCTAGACCCTGCTCATCCGGCGTTTAAGCTCTTTCCCACCGATGCGTATACCGACTGGCAATGGCACGGTATATTGGAAAAGTCCTTCTTCATGGATATAGAGAAGCTTCCTCTGGTTTCCTCTCCGCTCATTCGTATTATCGACGGTTACAACCTCAACCGCAAACTCGCCCTGGCCTTTGAAGCCCGCGTGGGCAAAGGGAAACTGATTGTCTGCTCCGCGAATCTTTCCGACCAGATGGATGGCAGTATCGAGTCAGGGCAATTGCACCAAAGTATCATCGCCTACATGCAGTCCGCTGTATTCCAGCCTGCCCTAAACCTGGAACCCGAACTGCTCACCAAGGAGTTCTTCACCAAGCCCCGCCCCGTGCTTTCCCGCAACCAACCCGTGATCGTCTCCTCGGCAGCGGGCGACTTTAACGGGAGCAAAGCCAATGACGGTCAACGAAGCACCCGCTGGTGCGCCAACGGGCCGTCCTATCCGCAATGGTGGCAGGTGGATCTAGGCGAAATGCGCGAACTGGACGGATGCAAAATCGTCTGGGAAGCCTCGGGGAAAAGACGCTTCCTCGTGGAGGGTTCTGCCGATGGGAATGCCTGGAGCACGCTTGTTGATAAAACCAATGATACCGAAAAGGCCGCAGAAATACATGCGCTCGACTTTAAAGCGCAACCGAGGGCTCGATTTGTGCGGGTGAGCATCCAGGGTGGCGACGGCTGGGCCGGTTTCAGGGAATGCGAAGTCCTCGGCCCACCCCAAGACTGAGCAGGCAGGGGTTAGCCAATCCAGTTTTGCTGCCCCCGTTCTCTTTAAAATAACCACTTGGGAACCATGCAGATGCCCCCCCTCATTGGTAGGCCTTCCAACGTGAGCTGCTTGATCGGCTCTCCTTCAAGGAGACGCCGGAACGGCTTTGCCCTAATCATCACAATCGTCTTGGTCTCCTTTCTGGTGCTGATTCTGGTCGGTCTGGCCACCTTTACCCGAGTGGAAACGCAGGTAGCGGCCAACAGTCAGCAAATTTCCCAAGCCCGGCAAAACGCGCTCATGGCGCTTAACCTAGCACTCGGACAATTGCAAAAATATGCCGGCCCCGACCAAGCCGTGACCGCACGCGCGGATATCACCTCCGCATCTGCTCTAAATCAACCGTATCTGACCGGGGTCTGGAAAACGACCAATACCTCCTCAATACCCGATACTTGGCTGGTCAGTGGAAATGAAAACCATATATCACCTCCCCCCGTCTCCCCGCCCGTAAACCCCGACACCGCGCCCGATCCTTCGACACTAGCCAAGGACACTCAGGTTTTCCTCGTTAGCAACGCCACGGTTGGAAACGATGCCCAACGTGTATTGCTAAACAAGCAGCCGATTACCGTGCCATCTGGAAGTGTTGCGGGAACAGCCGGCCCTGCGG
>JAPLTN010000091.1 GCA_026398135.1 Verrucomicrobiota bacterium
ACCAACCTTCCGCCTCCGGCTGCTCCCCACCCCGCCTTGCGGCGACGCAGTTGCCTTCGACTGCCCCGCGCTCTCTGTCTGCGCGAGGGATTAGACTTTCACTTTCTGAGTTCATGGTTTCATGGACGCACTAGGGCGGGGTCGCCGCACCCCGCCGCTCCGTCTTCACCTCCAGCGCCCCCAAATCCGCCAGCAACAACTCCGCCCGCTCCAGCGCCTTCGCCTCCGGTTTTTCCAGCCACGGAAACCCCGCCACATCGTCGATCCCGCTCGCCTTCAAGGTCAGCACCACCTCGGCCAGATCCAGCCGCTTCACCTCGGGCAACTCCTGCGCCGCCCGCTGCGCGTGCTCGCGCTCCGTCCACAAACGCACGCAACGCCCCGGTGCCGTGCGCCCCGCCCGCCCCGCCCGCTGGTCCGCGCTCGCCCGCGAGATTTTTTCCACTAGCAGCGTATTGATTCCCCGGTTGGGATCGAATTTCGCCTGCCGAGCCAAACCGGCGTCCACCACGATCGTCACCCCGTCGATGGTCAGCGAGGTCTCGGCCACGTTGGTCGAAACGATGATCTTGCGCGCCGCCGTTCTCGCCACCGCGCGATCCTGCGCCTCCGGCGGCAGCTCGCCGTGCAGCGGCAGCACCACGCAGCCGTTGAGCGCCCGCTGCTCCGCCAGCGCCTGCACCGTGCGCCCGATCTCATACGCGCCGGGCAAAAACACCAAAAAATCCCCCTCCGTCTGCCCCGCCACCCGCGCGCACTCCCGCGCCGCCACCTCCCACACCGGCTCGTTCTCGAAACTCACCGCCTTGGGCAGATACTCGATCGCCACCGGAAAACTCCGCCCCTGCGAGGTCAGGATTTCGCAGGGCGCGAGGTAGGTCCGCAGCACTTCCGCGTCCAGCGTGGCCGACATCACCACGATCTTCAGATCCGGCCGCGTCGTCGCCTGGATTTGCAAGGCCCGCGCCAGCGAGATGTCCCCGTAAAGGTGCCGTTCGTGAAACTCGTCAAACACCAGCGCCGCCACCCCGCGCAGCCGGGTGTCGAACGACATCTGCCGGAGCAAAATCCCCTCGGTCACGAAGCGGATGCGCGTCGCCGCCGACACCCGCGATTCCAGCCGGATTTGGTAACCCACCTCCGCTCCCAGCTCGCACCCCACCTCCTCCGCCACCCGCCGCGCCAGCATGCGCGCCGCCAGGCGACGCGGTTGCAGCACCACCACCTCGCCTTCGGCCAAAAATCCATGCGCGCGCAGCATCTGCGGTATCTGGGTGGATTTGCCCGAACCCGTCGGCGCCTGCACCACAACCCGCCCCTGCGCGCGCAACGCCGCGACCAGTTGATTTTCGAGTTCGTAGATCGGGAGCTCCCGGGAAAGTGCGGCCATGGGTCTGTTCTTGTTTTACGCCGCGCCGCGTATGTCCAGCCTGCGTCTCTTATGCTTCGGTCTTTACCTCTCCGCGTTGCCCTCCTGCTTCTTACCATGCTCGGCTTAAGCGCCTCCCTCCCCGCCGCCCCGCTCCCGCTCTGGCCCGACGCCGCTCCCGGTGCGCTCGGCACGGAAGCCAAGGATATTCCCGACCTTACCGCCTACGCTCCGCCCGCCGGCCAGGCCAACGGCGCGTCCATGGTCATCCTGCCCGGCGGCGGCTACGGCGGTCTCGCCCCGCACGAAGGCGAAGGCTACGCCCGCTGGCTCGCCGCCCAGGGCGTCACGTCCTACGTGCTAAAATACCGCCTCGGCTCCGCCGGTTACCGCCACCCCGTTATGCTCAACGATGCCGCCCGCGCCCTGCGCACCGTGCGCGCCTGGGCCCGCCGCGACGGCCTCGATCCCCAGCGTATCGGCATCATCGGCTCCTCCGCCGGCGGCCACCTCGCCGCCACCCTGCTCACCCACTTCGACCCCGGCCAGCCCGACGCCACCGACCCCATCGAGCGCGAAAGCTCCCGTCCCGACCTCGGCATCCTTTGCTACCCCGTTATCACCCTCGGAGAATTCACCCACCAACGTTCCAAAAACAATCTCCTCGGGCCGACACCCGATCCCGCCTTGGTGCAGCTCCTTTCCAACGAACTTCAGGTCACGCCCCAGACGCCGCCCTGCTTCCTCTGGCACACCGCCGACGACCCTGCCGTGCCGGTGGAGAATTCCCTGCTCTTCGCCACCGCCCTGCGCCGCGCCCGCGTGCCCTTCGACCTGCATGTTTACCAACACGGCCCGCACGGCCTCGGCTTGCCGTCCCACAACCCCAAGGCCCCCGCCTGGGACGTCGCCTGCCTGACTTGGCTGCAGGAGCGGGGTTTCCTCGCCGCCGCCATAGTGAAAAGTGACGGCACCGGACAGCGCCCTTGACACCCCCGCGCCACCGCCTTTTCTCGCCGCTCTGATTTGGCGCTTCCTTGGGAGCGCCGAGCACAGCGCAAGTTAACCGCCAGAGTAGCTCAGTGGTAGAGCAGAGGACTCATAAGCCTTTGGTCGCCGGTTCAATCCCGGCCTCTGGCACCACTTGCAAGCAGTGAGTGCCCCACGAACACTGAGAAGGAGGGGCTGCCTTTCCCGCCCGCCCCCCTTCCCCTTTCCTTCCTCATGTTCGAACAAGCCTTTAAAAACATCGACGACGTCCTCTGGAAGGACGCCGGCTGCACCAGCGAACTCGATTACACCGAACAGACTTCCTGGCTCCTCTTCCTCAAATACCTCGACGCCCTCGAGCACGACAAAGCCACCGAGGCCGCCCTCGACGGCAAGAAATACACCCACATCCTGACCTCCCCTACCGCTGGGAATCGTGGGCCGCGCCCCGTTCGACAAGCTCACGGCAGGCCAGTGACAACGTGAGCCTGTCGAACGAGCGGTCCCTGAGCCTGTCGAAGGGGATCGACCACAACACCGCCCTGTCCGGCGATGACCTCATCCAGTTCGTCAACGCCAAGCTCTTCCCCTACCTGCAAGGCTTCAAAGCCAAGGCCTCCGGCCCCAACACCATCGAATACAAGATCGGCGAGATCTTCGATGAGATCAAAAACCGCATCCAGAGCGGCTACAACCTGCGCGAAATCATCGACCACATCGATGGGCTCCGCTTCGCCTCCCAGACCGAGAAGCACGAGCTGTCCCACCTCTACGAGGCCAAGATCAAAAACATGGGCAACGCCGGGCGCAACGGCGGCGAATACTACACCCCGCGCCCGCTCATCCGCGCCATCGTCGCCGTCACCGCGCCGAGCCTCGGCGAGACCATCTGCGACCCCGCCGTCGGCTCCGCCGGCTTCCTTTGCGAAGCCTTCGATTACCTCCGCGCCGCCCATCCCCAGCGCACCACCGCCCAGGACCGCGCCCTGCAGGAGCGCACTTTTTACGGGAAGGAGAAGAAGTCCCTGGCCTACGTCATCGCGATCATGAACATGATCCTGCACGGCATCGAGGCGCCCAATATCATCCACACCAACACGCTCGCCGAAAACCTCGCCGACGTGCAGGAGAAGGACCGCTTCCACGTCATCCTCGCCAACCCGCCCTTCGGCGGCAAAGAGCGCAAGGAGGTGCAGCAAAACTTCCCCATCCGCACCGGCGAGACCGCCTTCCTCTTCCTCCAGCACTTTATCAAAATCCTCAAGGCCGGCGGCCGCGCGGGCGTCGTCATCAAAAACACCTTCCTCTCCAACACCGACAACGCCTCCGTCAGCCTCCGCAAAAAACTCCTCGAGGAGTGCAACCTTCACACCGTGCTCGACTGCCCCGGCGGCACCTTCATCGGCGCCGGCGTGAAGACCGTCGTGCTCTTTTTCGAGAAAGGCGCGCCCACCCGCAAAGTCTGGTTCTACCAACTCGACCCCGGCCGCAATATGGGGAAGACCAACCCGCTCAACGACGCCGACCTCGCCGAGTTCATCGCCCTGCAAAAGACCAAGCCCGACTCGCCCAAATCCTGGTCGGTGGACGTCGCCGCCATCGATCCGACGACCTGCGATCTCTCCGCCAAGAACCCCAACCGCGTCGAGGAGATCGCGCACCGCAGCCCGCAGGAGATCCTCGACGAGATCGCCAGCCTCGACCAAGAGGCCGCCGAAGTGCTCACTGGTATCCGCGCGCTGTTATGAAAAACCAGGGGAAAAATGAGAAGCATGGGAGTCATGGGAAACCTACCTCCCCTAATTCCCCTATCTCCCATAATTCCCATCCTCCGGCCCCTCAGCCGCTCGACCCCGAGCGCATCCTCCCCCCGCGCGGCGATTATCAGACGCTCCTCTCCTACCAAAAAGCCGAGGTCGTCTACGACATCACGCACCGCTTCGCCCACAAATACCTCGGTCGTGGCGACCGCACCGTGGATCAAATGATCCAGTCCGCGCGCTCGGGTAAGCAGAACATCCTTGAGGGCAGCAAAGCCGCTCAGACCTCCAAGGAAACCGAGATCAAGCTCACCAACGTGGGCCGGGCCAGTCTCGAAGAACTGTTAGCTGACTACCGAGATTACCTGCGCGTGCGCGACCACGCCATCTGGGACAAGGATTCCAAAGAGGCCCAGTTCGTGCGCCGCCTTGGCCGCAAGACCCCGCATACCTTTGAGCTTTACCGGGAATTTCTAGAGACCCGCCCGCCGGAGGTGATTGCCAATATTGCGATCTGCCTGATTCACCAGACCAACTACCTGCTAGACCAGCAGCTCAAGAGTCTGGAGAAGGATTTTCTCAACCAAGGAGGCCTCCGCGAGCGGATGTTCCAAGCCCGCCTCGCCCACCGCAATCGCCCGCCGGGCAAATAACTCCCATTCCCCCATTCTTCCCATGCTTCCCCTAAATCCCATCCCACCCATCTGCCGACCCGCCGAGAGCGCCGAAGTGCTGGGCAACCTCAAGGCGCTGTTATGAAGCAGGGGTGGCAGATAAAGACGATTGGCGATGTGTGCGACGTGGTAAACGGCGGCACACCCAAGACCGGCGTTCCCGAATACTGGGACGGCAACCATCGTTGGATTACTCCGGCTGAAATGGGCAAGCGTCTCAGCCCATACGTCAGCGATACCGAGCGAAAGATCACCGACCTGGGTTTGCGCGACAGCTCTGCGCGGATGCTGCCGCCAAACTCCGTGATTCTTTCTTCACGCGCCCCGATTGGGCACTTGGTCATCAACACCGAACCGATGGGAACGAACCAAGGCTGCAAAGGCCTAGTTCCACGCAGCCAGGTAGACCACAAATTTCTCTATTACTACCTCAGCAGCATTGTTGACCTGCTGAACTCACTCGGAACAGGCGCGACGTTCAAAGAGTTGTCGGGAGGGAAACTCAAAGAAGTCAGCGTTCCTGCCCCCCCGCTGGCCGAACAGCAGCGGATCGTCGGCCTGCTGGACGAAGCGTTTGAGGGCCTCGCCACCGCCAAAGCCAACGCCGAAAAGAACCTCCAAAACGCCCGCGCCCTCTTCGAAAGCCACCTCCAATCCGTCTTCACCCAGCGCGGCCCAGGGTGGGTGGAGACCACGCTGGAAAATTGCTGTGCACAAATTTTTGCTGGCGGCGATGTTCCGAAAGATCGCCTTTCGGATGAGCGGACTCCGAAATTCAGCGTTCCGATTTACTCCAATGGTGAGAAGAACGATGGCTTGTATGGATTCACGGACGTAGCGCGGGTGACGAAGCCGAGCATCACGGTTTCGGCCCGAGGCACACTAGGCTTTACCGCGATCAGAACCGAACCCTTCTTGCCCGTAGTGCGCTTGATCGTCCTCGTTCCTGACGAAACCCAAATCACGCTGTCGTTTTTGTATTATGCGGTAGTGGGGATGGATTTCGGAAATACGGGAACTTCGATACCTCAGTTGACCGTCCCAAATTTCAAGGAGTCGAAGCTCCATATTCCCTCCCTTCCAGAGCAAGAAGCTATCATGGAGAAACTCGACACCCTGTCGGAAGAAACCCAACGCCTCGCCCGCCTCTACGAGCAAAAACTCGCCGCGCTGGAGGCCTTGAAGAAGTCGCTCCTGCACCAAGCCTTCACCGGCCAGCTCTGAGCCTCACGCAAGCGTCACGTCCTATGGATAATGGCTCGCTATGAGAACGACTTTCGGACTTCTTGCCTAAACCCTGCATGGCCAACCCGATTCCAGATTTTGATCACAATCTGGTGCTTCCACCGCACTTGGGAGACCCGGTGGATAGCAACCAGCTTTCGCCGTATCGCTGCACCACCGTCGATCTATGCCGAAAACTCGGAAAAACGCCGGAACGAAGGGCGATCCTTGATCGATTCCTTGATTTTCGCGACCGGTTGCGTGCCTCTGGCCTCACGAACGGTTTCCAATGGATCGACGGGAGTTTTCTTGAGGACGTCGAAACCCGTGAGGGTCGAGCGCCCAATGATCTCGACGTCGTAACAGTTTACTGGGGCTACGATTTGGCCTTTCAGACCAGTCTCATGACTTCTTTTCCAGAGGTAGCCAACCCGCCACTGGCCAAAGCGAACTACTCACTGGATCACTATCCCTTCGATGCGGGCCATAGTCCCACCATGACGCTGGAACAAACGAGATACTGGATTCTGCTTTTTTCGCATAATCGCCTGGGGGTTTGGAAAGGTATGCTCCAGATTGACCTCAACACCCCCGCCGAGGATGGTGTCGCCAGGCAGGAACTCGCAGCCCTGACGCCATGACCACCCGCTCCCAACGAGAATTCCTTAAGGTTCAACTGCTCGATACCGAGCGGCTGAAGGAAGCTGCGGGCACGCACCCCTTGATGTCGGCCGCGTTTGGATACCGTGAACAAGAGCTGCGTGAAAAAATCGACGCACTTCCTCTCGGCCATAAGGAAGCGCGCACCGTCCTGTTTTTCTCCGGTGAGCCGGTTAAAGGTTCGCTGGGTATCGATGCCAGCTTTGCCGGACGCGTGCTCGAACCGTTCCAAAGCATGGTGATGACCGATTACGCCGACCGCTGGCATGGCGTTGTCGGAAGCCGTGGCCGCCGGTCGGGTGAAGCGGATTCACGCATGCTTCTCACCAGCCTGCCGCGCGGCTCATTCGGCCTGGAACTTAGCCGAGCACCCGACGACGAGATTTTTGGCGACGAACAACTGGCCGACACTCTCGCCCACGTCACCCGACTCGTTGAGGCTGCAGCGCGCAGTGACGAAGACTTCGCGGCCGAACTCGACGAAACCGCGCCGCGCGTCATCCAAAAACTCCGGGATTTCCTTGAGGTCGTCGCCAAGGGTAAGGCCGGACTGCGTTTGGAGAGCGGTGATTTCCGCTGCACGATGAATCCATTGGAGGCGCACAACGCGTTTACTCGCGTCGCCGGCACCATCACCAAGGAAGAGCCCGTGGAGCTGACCGGTGTGTTTCAGGGCGTCCTTTTGGACTCTTGGCGCTTCGGGTTTTCCACCGAAGAGAGTCATAGTGTCGGCGGGAAGATCGACGAAAACCTGACCGAAGAGCAGGTCGTCGCGCTCGGGCGTGAATTTTTTAACGAGCGTTGCCGGGCATCGCTTCTTAAGACCACGGTTCTTTTCAAGAACGGTCGCGTGCGGACGACTTACGTTCTGAAAAATCTATCTTCTCTAGCCGAAAATCCACCAAGCGCATCCAGCTTTGGCGCCAGTCCGAGGAAGATAATTCAGCGACCGGATCAAGAATCTGCGGGAGCATAAGCCTCTTTGAATGCCCGTTCCTCCTCGAATGGCTCGCAGGCACTCAGGCCCATCACCCGCGACAGCCGTTTTCTATTTCCCTAGCTCCGAGGTCCCTGCAACTTTTCACGCATGAGCCAGGCCGACATCCGTTGGATTCAACGATTCCAAAACTACCGCAAGGCCCTCTCCCGCCTGTCGGAGGCGGTGGCGCTGGCGGGGGAGCGTCCGCTTTCCGACTTGGAGCAACAGGGTCTCATCCAAGGCTTCGAATACACCCACGAATTGGGTTGGAACGTCCTCAAGGATTATTTGGAGCACCAGGGTTTCGTAAACATCATCGGCTCCAAGGGCGCGTCGCGGGAGGCGTTCAAGAACGCGTTGATCACCGATGGCGAGGCGTGGATGGACATGATCAAGGCGCGCAACGCCACCTCGCACACCTACAAGCCGGAAGTCGCCGACGAGATCACCCGGGATGTTCTCGGCCGTTTTTATCCCGCCTTGGTCTCCTTGGAACAGCGTATGGCGGAGTTGGCCAAACAGGAGACCGGCGGACTATGAATCACGGCCTGTCTGCCACGACGGTCGAGAAAATCCACAAAGTGCTGTCGCTGCATCCGCAAGTCGAACGAGCCATCCTCTACGGCTCTCGGGCCAAGGGGAACTTCAAGCCCGGCTCGGATATTGACCTGACGCTGGTCGGTGAAGGACTGGCCGAACGTATCCGCGGCCAGATAGACGAGGAGCTGGACGATCTGCTGCTGCCCTACGAGTTCGACCTGTCCGTGCTTGACGAGATTACGCACGCGGAGCTGCTCGATCACATCAAGCGGGTGGGCGTGGTCTTTTACGAAAAGCAACCGTTGCCCGCATGAACGAAGCCGAGACCCGTGCCGAGCACATCGACCCCGCCTTGAAGGCAGCGGGCTGGGGCGTCGTCGAGGGCAGCAAGATCCTGCGCGAGCATCGCATCACCGCCGGTCGCATCGAGGGACACGGGCGGCGTGGCAAGGCCGACATCGCCGATTACGTACTCGTCTATCGCAACACCAAGCTCGCCGTCATCGAGGCCAAGGCGTGGGACGAGGCGCTCACCGAGGGCGTCGGCCAGGCCAAGGACTACGCCGCCAAGCTGGCGATCCGCTTCGCCTACTCCACCAACGGAAAGGGAATCTACGCCATCGACCTGGAGACGGCCAAGGAGGGCGAAATCGCCGCCTACCCGACCCCCGACGAACTCTGGGCGCTCACCTTCGCCGAAGCGAACGCGTGGCGCGACCGTTTCGCCGCCGTGCCGTTTGAGGACAAGGGCGGATCGCATCCCGGCCGCTATTATCAAGACATCGCCGTCGAGCGCGTCATGCAGGCCATTGCGGAGGATCGCCAGCGCATCCTGCTCACCCTCGCCACGGGCACGGGCAAGACCTTCATCGCCTTCCAGATCGCTTGGAAACTCTTTCACGCCCGCTGGAACCTGAGCCGCGAAGCCACCCGCCGCCCGCGCATCCTTTTCCTCGCTGACCGGAACATTCTGGCAAACCAAGCCTACAACGCGTTCTCCGCCTTCCCCGAGGACGCGCTGGTGCGTATCGAGCCCGCCGACATCAAGAAGAAGGGCAAGGTCCCCAAGAACGGCAGCCTGTTCTTCACCATCTTCCAGACCTTCATGGCTTCGGCAGGCTCAGCCACCGGGGCCTCGGTCCCTGAGCCTGCCGAACAGGTAGTCACCGAAGACTTAAAACAACCGGTCAGTGAGCGTGACGAACTGGTCGAACTGCCAGTGCCCACTGAAAAAGCGGATGGCTGCATGTATATTCTCGAATGTGGAGACGGCAGTTTCTACACAGGAAGCACGACCGATTTGCGCATACGGTTGGATCAACACCGAATGGGTGAAGGCGCAAAACACACCGCAGCACGGCTCCCCGTCAAACTCGTCTACTATGCGCCGTTTGACCGGATCGATAAGGCCTTTGATCGCGAGAAACAGGTGCAGGGTTGGAGCCGCGCCAAAAAAATCGCCCTGATCCAAGGTAACGTCAGTAAATTGAAGCAGCTGTCATCGAGCTATTCAATTCCTGCGCCTGTCAGAAGGATGGTTCCTGAGCCTGTCGAAGGATACTTTGGCGAGTATCCGGCGGACTTTTTCGACTTTATCGTCATCGACGAGTGCCATCGCGGCGGCGCCAACGACGCGAGCACCTGGCGGGAGATTTTGGAGTATTTCTCCCCAGCGGTTCAGCTCGGCCTCACCGCCACGCCCAAGCGCAAGGACAACGTCGATACCTACGCCTACTTTGGCGAGCCGGTGTATATCTACTCGCTTAAGCAGGGCATCAACGACGGCTTCCTGACTCCGTTCAAGGTGAAGCAGATTCAGACCACCCTGGACTACTACATCTACACCCCCGACGACGCCGTGGTGGAGGGTGAGATCGAGCAGGGGAAACTTTACGAGGAGGCGGATTTTAACCGCAGAATCGAGATCCGTGAGCGGGAGAAGAAGCGGGTGCAGCTCTTTCTCGCCCAGATCAACCAGAACGAGAAGACCCTGGTCTTCTGCGCCAACCAGTCGCACGCCCTGCTCGTGCGCGATCTCGTAAACCAGCTCAAGACGAGCAAAGATCCGAACTACTGCGCGCGGGTTACGGCCGACGACGGCGAGCGCGGCGAGCAGGCCTTGCGGGATTTCCAAGACAACGAGAAGACCATCCCCACGATTCTCACCACGTCGCAAAAACTCTCGACCGGCGTGGATGCGCGCAACATCCGCAACATCGTCCTGATGCGGCCGGTCAACTCGATGATCGAGTTCAAGCAGATCATCGGCCGGGGCACGCGCCTCTACGACGGGAAGGACTATTTCACGATCTACGACTTCGTAAAGGCGCACCTAAACTTCCAAGACCCCGAGTGGGACGGCGAGCCCATCACTCCCATCAGTCCCATTTCTCCCACAGCTCCCATCACCCCGCCGCCGGGGCCACCCACGCCCCCCGAACCGCCCATCGCCCCACCCCGCCAGAAAGTGAAAGTCCGTCTCGCCGACGGCAAAGAGCGCAGCATCCAGCACATGATGACGACGACCTTCTGGCACCCCGATGGGACGCCGATGAGCGCGCAGCAATTCATGGAACTGCTCTTCGGCAAACTGCCCGACTTCTTCCAAAGCGAAGCCGAACTCCGCGCCCTCTGGAGCGCGCCCGACACCCGCGCCAAACTCCTTCAAGGCCTCGCCGAAAAGGATTTCGGCCACGATAAGCTGGTCGCGATGCAGCAACTGATCGACGCGGAAAAAAGCGACCTCTTCGACGTGCTCGCCTACGTCGCCTATTTGTTACCCCCGGTTACGAGGGCCGAACGGGCAGACCATGCGCGGGTGTATATCAACTCCCACTTCACCGCGAAACAGCAGGCGTTCCTCAATTTTGTGCTTCAGCACTACGTCACGGAGGGCGTCACGGAACTGGATCAGAGCAAGTTGAAGCCGTTGTTGCGGCTCAAGTATCACGACTCCATCGCCGACGCCGTGGCGGACTTGGGCGGAAAACCGGAGGAAATCGGCCAAGTTTTCGCGGGTTTCCAGAAACACCTCTACGCCAAGACGTAAACCTCAGGCAAAACAGCCTAAAAGCCTTTATCGCAAACCTTACGACTTGGGCGCCGCCAGCACGTGGAAATTGGCCATGCTGATGCCGGAGAGCATCGCCGAGAAAACCCTGGTCGGTGCCGGCTAGATAGACGTTGGCCAGGGGCGTGCGGCCGTCGCGGATTTTCTTGGGTGACCCGTAGATCGCCCCGCCGAAGTGCCCGGTGAACTTGGTAATGGTGCGCGGCGTAAACATATCCGTCGCCACCGTGGCTTGTGCTAGCGCGTCGGTGCCGGGGTGCGGTGGAAGGAAACGCAGCGCGCTGCGCTGGATGTCAGCATACCAGCGTTGTTTCTCCGCTTGATAGGCGGCCTCGTCGGGGAGGGTCGTCCAGTAATCGTAGTTCGCCAGACAGGTGCAGCGGAAAAGACCTTCGGTAAGCGCCTGACCTTCGGGAAACGCGAAGTTGTTGGGCAGGCAAATCACGCCGCTGCGCGCATCGACCGGGCCGGCTGACTGCTCGTAGCTGAAGCGCTCCGAGTCGTTGAAAAAGATGATCGTATCGTCGCCCCAGCCCAGTGCAGCGGGCGCACGGTCGAGCACCGTGATGGTCTCGCAGTAGCTCAGGCGACCGAAGGGGTGCGGGCGCAGGTAGCGGGGAGCGGGGAGCAAGGAACCTGAGGCGGACGGAGAAAGCTCGGATATGTTTCTGTGGTTCGGGCCGGTTTCTTCAACTCCTCTCTCCTCGCTCCTTGCTCCCTGCTCGCACAGCCGCTCCGTCTCCGCCGCGCCGATGGTGCTGATCACGTGGGTGGCGGTGATCTCGGTGCCGTCGTCGAGCACGAGCCGGTCGGCGCTGCCGGCCCCGGCGATGATTTGGCGGACGCCGCATTTCATCCGGCGTTCGCCGCCAGCCTGGCGGTATTTTTCCAACAACACCCGTAGCACCAAGCGCACGCCCTCGACCGGACGGGCGAAACCTTCGAGGAAGAGGGCTTTGAACATGATCACGAACTGGCCGAACTCCATGTCGTGCTCGGTGGCGCTGCCGTAATACATCAACGGGCAGAAAAGCATGTCCTCCAGCAGCGGATCGCACAGGTGGCGGCGCACCACGGCGCGGGCGCTTTCGGGCACGGCATCAAGCGAGACGTCGTCGTAGGTTTTCACCAGCGCCACGAGGCGGCGGAAACCGTCGATCTGGGCGGGGAATTTCTGCGCCACCTCGGCCTCCAGCACGGCGAAGTCGTTGGTGAACGTGAGCGAGGTTTCGCCCGCCGGTCCGAAGGCGATGCGGGAGCGTTTTTGCGGGTGCAGGGCGAACTCCTCGCGGTCGATGCGGAGCTGGCGCAGGAGTTTGCCCAGCGGCGTGCCCTTGGTGCCGGGTGGCACCCAGTTGGTCATGGCGTGCAGACCCACATCGTATTTGCGGCCGGAAATCGAGTAGAACGAGTTGAGCCCGCCGACGACGTTGTGGCGCTCGAAGATGCACACGCGTTTGCCGAAGTGCGCCAGGCGGATGCCGGCGGCGAGCCCGGCCATGCCCGCGCCGATGATGGCGACGTCGTAGTGGGATGAGGTGTTCAAAGTTAAAACGGGGAATTCCATTCATCGAAGGACCACCGGCAAGTCCCGTCCGACGATTACCAATCCCAAGCTCTCACGCCGCCCGATTCAGGTCGCGCACGCGGTCGGTGACGAAGCGACGGAAGAATTTGTTTTCGAAGAACTGCTTAAATAACTGGGTATCATCCTTGAGCAGCGTTACTTCGATGCGTTTAAGCGCGGCATCGTGTTCGATATCGGCGCTGGCCGGGGTGTTTTTTTCGGGCGTTTTGATAGGCCGCATCCGCCGCCACCTTCGGCGCGATGTCGTCGCTAATGCGCTTCATCACCAGATCTGCGTCGCTGAAGAGGGTGCCGAAGTGCTGATTGAAGGTTTTGAGTATGTTGCTCAGGCGATCCAGTTCGGACTCCCGTTTGAAGCCGCCACCCTCGACGGGCGCGGGGGCTATCTCCGCCTCCGTGTTGGCGAGCCGGATGCTTTCTATGGCTTTTTTCTCCACCCGGTAGTTGTCCATGTCGATGGATTCGAGTATGCCTTTTGAAAGATCTTCCTCCTTCGGCGCGGGCAGCTTCGGCACGAGCAGATTTAGCAGGATGGAGCGTTTTTCCCACGCGACATTGGCATAGGGCAAAACCGAAGCGAGAAACTCATAGGTATCTTTACTCCGCGCTTGAGGTGGCTGGCGATGGATTGGCCGAAGCCATGTTCGCCGACGGCGTCAGCTTGGAAATGAGCCACGCCTTCCTGCGCCAGCTCGGCGCACGCGATCCTCAAGCCGTGCATGTGGTCATCTGGGATCAGGCAGGCTTTCATCAAAACACCGAAACCCCGATCGAGGAATTACCCTCGAACGTCCGTATTGTTTCGCTGCCGCCCTACAGCCCGGAACTCAACCCAGTCGAAAAACTCGGCGATCTGATCAAAGACCGCATCGGCAACATCCTTTACGAAACGCTGCCAGACATCGAAGCCGCCATAAGCGAAAAAACACGCCCTATCTGGCACGGCCCGGAGCGCGTTCGCAGCTTGATTGGCGACGGCTGGCTCCTGACTAAAATAAACTCTACCTTCAATCCCTATAGACCCGTTTTGATCTAGAAAGAGTATAACACGACTTTAAAACCGACAACGGTTAAATTAAACTCGGTGTGTGTCGATATCAGAGGCAGACATCGCGACTCCGCCCCATTCCCGCCGCCACCCGCTCGAAGCTCTCGCCAAGACCTATACCCCCCCAGCGCCACCCTGCCTTACCCGCCGGTGGCCAACCCCCGCACAGGTGCAGACGACCCTTCAGCGCAGTCCTCGGGAATGAGGCGGACGCGATCAGTCCCGCAATCACCCTAACCGGGGCGCGTGGCTGATCACCTTCCTGCCGCCCCTACCACTGGCAAGGACACGGTTCCGCGATCGGCACATCGCGATGCCGGATCAAAACCCGCTCAAACCACGACAGCGGACGCATTAGCAGATGGTCGTCGGTCAACCCGCGCCGACGCCCGATCAGGAAGCGCTCACCGCGATAGATTCCGATCACGTAATAATCCGTTTTTATGTCCGCTGCCAGGCGGCGAAACTCCGGCTCGGTCAACAACCGCGAACCATCCCGATACGCGGCAAACTCGGGATGATTGCTGCCCAGCACCCGCACCACCTCCGTGCGGGTCCAAAACCACTCGGGGCGCGCCACCAAATGGTTGGGCGAGTCGCCCTGCAAACGCAGGTTGCTGAACATCGTAAACGTGCCCTGCGTCCCAAAACCCACGTAGGGCGACACCCCCAACACCACCACCGGGGCGAGCATAGCCAACAGCCAGCGTGGTCGGGGTCCGGCCACCTCCGCCACCCCGACTGCCGCTTTGCGCTCCACCCACAGCGCCCACCCCGCCAACCCGACCGCCGGCAACGACCACGCCAGCCAAAGCACGGTCACGAAATGCGGCCTCGGGTGAAAAAACCGATACTCCGTCGTAATAGCCAAAAAGACCGCCATCGCCCCCATCGCCTTAAGAATCCGCGCCCGCCCATCTCGTCGTTCTAAAAACGCCACCACCGGCGCGACCTTGTCCGCCCAGCGGTCAAATGCCCGGTCCGGCATCCACGGCAGCAAACAGACAAACGCCAGACTCGAAAAACTGCTGATTCCCAAAATCGGCACCAAGCCCATCGCCACATGAAAACCCAGCGCCAGCGCCAAGCCCCACGTCCGAGTGCGTCGCCACCCGAGCAAAACGGGCAAGGCCAGCTCCAGCCCGAGCGTCAACCCGATGGCCACACGCTGTGGCCACCCCGCCGCCAAGGCGGCGGCGACCCCCGGCCACGTCCCCAGTCCGTAGGCGTTGACCGCCTTGACCAAAAACACCGCTGCGCAGCTCGCCTGCGGGTCAAAAAATCCGGTGTTCAACTTCGCCCACAACGAAAACCCGTAGAGCATCAGAAACGCCACGCGCAACAGCGGAGCCGCCGCCGCGTATAGCCGCTCCGGCGACCCCCTTTCGACGCCTTCTCGCCGCCGCCACGTCTCCGCCAGCGCGACCAAAAACGCCAGCGCCAGCCAAAATTCCAAAACCATGTGGTTCGAGAGCACTTCATACTCGCGCCCCAGCACGACCACCGTCGACACGAGAAATCCGGCCAGGCGTCCGATCGACGAGGGACGGGCCACCAACGCCAGCGTGGCGATCAGGTACCACGCCCCCGGCACACTGCCAAAGCCCAGCCGCTCAAACGTGAGGTGGTGCACCACGCCCGCCACGCCCCACGCCAGAGCAAGCAAAGTCAGCCTCTGTCGGCCGCGCGTTGCTTGGCTGGCATGCAACTCCGGCCTCATCGTGGTCACATTGCCCGACGCCTACACCGCCCGCATCAAACCGAAAAACTCTCCCCGCAGGAGCACGAGGCTTTGGCGTTGGGATTGGTAAACTTGAAGCCGCCCGCGATCAGGGCCGAGGAATAGTCGATGTGCGTGCCCTTCAGATAGAGTGCGGTCTTCGTATCCACGATCACCCGCACGCCGGCGGAGGGCACCAAAATGTCGCCTTTCCTGGCCTCGGGTGCGAACCGCAGTTTGTAGCTGAGCCCGTTGCAACCACCGCCAGAAATGGCGACCCGCAGGAACTCGCCTTGTTTCTCGCGCGCGATCAAAGCCGCCACTTTGCGACCCGCCGCCTCGGTCAACTGCACCAGACGCTCATCGCCCACCCGCACCCCTTCCGGCAAAGGCGGCAAAACAGGTTCGGACACGAGGGCGGTGGTTTCCATGACAACAACGAAACGACTCACCCCGCCGCGCGCAAGCGACGCCACGCCACCAGCGAGCGCGCCACGCGCACCGCACTGGCGAAGCTGTTGGCCGAGGCGACTCCGCGACCCGCGATGTCGAACCCCGTGCCATGATCCGGGCTGGTCCGCACATGGGGCAGGCCGAGGGTCACGTTCACCGCCTGGTCAAACTCCAGGGTCTTCAACGGAGCCAGTCCCTGATCGTGATAAAGCGCGATCACACCGTCGAAATCGCCGCGCAGCTGACGTCCGAAAACCGTGTCGCCGGGCAGAGTTTTCGACAAACCCGTGTGCCGCGCCCGCAACCGGTTGAGGATGGGGTCGATCGAATCGCGCTCTTCCTTGCCCAGCAAACCCTCCTCTCCCGCGTGCGGGTTGAGCCCGCAAACCGCGATACGGGGCGTGCCCAGCACGCCGTCGGCCGCGCAGAGTTCCACCGCCGCGTCGGCCGCGCGCGCCAGCACCGGCTCGGTCAGGGCCGCCGGCACCTCGCACAAGGGTATGTGCCAGGTCGCCAGCACCACGCGCAAGCGCCCGCCGCAAAACGCCATGACGGGCTCGCCGCCCCAGGCAGACGCGAAAAACTCCGTCTGGCCCGCGTGTCTCCAGCCCACCTTGGCCATCCAGGATTTTGCCACCGGACCCGTGACCACTCCCGCGACCCGGCCCGCGCGCGCCGCCGCCGTCGCCGCCAGCAAAGCCAGATCGGCCACCCGTGCGCCCGCCTCGGAAGGTTTGCCCGGCGTGGCGGCAAAATCCTCCGCGCCTACCACCGGACACGCGCGGAACTGATCGGCGCGCGGCAAAGTCTCCAGCCAGCGCGCCGGGCCATGCACCTCGACCCGGGCCAGATCGGCGGCCGGCGCTTCGTTGAGCCAGGTCGCTATGATCTCAGGGCCGACCCCCGCCGGATCTCCGCAGGTAAAGGCCAGGCGATCAGTCGTGGTCGTGCTCATGCGGCGTCCTCCTCGCGGTTTGCCGCCGTGCCGCCAAACGCCTTTTGCGGCGAGCGCGCAAAGCCCCGTTTCCCTTCGGCGAAAAACGCCAGAAAGCGCCCCGCCTCCGGCGAAGTAAACGCCCCCGAAGCCAGAGCCTCGGCGGCGAGCACGCGTATGTTACCCGGGCCGAGATACACGCTGCGAAACGCCTCCTTGAGCTCGCGCAAGGTCTCGCGGCTGAAACCACGTCGTTTTAAACCCACCAAATTAAGCCCGCTCACTTCATCGCGCTCCGCCACGATCGTAAACGGCGCCAGATCGCGCGATATGCGGGACAACCCGCTCAACATCACGCTTTCGCCGATGCGCACGAATTGATGCACCCCCGCGCCGCCGCCCAGAAAGGTGTAGGAGCCGACGTCCACGTGGCCGGCCAGCATCACGTTGTTGGCCAGCACCACATCGTCGCCCAGCACGCAGTCATGACCGGCGTGGCTGTTGGCCATGAGAAAACACCGCGCGCCGATCACCGTGGCCTTGGCCTCGTAGATCGAGCGATTTACCGTCGCATGCTCGCGAATGACCGTGCCCTCGCCGATCTGGACAAAGGTCGGCGTGCGCCGGTCGAATTTCAAAAACTGCGGGTCGCCGCCCACCACCGCGTAAGGATGCACGACCACGCGGTCGCCGAGCACGGCATGCCGGGTGATGATGGCTCCCGCCATGATTTCGCAGTCGGCGCCCAGTTGCGCACCCGGTTCGATGATCGCGGAAGGATGAATCATGAGAGTATGTAGGGCGCACGTTCACCGCCCCGTTCGCCAGTTTCAAGCCCCGCCGCCTTTGCCGCGCCACCACCCGAATCACCGCCCGGGCCGAGTCGGCAGAAAGTCGAGCTGCGGATCACGCAGCAGATCGTAGTTTTTCAAGATACGCAGCACCTCCAGGGTGTCGCTCTTGCGGTAGCTGCGGTTGATTTCCACCTTGTCGATCAGGTCGAGCAGGATGGCGCGAAAGGAAATAATGCCATCCACGCCGCGAGCCTTGAGCAACTCCACGCTCTGACTTCGGAACGGCTCCTGCGTCGGCAGCGCCGGCAAAACCAAAATCTTGGCGAACACCTCCGGCCCCTCCGCCCCCTCGCCCTCCTCGGGCGGAAAAAAGCGCTCAGCCCCGCGCTGCACCTCCGCTTCCAGAAACCGGAAAATCTCCGGCGAACTTTTCAACATGCCCGGGGTAAACACATCGGTGTGCCACGGCTTCACCGCCACGATCGCACGGTGCAAGTAGGGCAGCTCGTTCGCGAACAGGAAAAAGTCCGGTTTTCGACTTTCCCGGTTCCAGCTCGGATTAAACACCACCAGATCGATTTCTTCCGCGCTGGTTTTTTTGCGCGCCTGCACCGCGTGTTTGCGGACCTGACGCACGAAAAACCCGTTTTGTTCAAAATATTCCCGGACAATTCCTTCGTCGATGGCGGCCACGCGGCGCAGCAAAATGCCAAAGCGGCAAAAATCCAAAGCCCAAAATCTGCCCTCGCCCCGTCAACGGCATTTTCCAAGCTGACGGCATGACCATGACCTGGCTCGCACAAGCCTGCTTCTCCAGCGCCTGGGCCCACCTGCCCACCACTGAGTTTCGCGCCCGAGCCGCCATGCCCGGAGCGCTCGCGATCCTGCCCGTTTATGGCTGCGCCCACCATGGCCTCGGCCTGCCGCTGGATGCGGAGGAAGCCGTCGGCGACGCGCTGCTTTCCGCCGCCGGCGCCGCCAATCTCGCCTCCGGCAACGCCGCTCCCGTGGTGCTGCCGCCGCTTCGATTCGGCCCCGCCCCGCAAACCGCTTCCGCGTGGTTCGGCATATCGCTGGAACTGACCCTCGAAATCGTGCGCGAAATCGCCCTCGGGGTGAAATTTTCCGGCTTCGGGAAACTCCTGATTTACTCCACCAGCCCCTGGCATCGCGAAGCGCTCGACGCCGCCGCCCGCGACATTCGGGTGGAAACCGGCCTGACGGTTTATCGGGTGCACCTCGCCTCGCTCGGCTTCGATTTTCACCCCGCCGCGCCCGCCGATGTGCGTCTCGCCACCCAGGCGCTCGCCGCCTCCCTGCTCAACGCCGAGCCGGTCAGCTCGCCGCCGCAAGACTCCGCCGATGAGAATTTCCGCCCCGGCCGTTGGGTTCAGGCCCCGCCCCTGCCCGCCGGCATGATCGGCGTCGAACTGAACAAATCCGCCGCCGCCATTCGCACCGCCGCCACGATGCGGCTCTCCCGCATCATCACCGAAGCCGCCTGGCATAATCGCGTGAGGCCCGTTGTGACCGAACCGGAGGATGCCACGTCCCCCGCCCCGCATCCCGGACCCATCGCTCCGCGCTGGCGGCCCTTCGGCGCGCGTCAACTCGCCGCGCTAACCCGCGAGCAATTGCGCGCCGCCGCCCTGGCTCCCAGGGCACTCGCCGTGCTGCCCACCGGCGCGATCGAGCAACACGGTCCCCACCTGCCGGTCGGGGTGGATGCGATTCTGGGCCAGGGCTTGCTCGCCCGCGCCCTCACCCGCCTGCCAGCCAGCACTCCCGTCTTCGTCGCTCCGCCCATTACGGTCGGGAAAAGCAACGAACACGCCGATTGGCCCGGCACGCTCACCCTTTCCGCCCGCAGCTTCATCGCGCTGGTGCGCGCCCAGGTGGGCGAACTCCACCGGCTCGGCTTCCGTCGCATTGCGATTTTCAACACCCACGGCGGCAACAGCGCGGTGCTCGTGCCCCTCATCCGCGAACTGCAAAACCTGCCCGGCCTGCGCATCGGCATGCTCCAAAGCACCTACAAAGCCGACCAGAGCGCGCAGGAAGCCGCCTACGGTTTCCATGCCGGCGAATGGGAAACCGCCCTCATGCTGGCCCTGGCCCCCGAAGTGGTGCGCATGCAGCACGCGCTTTGTCATTACCCGGCCCGCCTCGACGACCCGGCCGAGCTCCGTCCCGAAGGCGCGGCGCTGAATCTGGCCTGGACCACCCGTGACATCGCGCCCGAGGGCGTGATGGGCGACGCCACGCTCGCGAACGCCGCCCAGGGCACCGCCTGGGTCGAAGCCACCGCCCGCTCCCTCGCCGAACGTCTCACCGCCCTGAGTTCGGGTTGATCGCGTTTCACTTGGCTGGCGGCGGTGGCGCGTGGAAAACCTGCTCCAGCTCCATGCCGGTCAGACGCTTGATCCCGTTGAGCAGCCCCCAAAGCGCCGCCATCATCATCGCCATGCTGGGCAGCACGATCACCGGCCAGCTCAGCCACTGCATGCGCCCGAGTTGCTCGTTAAACTCCACTGTTCCGGCCGGTGCGGTCAGCATCCAGCGAGCGAGACCAAAATTTAACCCCGCGCTGATAAAAAACGACCCCGTCACCCACCAGCCCGCCCGTGCCAAAAGCAGCGCGAACGCGTCCTGCGCCCCTCGTTCATCTAGGGCGGCATCCACCTTGGGCACATCGATCACCTGATCGTTGTAAATAAACTCCCGGATCAGCGGACGCTTGGATTTGGTCGAGAGCAGCACCATCATCCCGATGACCGCCGGCACCGACGCCTCCTTGATCGCGAACCACATTCCATCGAGCTTCGCCAAGCCAAAACCGCCGGTTAATAAAGTGCTTACGAAACCAATGCCCGCCACGAAGTTGAAGGCGCGCCGCCGGTTAAAATCCCACACCCCGTAACCCAGCGGAAACGCCAAGGCCACCACCAGCGCCACTTCAGGCCCCAGGCGCTCCGGCGCGCTGAGCTTGGACAACACCAGCGCAGGCGCGGCGATGTTGCAGACGAGGTTGAGCAAGAGATTTTCGCGTTTGGCCGGCACGTTGGACATGACCCTTAGGCAAGGTGGAAAATTCCTGCGCAGGAAGCGAAAAGCGGACCGTCGGCATACCGGCTTGGCGTTTGGCACATTTGGTGCAGAGGTGTGTCCATGATACTCCTCGGTGTTAATATCGACCACTGCGCCACTGTCCGCCAAGCCCGCTACCGCGGCTACTCCGCCACCGTCGGCGGACCGGTCGAGCCCGATCCCGTTACCCTCGCCGTTCTCTCTGAGCGCGCCGGAGCGGACGGCATCACGATCCATCTTCGTGAAGACCGCCGCCACATTCAGGAGCGCGATGTTTACCGCCTGCGCGAGGTCGCCCAGACCCGCATCAACCTGGAAATGGCCTGCACTCCGGCCATGATCGAATTCGCCCTGGCGGTGAAACCGGAGTCGGTCTGCCTCGTCCCCGAAAACCGCGAAGAAGTCTCCACCGAAGGCGGCCTTGATGTCGTCGGACAGCGCGAGCGCGTGCGCGCCGTGTGCGATGCCATGCGCGAAGCCGGCATCATGGTAAGCCTTTTTATCGACGCCGACGCCGCCCAAATCGACGCCACCGTGGAGCTTCAAGCCCCGTGGATCGAGCTTCACACCGGCGCATGGGCCAACGCCTACTATGGCCCGAAACGCGCCGAAGAATTCGCCCGTCTGGTTTCTGGCGCGCGCCTCGCTCACTCCGCCGGTCTGGTGGTCAATGCCGGACACGGCATCAACTACATCAACGTTTCCGAGATTCGCACCCTGCCCCATCTCCACGAGTTAAACATCGGCCACAGCATCATCAGCCGCGCGCTTTACACCGGCATCGATGAAGCGGTCCGCGAGATGAAGCAACGCATCAACCCTATCGGTTAAATTCGGCCGCAGGCCGAACCGACGAGAACTACGCCTTAACTAGGCGTTTCCAACGCAGGGCCACGCTGACCAACGCGATCAGCGCCGGCACCTCCACCAGCGGCCCCACCACTGCCGCAAAAGCTGCGCCCGAGGTCAGCCCGAACACCCCCACTGCCACTGCGATGGCCAGTTCGAAGTTATTTCCCGCCGCCGTAAACCCCAGCGTCGCCGCCTTCGCGTAGTCCGTCCCCGCCTTCACGCTCAGCCAGAAGGTCGCCGTGAACATGATCGCGAAATAAACCACCAACGGCGCTGCGATGTGCAAGACATCCAACGGACGCGCCAGCACCTGTTTACCCTGCAGGCTGAACATCACCACAATCGTAAATAACAGCGCACCAAGCGTGAGCGGGCTGACCGCAGGCAGAAACTTCCCGTCAAACCACGCCTTGCGCTTCGCTCCGCCGCGCCGCAGCAGCACTCGCGTCAGCCAACCCGCGATAAACGGAATCCCGAGGTAAATAAACACGCTCCAAGCGATATTTCCGATGCTGATCGCCGAAAGATCCAGCACCCCGAGATCCACGCCGACTATCGGCGGCAGCACTTTCAAAAACAGCCACGCCAAGGGCGCGAAGGCGAAGACTTGGAAAAGCGCATTCGCCGCCACCAACCCCGCGCAATATTCGCGGCTCCCGCCCGCCAGATCATTCCACACGATCACCATTGCGATGCACCGGGCGATGCCCACCAGCACCAACCCGGCGAAATACTCCGGCTGATCGCGCAGGAAAATCACCGCCAGCGTGAACATCAGGACCGGCCCGAGCACCCAGTTTTGCACCAGAGAAAGAGCCAGCACACGCCGGTCGCGAAACACATCCGGCAGCTCCTCATACCGCACCTTCGCCAGCGGCGGATACATCATCACGATCAAACCAATCGCAATGGGGATCGAGGTCGTGCCCACGCTCCAAGCCGTCAGCGTCTCCGCCAGCGCGGGCGCGAAGCGGCCCAGCGCCACGCCCACCCCCATCGCCAGAAAAATCCACAGCGTTAACCAGCGGTCCAGAAACGAAAGCCGACCCGCCAGCGTCGCATTGCTCACGCTCTGCCCTCCTTGGCCACCGCGCTCTTTCGCTCGTCGCGCCGCCCATCTGCGTAGGCGGTGAAGCGCCGGCGAATCTCGTCCCGCACACGTCGGAACACTGCCAGCTTTTCCTCATCCGTGCCCACCGCATGCGCCGGATCCTCGAACGGCCAGTGGTGGCGATTCACCTGTCCCGGATAAATCGGACAGGCCTGGTCGGCGTTGCCGCACACCGTAATCACGGTCTCCACCTCACCTTCGAGAAATGTATTCATGTGCTTCGAGGTGTGGGCCGAGATATCGATGCCGATTTCCTTCATCGCGACGATGGCGAGCGGATGCACATAACCGGCCGGCTTCGAGCCCGCGCTGGCCACGTTAAACAAATCCCCGCCCGCCGCACGCAACACCCCTTCCGCGAGGTGGCTGCGACATGAGTTGCCCGTGCAAAGAATCAGGATGGTAGGTTTTTCTTTGTTCATAAATTTTCGTTAAAAGTGCTTAGCAGCAGCCCGACCCCGGCTTGCAGGACCCGACCGCAGGCAGGCATAGCTCTTTCGCCAGGCAGTCCGTGTGTTTTTTACCAAGCCGGATGACCCACGCATCCGCAGTGCGCTCCACCGCGACGACACGCAACTGCACCACATTGCAGGCCTCGTATTCTAATTCCACTGGCAGGTCCTCTCCGCGCAGCACTGGCGCGGCATACTCAAACGCCCGCAAGAGTTTCGCGGCGGTTATGCGATGGTCCGTGTCGTCGCCCACCCAAGTCTGCAAGAGGCAGCTCGTCAAAGAGCGCACGGTGCCGCCGCAATCGACAAAATCCTTTTGCACGCGCCCGACCTCCGTCACGTGAAAATGCGTCTCGATCGGCTCGCCGTCCGTCCAAACGACGGTGAGCGGTAATTCGGGCGCAGCCGCCAAAGCGGAGCACAGTTCGGAAATGGTCAAAGCGGCCGGTCCGGCTTCGATGGTGTTCGAGGTGATCATAAGAAAATCAAGTTCAGTCACAGCATGCCTTGCCCTTGCCGCCTGCCGCCGCGACCGGCGCGCATGCGAGATCCAACTTTCGCAGCCGGGCAAGATCGCGTTTAAACCCCGTCTGCTCCGCCGCGCAGTCCTGCAAACAAGCCAGGTTCGCCTTCAATTCGGCCGAACGCTCCCGCTCCGGAGGCAATGCATATATTATCCAGTTCCCCTGCCTGCGCGAGCGCACCAATCCACGCGTTTTCAGGTAGCCCAAATGCTTGGAAATCTTGACCTGCGGCTCGACCAGTGCCGCCTGCAAGTGACACACGCACAGCGGACCTTCCAGCAACAGATTAAGCAAACGCAGCCGCGTCTCGTCGCACAGGCATTGGTAGATTTGCACCAGCTTCATGAGCGAAACTACATTCCGATTCAGGAATACAGCACAAGCCTCAATCGCGGCGTTACGAGATTGTCACCGCGCAATCCAGCCATTGCCAAGCGCCCCGGAAGTGCCCATCCCGATGCGCCACTCCCTCTTAATATGAAAAAATACATCGTCGAACTCATCGGCACCTTCTTCCTGGTTTTCACCATCGGCATGTCCGTGCGCGGTGGCGCGGCCCTTCCGCCCGTCGCCATCGGCGGCATCCTCATGGTCATGATCTTTGCTGGCGGCCACGTCTCCGGCGGACATTTCAACCCGGCCGTGTCCCTGGCCGCCTTCCTGCGCGGCGCGCTTTCCAAGGCCGACTTGCTCCCCTACTGGTTCGCCCAGCTGGCGGGCGCTCTCATCGCCGGTCTGATCGTCGTCGCCATCCACGGAAAACCCGTGCTCGGCCCCGTTTCCTTCGCGCTGGTTCCTTCGCTGGTCGTGGAGTTTCTCGCCACCTTCGCCCTCGCCTGGACCGTGCTCAACGTCGCTACCTCCAAAGGCACGGCCAACAATTCCTTTTACGGACTCGCCATCGGCGGCACGGTCATGGCCATGGCCTTCGCGGTCGGCAGCGTCTCCGGCGGTGCCTTCAACCCCGCCGTCGGCTTTGCCCTGCCCCTGATGGGTCTGGTCGAGAACGGCCAATGCCTCGTTTATCTGGCCGCCGATCTTGCCGGCGGTGCCGCCGCCGGTCTCGCATTCAACGCCTTGGTTCGCTCCTCTGAAACCAGCGCCTGATTCGCCGCCCTAACTCGCTCCCGCGCAAAAAAAGGCTCCCCACTACGGGGAGCCTTTTTTGTGTCGTCGCATCACCGTTTAGCGCCGCGCTCTTGGACCGCCGCGCGTGCCGCGCGTCAGCCGACCAGCCGGTTTAGGCCCCGCCGCCTCGGCCTCAGCCAAGGTCTTCTCATCAAATAGGGCCGAGTAAATGTACGGGAAATCCTCCAGCTTCTTGCGATCGATGCTGGCCCCGATGAACCGCTCGATGGATCGCGCGTCGCGCACGTCCTCCTCGGTCACCAGGGTAAACGCATCCCCCGTGGTCTGCGCCCGCCCGGTGCGGCCGATACGGTGCACGTAGTCTTCCGCGTTTTCCGGCACGTCGTAATTCACCACGTGCGAAACCCCTGCGATATCGAGCCCGCGCGCGGCAATATCAGTCGCCACCAACACCTCAAAGCGCCCGTCCTTAAAGCCCTGCAGAGCCTCCACCCGCTCACGTTGGCTGCGATCCGAGTGGATCACGCCCACGGTGTGTTGCTCGCGCTCCAGCCGGGCGGCAATACGGTCCGCTCCCATCTTGGTGCGGGTAAAAATGATCACGCTCTTAAACTCGGTGCGCTTCAAAAGCTCGATCAACAGGTCGAATTTCTGCGTCGCCACCACCGGGTAAAACGCGTGCGAAACCGTCTCCGCCGCCGAGCGACGTGCTCCGATCTTGATCTCCACCGGATCCTTCAGTGCCCACCCCGCCAGTTGCGCCAATTCGGGCGGCATGGTCGCGCTAAAAAACAAGGTCTGCCGCACCTGCGGACATTTTTGAATGATCCGTTTCACGTCGGGCAGGAAACCCATGTCCAGCATGCGATCCACCTCATCCAAAACCAGAATCTCCACCCCGGCCAAACTCGCCGTTCCCTGCTCCAAATGGTCCAGCAAACGCCCCGGCGTCGCCGCGATCACGTCCACCCCGCGCGCCAGATCCTCGCGCTGTTTTCCGTAGCCCACGCCGCCATAAACCACCGTTACGCTCAGATCGGTGTATTTGGCGTATTTCTGAAACGCCTCCTCCACTTGAAGCGCCAGCTCGCGCGTGGGCTCCAACACGAGGCACCGCGTCTGCCGCTGATGCGAACCCAGCCGATGCATGAGCGGCAGCGCGAAGGCCGCCGTCTTGCCCGTGCCGGTCTGAGCCGAACCGATCACATCCTGCCCCGCCAGCACCACAGGAACCGCCTGCGCCTGGATCGGCGTCGGCTCGGTGTACCCCATTTCCGCCACCGCGAAAGCGATCGCGTCGTTTAGACCCAATTTGGTAAACGCCGTATCCTGCGGCGGGATAACGACCGCGTTCTTGGGCTTGATTGGCGAGCGCGTCGGACCGTCAAAGCTTTGGTCGATCTTCGGACGCTCCAAGCTTTCTGGCCGCTCAAACTTGGGACCGCGCTGCACGCGGCCGCCCGGACCATTTCCGCCCAACGCCCGCGGCTCGCGCCGCCCTGGGTCGCGAGAACCCTCACGTTCACGAGGAGGCCGGGGGGTGTGCGGTTTGCTTGGGCGAGCCGGGGCGGCAGGCGCGGAAACGGGCGCGATGTTTACGGAAGCTGGCTTGGCGGACGAAGGCGCGATGACCGCGCGAATCTTCGAGATGAGTTTCTTAAGCATGTCTATTAAAGCCAACCTTTCGCGTCCCCACCACCTTGGCAACACCCGAGACTCCCCCGGCTAACGAGAATCCCTCCCCCAGCCACAAGTAGCCTAATAGGTTACTTGTGGCTGGGGGAGCAGGGACGGGGGAGAACGGCACGTAACGGGCCATGGTCACGCACCCAACTCGCCAATCACGATGCTACCGGCCGTTCATCGACGGCCCGCACGCGGCCAATTCCACGCCAAAAACACCCCGGCCAAAAACCCTCCCGCGTGCGCCCACCACGCCACTCCGCCCGCGCCCGGCGCACCCGCCAGCAAAGCCCCCACCCCCGCGTAGGTTTGCACGAAAAACCACATCAACAAAAACACCACCGCCGGCACCGGCAGCACCGGCACGATCCAGGGCACCAGCGACACGACCCACGCGCGCGGAAAAAATACCAGATACGCCCCTAGCACCCCCGAAATCGCCCCGCTCGCCCCCACCATCGGCACGCTCGATCCCGGATCCACCGCCACCTGCACCAAAGCCGCTGCCGCCCCCGTAAATACATATAGCGCCGCGAACCCAAAAAACCCCAACCGGTCCTCCACGTTGTTTCCAAACACCCACAGGAACCAGCAATTACCCAACACGTGCGCAACTCCTCCGTGCAAAAACATCGAGGTGAGCACCGTCTGCCACTGCGCCGCATCCGCCCAGCCCGCCAGCAACCTCCCCGGCACCAGCGCGTGCCGCGTCATCCAGACCGCAAAGTTCTTTTCATCCGCAAGCAACAGCGACACTTCGTAACCGAAAACCCCAAGACACGCCGCGATCAACAACGCGGTCAGGATCGGCGTGCGCCGATGCGGTTGAGTATCCCAAAGCGGTAACATCCCGCCAACCCACCGCTTCGCGCTGCCCGCGCAACTCCCAAAAATACCCGCTCCGCCGCGCTTGCCCCGCATCCCGCCTGCCTCGCACACTTCGCCCCTTATCTCGATTCTTCGCATGTCCATGTCGTCGGCCAACGGCCTTCCCACCCTTCACCCCGCCCAGCGTCGGACTCTTCGGCCTCGCCTGCGCCTATCCATTCGCGACGCGAGCCTGACCGATCTTTCCCACCCCGACGACGCCTCCGGGAGCTCCGCCCACAAGTTTTGGAAACTGGAACCCACGCCGCTCGTCCTCACCGCCGAGGACTGGGCCCCGTTGGAAGCAGGCCTTCGCCAGCGCGCCCGTCTCGTCAACGCCCTCCTGGTTGACCTCTACCAGGGCCAGCAAGCTCTGCGCGAAAAAATCCTCCCGCCCGAGGCCGTGCTCTCCGACCCCTTCTATCGCCGCCCCTGCCTCGGCCTCGAACCCGCCCGCGCCAACCCCGCCACGCTGCTGCGCTTCGACCTCGTCCGAACCCCTGAAGGCTGGCGCTGCGTGCAGACCCGCGCCAACACCCCCATCGGACTCAGCTACGCGGTGCAAAACCGACGCTTCATGACCCAGGAGGCGGGCGACCTCTATCGCGCCCTCCCCGATTACCACAGCGTCATCAACTTCCCGCTTCAGCTCCTCGCCGCGCTCCGCGCCCTCGCCCCCCGCGATCGCGCCTCGCCTTCCATCGTCGTGCTTACCGCCGGCCCCGGCGACGCCTTTTATTCAGAGCACAGTTTCCTCGCCCGCAAGATGGGCCTGCCCCTCGCCCGCGGCGACGACCTCCTCGTCCTCGACAACACCGTTTACTTCAAAACGGTCGGCGGCCTCGAACGCGTTGATGTCCTTTACCGCCGTCTCAACGACGCCCACATCGACCCCGTCGTTTTCTCCACCGACCGCGAGACCGCCGGCATTCCCGGCCTGCTCCAATGCATCCGCGCCGGACGAGTCGCCATCGCCAACACCATCGGCACCGGCCTGGCCGAAAGCCGCGTCATCGACGCCTACCTCCCCCGCCTCGCCAAATTCTACCTCGGCGAGAAACTCCTCCTCCCCTCCCCCGAGACCTACGCCTGCGGCGACCCCGACCGCATGGAGCAAATCCGCGACCAACCCGAGCGCTTCACCATCCACGAGGCCCACGAATCACCCGACAACTACACCGTCGCGCGCCCCGGCCACTCCCGCCCCCTGCTCACCGCGCGCGGCCTGGACCGCCGTGTGCTGCAAAACCCCCACGCCTACGTCGCGCAAGTAGAGCCAGAAGCCCTCTCCATCGACGGCCGCCGACCCGGTCGCGGCGTGGATCCGTTTTGCCTGAGCACCTTCGTTATCGCCGACTCCCGTAGCTACGACGTTTTCCCCGGCGGACTTATCCGCCTCGGCGACACCCTTCCCCCCGCCGGACGCGTGGGCGAATCCGCCGATACGCTTGTCCTTCTCGGCCTTCACAATTCCGGCGGCGTTGCCGACCTCGAAAACCACGACCCTGGCGAGTCCCCCCGCCCCGCCCGCCTTGGCTCCCGCGCCGCTGAAAATCTCTTCTGGCTCGGTCGCTACCTGGAACGCGCCGAAGCCACCGCGCGCATGCTCGCCATTCTCGACGACGTCGCCCTGGAAGAAATTCCCGCCCGCGACCGCAAACACTGGCTCCCCGTCTGGCGCGGCCTGCTCGAAGCCACCGGCCACGCCGGCGCCGCCCGGCTCGATGCCCGCACCCGCCCCCACGAAACCCTCGGCACCGACCTCGCCTGGCGACTTACCCTCGACCCCGATACCCCTGGCTCCGTCGTCGCCGCCACCAGCTCCGTGCTCTATAACGCCAGCCAGCTCCGCGATTACCTCTCCCCCGAGGCCTGGAGCGTGCTCACCCGCCTCCACGACCGGCTCGACGTGCTGCGCAATCGCAACATCCCCGCCCCTCGCGCAGCCGGCGAAAAAGCCCGCCAACTCCTCGCCGTCGAAGCCGCCCGCATCGTGCTCGATCACGTGCCCACCTTTCTGGCCACCGCCGACCACACCATGCTGCATGACGCAGCCTGGCATTTCCTTCGCCTCGGCGTGCTGCTCGAACGCGCCATCATGACGTGCAGCGCCCTGCGCCACGTCCTCGGTGCCCACGCCAAACCCGACGCCAGCCGCCCCGGCCACTACCGCGACAACCCCGAACTATCCGCTCTCCTGCGCATGCTCGGCTCGCAGGACGCGTATCGTCGCCTATACCAATCGCGCAGCCAGCCCCGCTACGTGGCCGAGTTTTTCCTCCAGCAAGCCGATGCCCCGCACAGCATTTTCCACCTCGTCCACGAGATGAAAAAAAGCCTCCTCGCCGTGCGCCAGGAAAACGATCCGTCGCTACCTCCCGGCGCTCCCGAACTCGCCGCTCTCAAACTCCTCCTTTTTCTCCAAGAGCTAAAGCCCGCCCGCCACTTCAGTGGCGAAGCCGGCCTTCCGCCCCTCGGCCAGCTTCTCTCCGAACTTTTGGAACGCCTCTACGATCTGTATCCGGTGATGAACGACCTCCACTTCAGCCACCAAGCCCGCCTCGCCACCCGCGAAGACCAGGCCGTCCTCCCCCTTCACTAGGCATTTTAATCGGCTGTCGCATGACGCTGCACGACGCCCACAACCACCTCCAAGACGATGCGCTGGCCCCGCACCTGGAGCGCATAGAAGCCGCCTGGACCGACCTCGCCGGCCCGACCGGACGCATGGTGGTAAACGGCACCCACCCCGACGACTGGCCGCGCGTCGCCGCCCTCGCCGCCAAGTATCCCTGCGTGCTGCCCGCCTACGGTCTGCACCCATGGGACGCCGGTGCTCCCCGCGCCCAAGATTGGCTGGAGCGACTCCGCGCTCTCCTCGTCGCCAACCCGCGCGCCAGCGTCGGAGAAATCGGCCTTGATCGCTGGATACTCGACACCGCCCGCCCCGATGATCCCCGACTGGCCGGTGTCCGCCGAGCCCCGATGGAAGAGCAAATCGCCGCGTTTCTTCCCCAGCTCGCCCTCGCCGCCGAGCTCGACCGCTCCGCCAGCATCCACTGCCTGCACGCCTACCCCGATTTGCTCCCGCTGCTGCGAACCCACCCGCGCCCCCGCCGAGGCTTTCTCCTCCACGCCTACTCCGGCCCCTCCGACCTCATTCCCGAGCTCGCCGCCCTCGGCGCCTACTTCTCCTTCAACCCCAACTTCCTCGCCAACACCACCCTCCCCCCGGCAAAGTGTAACCAAATTGGTTACACTTTGCCGGGCACCCTAAACTCTCGCTTGGCAAATTTTCGCGTCATACCTGCCGACAGACTGCTGTGCGAAACCGACGCTCCCGCCATGCTCCCGCCGCAAATCTGGCGTACCCACAAACTCCCGCCCGCTGCCGACGGCACCCCGGTCAACCACCCGGGCAATATCGAGGCCGCCTACTCCGGCCTCGCCGCCTTGCGCGGCACCGAAACCGCGGCCCTCGCCGAATGCCTCGCGTCTAATTTCACGCGTCTATTTGGCCCGTGACCGCCCCCTGCGGCTCGATCACCAAACGCACTGCTTCCTGCGCCGCCGCAAAGCCAAACGCCGCGGTCACCCAAACCGCCGCCCCCAGCCCCGCCGCGCAATCCAGCCGCGTACTGCTACCCGGTTCCGGTGCACTCCCGCAGGTGCCATCCGCCCACGGATAAACCGGCGGCTCCGTGCTCCACACCGCGCGGATTCCATAACGATGCCCCTCTCCGCCGGGAAACCCGTGCTCCTTGCGCAGGGTCTTGCGCACCTGACGCAGCAAATCATCGCCGCCAGACTCGCCCAGATCACCCAGCCGCAGCCTTGTGCCATCGCGTTTTCCTCCCGCTCCCCCCGTCGTCACCACAGGCAAACCCCGCGCCGCGCAGGCCGCGAGCAGCCGGGCCTTGTGCGCCACCGAATCAATCGCGTCCACCACCACCGAATAAGCCGGAGCCAGCAATTCAGCGGCGTTCGACGCCACAAAAAACTCCTGCACCGCCTCCACCCGGCACTCCGGATTAATCGCCCGTATCCGCTCAGCCAAAACCACAACCTTGGGACGGCCGATTTGCCCGTCGAGCGCATGCAACTGCCGGTTCACATTACTCACACAGACTTCGTCGAGGTCGATAAGCGTGATATTTCCCACCCCGCCGCGCGCCAGCGCCTCCGCCGTCCAGGAACCCACCCCACCGACGCCCACCACGCACGCATGAGCCGTCCGCAACCGCTCCAGCGCCTCGCGCCCGAGCAAACGCCCCAACCCGCCAAAGCGGGATTCGTGATCAACAGAATTCCCCGAGTGCATCAGCATCGAACCTCTGAGTGTGTATCATCTATTCCGTCCCGTACGGCTGCGGCCATTCGACGAAACAGGCTTCCGTAGCGAACAATGTGGTCGGCGGCGTTCATTCTCGTTGGCTACCCCCGCACCGAGCAGCGCGCAAGCACGCCCTCCACCGCCAACGCGGCCCGCGCCTCGCGCTCCGCGAACTCGCTCCCCCACACCCGCGCCCAGCGCGCGCCGGTGCGCTCCAGAGTCTCCAAAAACACCCGCCGGCACATCACCCGCCCCGCCTCGTCCGGGAAACACCGCTGCGGATCAGGCGACCACGGTAGATCCGTGTCGCAAAACAAAAACAAATCCGTCGCCTTCGCGCGCAGCGCCGCCTCAGCCCTTGCCCACTCGGGACATGCCCCGGGAAACAACAAATCATCCCACACCGTACAGGTAAGCAGGTCAGTGTCGTGAACCACCACTTTGCTACCGTCCGCCACAGCTTTCCCCAATGCAGCGTCTTCTCCTGCCAACTGCCCGCGGGCGATCGCGTCCAAATCGAGGGCGGTAATCACCCCGCCGTGCGCATCCCAGTATTCGCGAACATATTCGGGCGACCAAGGCGCGGAAAAACGCGCCGCCAGCGCCTCCGCCAAAGTCGACTTTCCTGTCGATTCCGGTCCGAACAAAACCACCCGAACGATCCTCGCGTTCGCCCCGTTCATACGCCCCCGTCTCCACCGCGTTCTCCAGTCCGCAGCGCGCGGCTCCACTCCCGCCAACCGATTAAACCCAGAACGAGAAAAATCGCGTAAAGGAACGCGGTAAACGCCCCCACCGCCGACCAATAACTCACCACCGCGACCGCGTTCACCGCCGTCCACACCGGCCAGTTTTCCACCCGCTTGCGCACCTGCCAGACCTGGCCGAGCAGACTGAACGAGGCGATAAATGTATCCCGATACGGCATCACCGCGTCGGTATAAGCCGCCTGCCAAGCACCCCACGCCACCGTCAACGCCGCCGCCAAGCCTACGCCAACGCAACGCGCGCGCCAGCTCAGGCGAGTCACCGGCAATTCAGCCGTCTCGTCCTTTGGCTTTGCCCAGTGCCACCAGCCATAAGCGAGGCACGCGAAAAAAAAGCCCTGCAGCTTCGCGTCCGCATAGAGTTTTGCATCCCAGAACAAAATTCCCTGCACCGTGACCGCCGCCAGCCCGACCGGGAACGCCCACAAGCTGCGGCGCGTCATCAGCCAGACCCCCGCCACCCCCAAGACCAGGTTCAACAGGTCAAGCGGACTGGAAGCGGCGAAGCCTTCGAGGATCGTTTTCCAGACCTCGCTCACGGATGCTCCGCCAAGTAGGCTTCCAGCGATTCACGCGTCACGGTGTGGAGCGCGGCGCAGCGCGGACAATGGATCGTCAACGAATCCGTCGCGCCAAAAAGTCCTTCGGCATCTTGTTTCATCACCGGCGCGAGCACTTGTAGCATGCGCTCCTGATTACAGCCGCAATGCCAGCGGTAATGCCTCGTTTCCATCGGCGTCGCCGTTTCACGGGTTTCCAAGGTCCGCACCGCCTCGGCATCCAGCGCCTCAAACCAAGGCCGGTCGCAATCCGGGTGTTCCGTCACCAAAGCGAACTCTTCCTCGGCGAGCTGGAAAAACCGCACCGGACGCTGCTCGCTGCGGGCGTAAAACGTCTCCGCTCCGACCACCGGATCCCCACTGGTAAACTGCACCACGCTGCGCCGTTTCGGCTCCGCCCCGCGAATGACATCGGAATAAAACAGGTTTTCGGGAAACTCCTTCACGTTCTCCGCGAAAATCCGCCCGGTGATCGCCCCGATGCTATTGTTGCCGGTGAGGAACAGGTTCACCCGGGGCTCCTGCAGGTTGATCGTCCAGGCCGTGATCTCGTTTTGAGGCCGCGATGCGCAGTGCAAGACGAACACCGCCAGCGCACGTTTAAACACCGCATCGTGCGCCGGGTCGGGCTTCAGTTTGTTCTCCCCCAGGTGCAGGTAATAATCGACGTAGAGCTCGCTCAAAATGGCCTGCGCCACGAGCACATTGCGCTCCCGCACGTAGCGGGTCCGCACCTCCAGACCGGATGACAGTGGATCGCTGGGTAGAATGTCAGACATGAGACAGACACGGAGCAACAGCCCGCCGCTCTTGTCCAACGCGGAAACGATGTCGCGCGGTCAAGCGACGAACAACCCGGGGCAAATTAAAACCGATTCACTGGCTCCTGCATCACGCCACGCGCACTCCGCTCATAGCCTCGGCTAGTTTCTCCGGCGTCTCGCCCCGCAGCAAAATCCCCAAAGCATACTGCGTCGCCCGCCGTCCGGTTTCCTCCAGTGAAAGCCCCTCCAGTTGCGCCGCCACCACCCCCGCCACCATCGCGTCGCCCGCCCCCACCGTGCTACGCACCGCGATAATCGGCGGCTTCACCCACACCCGCTGCGTTGCGGTCGTAAACACCGCCCCGTCCGCTCCGCACGATACCACCACCAAGCCCACCCCGAGGGCGCACAGCTCGCTCGCCGCCGCCTCCACCGCCGCCGTATCCGGCAGCGGTCGGCCGACGAGTTCCGCCAGCTCGTGCAGATTGGGTTTAATAAAATCCGGCCCCGCCGGCACCGCCTGCCGCAGTGACTCCCCGCTGGTATCGAGACCGACTCTCACGCCCCTCGCGCGCAGGCGTCGAATCGATTCCGCATAATAATCCGCCGGCACTCCCGGCGGCAAACTCCCGGCCAGGACGCACCACTCCGCTTTCACGGCATCCAAGCTTCGCCTCAAGTCCGCCAGATTCGCCGCCGTGGGCGTGAGTCCGGGGAAATTCAAATCCGTGGTCTCACCGCGCACCGGATCGACCACTTTCAGCCCGGTTCGGGTCGCGCCGGGCAAACGCACACACCGGTCTTCAATCCCCAGCACGGAAAAAAAGCGTTCAAAAACCTCCGCGTTATCCGCACCCAAAAACCCCAACGCCACACACCGCTGCCCCCGCTCCGCGAGCGCGGCCGCCACGTTTACGCCCTTGCCTCCGGCGCGTTCTTCGCTCCAGCGGGCCCGGTTGACCGAGCCAGGTTTCAAGTCCTCGACCACAAGCGTGCGGTCGATCGCGGGGTTCAGGGTCACAGTGGCAACCACAGGAGCATGCGAGAAAGGAGATAAAACCATGGGTGTCTTCCCGCACATAAACAGACGTTTGGCCAGAATGGGTTCCGCCGATTGGCGAACCCCCTTACTTCCGCCCTTTCGTTAAGGGCTGGTGCTTGGTTTCGCAGGCTTTTTCTCCCCGGCTGCCATGCGCGCTTCCACCGTCGCCATCTCGGCCCAGGTCTGCGAATCCGGTGACACCGCCATCTGCTCCCGCGCCGTGCGCAATGCCAACCGCGCTTCGTTCAGCATGCCCTGGTTCACCAAGTGATTTAGAAAAGGACGCACCACCTCATCCCACATCGCCGTGCCCGAGCCCCGGCCAAACTGCCGCAACAAAGTGCCGTAGAGTTTAATCTGCTGCTCGATGCTTTGCTCCGTTCGCGCGCGCGTCATCTGCTCGGCGACTTGTTGCACGCTTAGATCATCCCGCGTGGCGCGGAATTTACGAATTCGTTCCCGCTCCTCAAAATCGGCCCGGGCTCCTTCCCCTCGACGCCGCAAACTATCGGTCGCCACGCCCAGATACCGGGCCTGTAACTCGGGATAACTCGCCAGCCCTCCCGCCGCCTCATAGGCGACAGACTCGCGCTCGCGACCCGGCTCGGGCCGCAACTCCAGCAAGATATCCCACCCCTCCAGCGTGCGACGCTCCAGCCGGACTGCCGCGCGCGCCGCCTGCTCCGCCCCGGCCCGATTGCCGTCCGCCAGTCGCCAGCGGGCGAAGCCCGCATGCACCGCCGCCTCGCGGGCATTGCGTTCGTTACGAAACCCCTCGCTCAGAAACGCGATTTCATGATCCGAAATCTCGGTCCAGCTCAAGGGGTCGATCGCACCGCCGGTCAAGAAGCGCTGATCCGCATAACGCCCCGCATCCATTTTCCACTTTTTCCCCACCCCCAGATAACCGAACCAGGCGTGACGCCCGTCTTTGCCCGCGCCGGAAAAAAGCAAGGTCGGCACCCCGCGCGCCTTGCCTGCCTGGGTCGCATAGTAAGCCTGATCCACACAAATCCCGCCCTCGCGCAGAATTTCCGCCAACGAGTAATCCTTCCCCGGCCAGACATACGCTCCCTGCTGAATGCGGTCCTCGCGGTAGCGAATATCGGTGTAGGTTGCCTCCAATTTGGAGAGCGGGGTCTTCACCCGCTCCAAGGCCCAGCGGCGCTCCGCTTCGGGCAAGGCCAGATCGACCTGAAAGCGCAGTTCGGCAGCGTCCAATTTGGACAAGGGCTGCAAACTCTTCCCCGACCGATCCAGCCCCGCAAAATAAGTGAAAGCCTCCGACGGCCTGGCCAGGCGACGCGGCAAGACCTCCGGACTCACCTGCCAATGCGGCCATTCGGGCGGTGGTCGAGTATCGTAAACCAAGGCGATTGCCGCGGCCAGAGAGGCGTAAGTGGCGAAAAGCGACCGGTCGGTCGCATACAACTCGCTTAATATCTCGTAAACCCTGGGCCTGAAATCCGCCTCTCCCTCTAACTTAAAATATTCCGCCGAAAACGCCGGATTCGCCAGCACCCACTGGCGCAGCGGTGCCGCCATCGCGCCCGCCACCGCTTGCTCGATACGGGGCCCCTCGGCCTCCGCTGGCGCTGCTTGCCACCCGGCCGACTTCATCGCGGTCCGCCATCGCTCCAAATGTTCCCCGGTCGGCTCGGCCCACGCCGCCGCCCAACGCGCGACATTGCGCCATGCTTCCGCCACTGGCAGGTTGCCGCGCGCGTACACCGTCAGGGCCGAACTGCGCAACGCGGCCGCCATGTCCGGCCAACCATACCGGCTGGCCCCCTCCTCAATCGCTTGCGCCTGCGCCAAACCGGGCGGCGCGCTTAACCACGTTTCAGGTATCGTTTGCGCAACCGCGTTAAATCGTACCGACAAGCCAAGCAAAACGACCAGCCAGATGGCGCGTAAACGCATGGTATCGGCTCAACGATTGATCGGGAGTTCCACCACGAACCGAAAACCAATATGCCGGGCTCGATCAATTTTCGCCCGATCTTCCATCGGCAGCTTGGCGATGACTTCAGGCATTTCCAGCACACTGCCGCCAGCCAGCGGAGCTCGGGTGGCGTCCGCTGATGCGGCCAGCCACTCGGCCAAATTGCCGAGCAAATCACGGTAGCCATTCGGGTTGGGCCGGCCGCCATCGGTCGTGCCGACCTTGCCGACGCCGGCCGCACTGCGAATTTCGCCCGCATAGTCACCCAGCGCTGTTTTATACTCCTCCATCGTGGGTAAACGCACCGGCAACCCGAGGATCCAGCCCAACCGGGTGCAAAACTCCTGGGCGTCATTCCAGTTGACCGAATCCACTGGCATGGAACGCCCCGGATTGCGGCTCGGGTTGGTATTCATGACCGCTTGGTAAAGGCCCTGCGAGGTCTCCGAGCCGAGCATCAAGCGGTCGCGCAAGCCGATCAAGGGCAGCAAGCGGTCAAAGGTCTCGTCCTGCAAACGCCGCAGTTCCTCCCGTTTCAAGCCGAGATAACTCAGTTTAATGCGGATGGCGCCGTCCACGTAACGACTGCGCGGAAACTCGGTCGCCAGTCGCTCGGTCAAGCGCAGCGCCTCAGGCAAGGCCTGATCCACCGCGACCAAGCGGCGGCGGCGCAAATCGTCGCCCAGACTGCGATCCAGCCGCGCGAGCTCGGCCGCCAGCGGCTGGGAGCGCGCGGTCTGGAGCTTTGCTTCCAGCGCTTCGATCCGGGTGGAGGACATGAAGCGGCTCTTGCTGTAAAGCTGGTTGATTTGCTGCTGCCGCGCCAGTGCCTCGGCATAGAAGTCGGCCGCATCCCCAATCTCACCCGCGCGCTCCGCGACATCGCCGGCCTGCTCGCGTTGATCCACCTCCTTGGCGATGCCTGCCGCGTTGAGCGAAGCGATCTCGGCCTCGATGCGGTCAAATTCCGAAAGATTGGCGTAACGCGTGCGGGCAAAGTCCTGGTTGATTTTGCTCAAAGCATCCCGCGCGGCGGTGTAGGCCGCGAGCGCGTCAGCCCAGCGTTTTTCGTCCATCGCGGTCCTGGCCTTGGCCAAGGCCGCCTCCTTCTCGCTGTGCAACGGATAGACCCGCAAGGATACCAGCGCCCGCTCGATTTCCGCCTCGCGAACATAGTTTTTATAACGCGAAGCCGCGCCACCCGTATTGATGCCGCGCTGGAGTTGAAGCGCGGTCTTGTAAGCTTCTTCCGACTCGGCCAGCCGCATGGCCGCCTGATCTTCTTCGCCTGCCCGCATCAGCCGCTCGATCTGGTCGAGCTCGCGACGGGCGCGCACGGTGGCCAGTTCGCCCTCCAGTCGCTCCAAAGTTTGTTGCTGCGCGTAGTCGCCGTAGCGCGGAGACCGGGCAATCGCGCGCTGCTTTTCCACCGCTTCACTCAGCACGATGAGCGCCTCGTCCGAAACGACCCCGGCGGCTTCAAACGACTTAAACCGCTGCTCGATGCCCGCCACCTCGGCGACTTTGCGTTCAAAATCGGCGTCCGTGACCGCCGCAGGCAAATTTGCCCCGGTTTCCACCGCCGATCCCGGGCCGGTGTTGGCCAGTAAATACCACAAGCCGCTAAGCGCGGCCAACCCGAGCAGGGAAAAAACCCAAGGCAAGCTCACGGTCCAGGCGTGAGCCAGTTTATGACGAAGACGGCGGGAAAACATGAAAGGGGTCGCACACAGAAAATTGTTGCCCCGCAAAACGCAACGCCGAGTCCCCGCCTCGCGCGAAACTCGGTTTTCACGGCACTCCCTCACTTTCGGCTAGCGACCGGCTCGGGAACCCAGCCAACTGAGCGCACTATTCCCATGTCCGACCGTCCCGCCGACCACGCCCCGCGCGCAGAATCCCCCGCCCCCGAGCCCTTGCCCCCGCCCCCACCTGAGGCTGCGGCGCGCTTCGCTCCTGAAATTCTGGCCCGCCTGCAAGACTACGGCCAGCAACTTGCCACCTCCGGGGTCGTGCGCGGCTTGATCGGGCCGCGCGAAGTGCCGCGTCTCTGGGATCGTCACTTGCTTAATTGCGCCGCACTCGCCGAGGCCATTCACGACCGGGAAACCGTCGCCGACATCGGTACCGGTGCCGGCCTGCCCGGCTTGGTGCTCGCGCTGGTCCGGCCCGATCTGAAAATTATCTTGGTCGAACCACTGGAACGCCGCTGTTCCTTTCTCCACGAAATGATCAAGCGCTACCAACTCGCCCAACGAGTCACCGTGCGGCGCGGCAAGGCGCATAGGATCCCCGACTGCGCCGCCGACGTGGTCACCTCGCGCGCCGTGGCCTCGCTCGATACCCTGGCCGGATGGTGTTTTCCCCACCTGCGAGTGGGCGGACGCTTGCTCGCACTCAAAGGCGACCGCGCCGATGAGGAACTCGCCACCGCCAGTCCGCTCCTCGCCGCCTGGGGGGCCGACACCGAGGCCACCGTCTTATCCTGCGGAGCCGCTTGGTTGCCCCAGCCAGTAAAAGTGGTCAGCGCCACGCGCCGACGCTAGTGTTCTGACCCTTTAATATCTTTACGATTAAGTGCGGCACGGGCGGCGCTGATTTTCTTTAGGATGGAGGCGCCGTCTGCACGCCACCGGTAGGGCTTTGGAGTGAGGTTTCGTTCGGCCAGGTAGGTTTCGATGG
>JAPLTN010000109.1 GCA_026398135.1 Verrucomicrobiota bacterium
CGGTTGGAGACGCCGTTGCCGTTGGAGTCGGCGTCGGGGTCCACGCCGGTGTGGCCGAAGTAGCGCAGTTCCCACGCATCCGGCAGGGTGTTGTGGTCGGCGTTGGCCAGGAGGGCGGAGTCGGAGGACAGGTCGCCTTCGGCGGCAAGCGTGACCACACGGTAGGCCACGCCGTCGTAGCCGGCGAGCTGGGTGTCGGTCCAGATGGTGACATCGGGGCCGAGGGTGGCTTTGCGCACCCAAGTCTGGCTGACGGGGTCGAGTTTTTCGACGGCGTAGCCGGTTTCGGTGACATTGAAATCGCTCCAGCGAACGATGACGCGGACTTCGTCTTCCACGGTTAGGGCGAGATTGGCCGGGGCTTGCAGGGGCGGATGCGGAGCAATCGAGAAGTACAGGCGGAGGAAGCGTTTGGGACCGATGGGAAAGGGGTCGCGCAGGGTGATGTCGGCGTAGCCGGGGCCGTTTACGCGGGCGATTTCCTCCAGGGTGTTGAAGGTGGCCCAATGGGCAAGGTCGTCGCCGCCTTGCAGCCAGACCTCGGTGCCGGTGAGGTCGGCGCGTTCGCGGTAGGTGAGGGTCAGGTGGCCGCCGGATACGGCACTCAAGGGTAATAGGCCGGAGTCGGAGAAGAGCGGGTCGCCGGTGAAGACGTATTCGGCGAGGTTGCTCAGGTAGTCGCCGTCGGGGTCGGCGGCGGGCGCGATCAGGGCGGGGTTGGCCAGTTGTCCGGCGCTAAAGTGGACGCTTTGCCACTCGGTAAAAGTCAGGGCGTGGGCGGGAACGCACGCCGCAAGCACACCAAACAGGCGGGCGACAGGGAGGAGGGAGACGCGGGACATAAAAAGAGGGACGCACTTACTAACGCCCCTACCTCAGGCACCTTGGAGAGCCCACGAAAAGGCGCTTTCGATGCGCCCCAGGACGGGGCGCGTGTCGATGCGCTTTTCGTGTCCATCGAAGTTTCCAAGGTTTCGAGGTAGGACAGCAGCCGAAGCTGCGCGAAAGGGATGTGCCGGGTTTGGGTGGCTGGGTGGCGGGTGGGAGGGGCGCGAATGTGGCGAAATGCTTGGTCGCGCAAAAATAGGCAAAGACAGTGGATCGAGTTTAGGCAAGCTGGGAGTCTCTTTCCGCCGCAAACAGGCACAAAAAAAGCCGCCCTGAATCGGGCGGCTTGCGAGAGCTGAACCCAGGGCGCGCGACACGCGTCCCTGGTTAAATTACTTGGTCTTGCCCTTGGCTTTTTCGCCGGTGCAGCAGCAGTCCTTGTCCACGCCGCAAGCTTTGCCGTCCTTGCCGACTTCGCAGCCGCAGTCGGACTTGGCGGGCTTGGCATCGGGCTTCTTTTCGGCCGCTTGGGCGACGGTGCCGGCGAGGGCGGCGGCAAAGGCGAGAGCGAGGAGGGAACGGAGGGATTTCATAGTGTTTTTGATAACTGGGTTAAAGGTTGCGGAACATGTTACGCGCGGACTTGGCGGATCCCTTGGAGTATTTTGTCCATGAAATCCCGCCGGGGGATCATTTGCGCAAGGTGCCAGCGTAGCGCTCGATGCGGTCGCAGGCCACGATCAACTGCTCGTAACTGGTGGCGAAACAGGCGCGCACGTGGCCGAGGCCATTCGCGCCGAAAGCCGAGCCAGGAACGACCGCGACCTTTTCCTCGCGGAGCAGACCGACCGCGAAATCCTTCTCGCTCACGCCCATGTTTTGCGTGCTGGGGAAGGCGTAAAAACTGCCTCGGGGCGCGTGGCAGATCAGGCCGATCTCGTTGAAACGGCGCACCACCAAATCCCGGCGGCGGTGATACTGGTCGCGCATCTTGCACACGCTATCCCAACCGCGCAGCAAGGCCTCCAGCGCCGCCTCCTGGGCGATGATCGAGGCGCAGAGCATGGTGTACTGGTGCACCTTCATCATCGCGTCGATCAGCGGCTCCGGCCCGCAGGCGTAGCCGATGCGCCAGCCGGTCATGGCAAAGGCCTTGGAAAAGCCGTGGAGGAAAATCGTGCGCTCCTGCATGCCCGGCAGGCTGGCAATGCTGGTGTGCGTTCCTTCAAAAGTGAGCTCGGAGTAGATCTCGTCGCTCATCACCAGCAAATCCTTCTCGCGGCAAAAGGCGGCGATGGCCTCCAGTTGCACGCGGTCACAGGTGCCGCCCGTGGGGTTGCACGGCAGGTTCAACATCAGGATTTTGCACCCCGGCACCCAGGCGGCGCGCAAGGCCTCGGCGGTGAGGGCAAAGTGGTCCTTGGCAAAGGTCGGCACCGCCACTCCCTGCGCGTGAACGAGTGCCACGCTGGGGTGATAGGAAACGTAGCACGGTTGGTGATACATCACCTTGTCGCCCGGATTACAGAGCGCGCGCAGGGCGAGGTCGATGGCCTCGGAGACGCCGACCGTGACGAGGATCTCGCTCTCCGGCTTGTAGCTGACGTTGAAGTGTTCGGACACGTAGCCGGCGATGGCCCGGCGCAGCTCGATCATGCCGAGGTTGGAGGTGTAGTAGGTCTTGCCCTTTTCCAGGGCGTAGATGGCGGCCTCACGGATATGCCACGGGGTCACGAAGTCGGGCTCGCCGACTCCGAGCGAGATGACGTCCTGGCCCTTCATCTTGGCCACCAACTCGAAGAAATCGCGAATGCCGCTCTTGGGCAGCGCGGCCACATGGCCCGCCACCCAGCGTTTGGAATCGACGCTCATGGGGAGTTAAAAGGGCTTAAGGAGTGACGGTCAGACGCGTGGAAGACGCCTCGTTCTGGTCGATCAGGAAGCCGCCCTCCTTGTAAGAACGCAGCATAAAGTGGGTGCTGGTCGAGAGCACGCCCTCAAGGGTGGAGAGTTTTTCCGACACGAACGCCGCCACTTTTTGCAGGCTGGAGCCGTCCACGAAAACCAGCAGGTCGTAGCCGCCCGACATCAGGTAGCACGACTCCACCTCGTCGAAACGCGCGAGGCGCTCGGCCAGACGGTTAAAACCGCCGCCGCGCTCCGGCGTGACCTTAACCTCGATCACCGCGCGCACGGCGGCACCGGCGGCCTCGGCGCGGGAGAGATCGAGCACCGGACGCCAGCCGAGGAAGATTTTATCTTTTTTCAGCTGCTCCAGGTGCTGTTGCACTTCGGCTTCGGACAAGCCCACCACCTGCGCCATTTGCGCCGTGGAGAGGTGACCGCCTTCGAGTAACAGCTTGAGAACAGGATTCATGGGAGGACGCGCAGCCCACAAGCCCCGCGCGCCCGACGCCACACCATTTTTTGTCAAAGCCCGTTCCGTCACGCCCGCGTGCGCGCCAGACGCTCGCCCCACCACACCGCGCCAAACGCGATCAGGCCGGAAATCGCCACCAAGCCGTAGGCCTCCGCGTCCCGCCCCAGCTGAACCAAGTGATAAATCGAAAGCGCGAGCGTGGCCGTCTCGCCCGGGATAAAGCCCGCGACCATGATCGTGGCCCCGAACTCCCCCAAGGCGCGGGCAAAGGCCAGCAAGACTCCCGCCAGCACGCCGTTGCGCGCCGTTGGCAAGGTCACCCGCCACCACGTTTGCCAGCCGTTCGCGCCCGCCAGTCTCGACACTTCCTCCAGGTGCGGATCCACCGCCTCGAACGCCACCCGCGCCGTGCGTACCAACAAGGGAAACGACATCACCGCCGTCGCCAGCACGACGCCCACCCAGGTGAAAACCACCTCCAGCCCAAACCATCCCTCCAAGACCTGCCCGATCGGCCCGCGTCGTCCGAAAAGTTTGAGCAACACCAACCCCGTCGCCACCGGCGGCACCACCAGAGGCAATGCCACCAGCGTCTCCACCACCGATTTCCCCCGCCAGCTCCGCCGCGCCAGCAACCACGCCAGCGCGAGCCCGGGCGGCAAAATCACGAGCGTGCTCAGCGTGGCTACGCCAAGGGTGAAAATCGTGATCTGCCAGGTCTCGGGTGACATGCTTAAGGGTTCCGACCGCTCAACAGGAAACCGTGCTTGATAAACACCGCCGCCGACTTCGGCGAAGCCAGATAATCCACAAAACGGCGCGCCGCCTCCCTCTGCCTCGCGCCAAGCAAAACCGCTACCGGATAAGCGATTTTCGGACCCTCGGCGGCGCGAACCTCAAAGGCGATTTTTACCTTTTTGGAAATGAGCGCGTCGGTTTTGTAAACGATGCCGGCGTCGGCGTTGCCCGCCTCCACCGCCGCCAGACAAGCGCGCACGTTTTCGGTCCCCACGACTTTTTTCTCCACTGCCGGCCAGAGACCGGCTCGCTCCAGCCAGGCTTTGGCATAAATGCCGGCCGGCACCGTGGTCGGCTCGGCCAGCGCGAGACGGCGGATCGTCCCGCCCGCGAGGTCGGCTGCCGCCGCGACTGGTGCGCCGCGCTCGGCGTTGACCACGACCACCAGCGTATTGCCGAGCAAAGTCCTCCGCGTAGCGGTGGCGAGCAGACCGGCCCGGGCGAGCTCGTCCATCCTGGCTTCGTCGGCCGAGAAAAACACATCGGCCGACGCACCTTCTTTGAGCTGGCGGGCAAGCGCGCTGGATGCCGCCAGATTGAGCAGCACCTGGTCCCCGCTGCTTGTCGTGTAATCGCGCCCGATCTCGCCCAAGGCATCCGCGAGGCTGGCCGCTGCGAACACCCTCAGTTCGGCCGCATCCGCGCCGAGGTTCGCCGCCAGCCAGAGACACAGAAATGCGAGACTGCGAGGCAACGTGCTCATGATTAATTTTTAGCCAAAAGACGGCGGCGTGGTATGCTAGATTAATTTTCTGGAGTCAGCGGTGTGGCATCGGCCCAAGGGGGCGACGAAACCCGTTCCGCCGGGTGCTTCCTGTAAGCGGCGAGCGGGATGAACCAGGATTGTTTTTCAAGATTGCGCGGCGGCGGGGGCGGCGGACTAACTGCATGCTTTTCCGCGCATGGCGTTTAATCTCAAACTGGTTCTCAAGGCCCTGCTTTTTTCGTCGAGCCAATCGCTCACGATTAAAGACATCCAAACCGTATTCGCGCGCTACCACGAACAGACTTTGTTGCCGGGGGTGGCGGCGGGTGCCCCGGCATTGGAGGCCGAGGTGTCGGGCGGTGCTGAGGCAGAAGCCGGAGTGGCGGAGCTTGGTGCGTTGACCGTGTTGGATACCGAGGTGGAGGAGGTGGTCGCGCCGGCGGACGATGAACTTTACGCCGAGGTGCCTTCGCTGGTCACGGCGGCGCAGATTCGCGAGGCGATGGAGCAGTTGCAGACCGAGTTAAAAGCGGCGAACGACATCTATCTCCTCGTGGAGGGCGCGCAGGGCTACCGACTCGTCACCCAGCCGCGTTTCGCCAAATGGATCCGCACCCAGCGCGACGAGCCGCCGCCGGTGAAGCTGACCCCCTCGGCGCTGGAAACCCTCGCGGTGGTCGCCTACCGGCAACCGGTGACGCGTTCCGAGATCGAGGCCATTCGCGGCGTCGCGGTGGAGAACGTGCTCAATAAATTGCTCGAACGGGAATTGATTTACGTGGTCGGGCGGGCGGATTTGCCCGGTCGGCCCATTCAATACGGAACCACGGATAAGTTTTTGGAGTTTGTAGGTGTTAAGTCGCTGATCGAGTTGCCGTCCTCGGATGTGCTGTCGCCGCGTCAGATCGACGAGTGGTTGAACCGCTCCGTGAACGTCACCCCGCCGGCTGACGCCGAAATGGGCCTGCCCCTGGAGGCCGGGGAAGGCGAATCGCCTAACTTCGCTCCGGTGGAAATCGCTCCGACGCCCGCTCCTTTGGCCGCAGATCCCGCACCCGCCGCCGAGTAATCACTTTTAACGAAAAACGTATGTCCGCCGACCCCCTGCAGCCTATCCGTGAAGGTATTGACCGACTCGACCGCGAGCTGGTGCGCATTTTGAACGAGCGTCTTACGCTGGCTTGCGAGATCGGCCGGTTGAAGCGCAGCGCGGGCGGCCAGATTTATGTGCCCGAGCGTGAGGACGCGGTTTTCCGCAAGGTCAGTACGCTCAACGGCGGACCGATCAAGCAGGAAGCCTTGCACGCGATTTATCGCGAGATCATGTCGGCGGCCATCGCCTTGGAGAAACCGCTGCAAATCGCCTATCTCGGACCGGAGGCAACCTACACCCACGCGGCGGCGATCAAGAAGTTTGGGGCCAGCGTGGATTATCAACCCATCGCGACCATCGGGGATATTTTTACGGCGGTGGAAAAGGGCGAGGCGGACTACGGCATCATTCCGATTGAAAACTCCACCGAGGGTTCGGTGCGCGAGGCGCTGGATGGGTTTGTGGAGAGCGATTTGAAGGCGGTGGCGCAGATTTATCTGGAGATTAACCACGCCCTGATCTCGGCGACGCCGATGGAGAAAATCGACAAGGTGTATTCCAAGGACCAGGCGCTGGCCCAGTGCCGGGCGTGGCTGCAACGGCACCTGCCACACGCTCAATTGATCGAAACCGCGAGCACGTCGCGCGCGGTCGAGATTGCCCGGGCCGAGCCCGGCGCGGCGGCAATCGCGGCCGAGTTGGCGGCGCAAGTTCAGGGGGTGCCGGTGCTGGCGCGCAACATTCAGGATCGGAACGACAATACCACGCGTTTTTTTGTGATCGGCAAAAAGGCTTCGGGACCGGTCGGCGGCGGCCGGGATATGACCAGTCTCGTGGTATCGCTGGGCGAGGCGGCGGCGGCCAATTCCGGCTCCTTGATGCGTATGCTCACGCCGTTCGGGCAGCGCGGGCTGAATCTTTCCAAGGTTGAGTCGCGGCCTAGTAAACGGCGGCCTTGGGATTATCTGTTTTTCATCGACGTTTCCGGTCACTACGAAGACGCGGCGATGCAGGAAGCGGTGGCCGAGCTGCGGGCGTTTTGCCCCTTGGTGAAATGGCTGGGTAGCTATCCCAGCGTGAATTGAGTCTGGTTTCTGTCAGCGCCGGTAGTGCACAAAATACCACACCGCGAAGATACCGACCAGGATCAGGCCCGCTCCGACGGCGATGGCGATGCAGCCGCGCTTGGTGGCGGACGGGTCGAAGCGATCCGCCATGCTGTAGGAGGCGATGATTTGATCGGCTTTTTTGTTCGCCAGCGATGCCGGATCGTCTTCGGCAAGGGGAGGGGGCGGATTCGATGCAGGGGAGGGAAGCGGCGATTTGGTTTTGACGAAAATAGCGTTGTCGCCGTCCACCGGCACAGCGGTTGAAGTCTTGTCCGTCGGTGCGGGAATGATTTCGCCGTGGGCGGAGGCGATTTCGGTGTCGAGCCAAGCGAGATGCTGAGAGAGCAGGGCGCGCTGCCGAAGCAGGTGGGTGAGGCGTTCTTGGGACATGGCGGGGCAGGCGATTAGCTTCAGTCGGTTGTGCGGATTCCGTCAATGCCTGCAGAAGGGGTCCGGAGCGCCGGAAATCGCCCGATTTTGAGGCATAAAAAACGCCGCCTCCGAGATGGAGGCGGCGCATAAAGCGAACGGAAGCGGAAGCGGGACGGTTTAGACAACGGCCACGCGGCGGCGGGCTTTGTCGAACTTCACGACGCCATCCTTGAGGGCGAAGAGGGTCCAGTCGCGGCCGGTGCCGACGTTGTCACCAGCGTGCAGCTTGGAGCCGCACTGACGGACGATGATATTGCCGGCGATGACTTCCTGGCCGCCGAACTTCTTGACACCGCGACGCTTGCTTTGGCTTTCGCGGCCGTTGGTTGTTGATCCTGCACCTTTTTTATGCGCCATGACTTAGGGTCTCCTGATGTGGTTATTGTTGAAAGAGGGCGGCAGATTAGGCCGAGATGGTCTCGATCTTGATGACGGAGAGCTCCTGGCGATGGCCGCGCTTGCGCTGCATGCCCTTGCGCTTGCGCTTTTTGAACACGATGACTTTGTCGCCGCGTTTGTTTTCGAGGATCTTGGCGGTGACTTTAGCACCGGCGAGGGTAGGTGTACCGACCTTAAAGGATGCGCCTTCACCGAAAGAGAGCACCTCGGTGATCTCGACGATGGAGCCGGCCTCGGTGTTCGGGTAACGGTTAACGAAAAGGACGTCGCCTTCGGTGACGGCGAACTGCTGACCCTGAGTTTTGATGGTCGCTTTCATGGAAATAAAGGCGAGAAGACAGAGTTTCGATTCGGCGCGTGCAAGGACAATCTCTGAGAATAAAGCAGGAATTTTCGCGTGGCGGAGTGAGCGGGCATCTCTACCGTGATTTACATGACCCACCCCGGTTACCCCCTGTGTCGTGCGTTTTGCGTTCTCGGTCTCCTCGCTATTGCGGGATTAAACAGTTTGGAGGCGCGTATCGGCGATAGTGTGGACCAAATGAACGGGCGCATGCTTCAGCCCGACCTCGGGAAGTATTTTAGCTGGCCCAAAGACATGGATGAACGGGCACGCGAGCGGGCGATTAAGGAGAATCCCATTTATGCGTTCGCTAGTTTTTTGCCCACCGCGGCGGAGGATTGGCGCGAGCAGATTTACTGGAAAAGCGCGATGAAGCGCCAGTTGAGCAACGAAGATGGCTGGCGGATACACGTCTATTTCCTGCGCGGCAGTTCGGTCTTGGAATGCTATCGCAGAGTAGGCAACCCATTGAATGAATTTGAGATAAATGCTATTTTAACCCGCTTTCGGAGTAATCAGGCCTGGCGCAAAGTGGCGCGCAAGGACGGCGGAGATACTGTGCTCGGTTTTGAATACGAGCTGGGCGATAACGGTCAGGAGAGTTTGCGAGCCCGTCGCCAAGGCGACTGGTTGATCATTTATCATAAGCGTCTCGATGACCTGCTGTTGGCGCGTAAAGCCAAGTGGGACGCGGAGGAGGAAAAACGCAAGGCGCTGGAACGCGCCGAGCAGGAACGTACCGCTCCGGTGAGTGTGGAAGGCTTCTAAGGCTGGCTACGGTCGCGGGGGCGGGGTCGTTCCATTAATCCCGGTTTCAGCGCACGACCACATTCCAACGCAGGGAATTGCGCGCTCCGGCCAGGGTAATCACATGCTCTCCCGGGGGCAGCAATCCGGCCGGTAAAGTGAGCAATACGTTGCTCTCTCGGGTGCGGGTTTTCAGATCGCCGGGTATGGGTTCAAAAGTGGGTACGATCACTACCGAGCCTTCGTGAATATAAATCTCCGCGCCGCCGAGCTGTTCGTGGTCGGATTCGAGTTTGGCGGTGAACTGTACCCGGGTCGGCAGTAAAGCGGTGATTTCGGCCGGCGCGAGCAGGTCGTGGTAACTCGCGGGCAGGCGCGGCATCTCGACCAAGGTTTTACCCAAGGGATCGGGCAGCCCTCCGGCCAGCGGGTTGGCCTGCGCGGCCGAACCGCGGGTAATATCCTTTGCGGCCAGGGCAGGGAAGGGGCGTTCGGCGCGCAGGCTGGAGCGCACGTAACCGGCCTCGACCAGCCTCTTCACGTTGGCTTGGGCCTTCATATCCGCGTAGGGCTCGAAGGGTTTTTCGGGTTTGCGGTATTTGAACGTGATATAGGTGTACGGCACCAAAAAGATAATGATCGAGGCGACGACCCAGCGCATGGGCCAAGGTTTTCGGGAAGGGGCGGCGGACATGATAAGGTAAAAGTGTCTTATGACGCGGGAGCGCCTGCGAATGACGAGCGGAGAATGCGGCCGCAGAATGGGAAATACGATTGCGAGGGCGGGGCGCGCGGGTTTGGTAACGCGACTCATCGCATGAAACGCTGGTCCCACTACTTCGTCCCCACGCTCAAGGAAAGCCCCGCCGACGCCGAAATCGCCTCGCACAAGCTCTTGGTTCGCGCCGGGCTGGTCCGCAAGTTGAGCGGCGGTCTCTACACGTTCATGCCGCTCGGTCTGCGCGTCATGCAAAAGCTCTCCGCGATCTGCCGCGAGGAACTGGAACGCGAGCAACCGTCCCATGGCCGCGCCGGGGCCATCGAGCTGTGGATGCCCCACATCCATCCGGTCGAGCTCTGGGAACAAGGCCCGCGCTGGGCGGCCGCCCGCGAAATCATGTTTCGCACCGACCACGCCGGCGCCGGCAAGGGGCGCGCCAAGGAGCCGGAGTTTGTCCTGGGGCCGACTCACGAGGAAATCATCACCCCGCTCGTCAAACAGGAGATCACCAGCTACCGGGATCTGCCGAAGAATTTTTATCAAATCGCGACCAAGTTTCGTAATGAGATCCGTCCGCGTTACGGCCTGATGCGGGCCCGCGAGTTCGTGATGATGGACGCCTATTCCTTCGATGCCGACGACGCCGGCGCGGTGAAAAGCTACCTCGCGATGAAGGCTTCCTACGAGGCGTTCTTCAAACGCATCGGGGTAAAAGCCATCGCGGTCGAAGCCGATACCGGCGTGATGGGCGGCAGTTATTCGCACGAGTTCATGGTGCCGGCCGAGATCGGCGACGATGACGTGATCTATTCCGATTCCGGTTACGCGGCCAATCGCGAGAAGGCGTCCAGCTCCCTCGTGCCCAAGGATCTCGCCGACGCCGCCCCGGCGGGCGCGGTGGAAAAGTTCGCCACTCCCGGCGTAGTCACCATCGCCCAGTTGGCGGCCGCGCCGTATGCCATTTCCGGGGACACGCAGTTCAAGACCCTCGTTTACATGGGCGACGGCAAGCCCTTCCTGGTCATTCTGCGCGGCAGTGACGAACTGGAAGAGGCCAAGCTGGGCTCTCTCGGGTTCACCCTTTTCCGGGCGGCCACGGCCGAAGAAATCGAGCCGGTCCTTGGGGCCAAACCGGGCTCGCTCGGAGCGGTCAAAGGCACGATCAAAAACCCCGCCGCGCTGGCCGGAGTATTTGCCGATCATGCCATCCGCCTGATCGGCAACGGCGTGACCGGAGCCAACGAGGACGGCTTCCACTTGAAGAACGTCAATGTGACCCGTGACCTCGCCATCACGCAGTTCGGCGATTTCCGCCGCGTGCGCACCGGCGAGCCCTGTCCCGTCTCCGGTCTGCCCTTGCAGTCGAAGCGCGGGATCGAGGTCGGCCATATTTTCAAACTCGGCACCAAATACGCGGATAAGTTCGGCGCGGTTTACACCGATGATCAGAAGCAGTCGCACCCCATGGTGATGGGCTGCTACGGCATCGGCGTGAGCCGCACACTTCAGGCGATTATCGAGCAGAGCCACGACGCCGACGGCATCATCTGGCCCTGGGCGGTCGCGCCCTTCCAAGTGCTCATCTGCCTGCTTGACCCGAAGCTGCCCGAAGCAATGGAAATGGCGGAGAAACTCGCCGCCGCCGCCGAGGCGGCCGGGGCCGATGTGTTGCTCGATGACCGCGATGAGCGTCCGGGCGTGAAGTTCAAGGATGCCGATCTGATCGGCATACCCTTGCGCATCGTGATCGGTGGCAAGGGCCTGAAAGACGGTATTATCGAACTTAAGCCGCGTGCTTCCAAGGACGTGCAGAAAATCGCGGTGGCCGACGCCCCCGCCAAACTCGCCGAATTGGTGCGGGCCAACGCCCAAGGGGTAACCGCCTGATGCCGGTGACGCTTCCAGTTTTGCTGCCCGGGCGCACCCCTTTGCGTGAAGCGGGCACGCGCACCGGAGTCGCGCCAGCGGAAGTGGCGGAGACCGAGACCGTGCTTGCGCCGCAGGGTCCGTGGCGGGTGGTCGTTATTAATGACCCGGTAAACACGATGAGCTACGTCGTGCTGGTATTTCGCAAGGTCTTCGGCTTCTCCGAGGCTCTCGCGAGCAAACACATGATGGAGGTCCATGAGCGCGGGCGCTCGGTGGTCTGGTCGGGTCTGCGCGAGCAGGCCGAGCTCTATGCTTTCGCCCTGCAACAATGGCATCTGACCGCCGTGCTCGAATCCGATGAAACGCATTGAGGTAAAACTAAGTCTGCCGGTCGTCGCCCCCTTGCTCGACCTGATGAAGGCCTCCAGCGATGTGCTCGAAGCCCAAATCGCCGCGCCGCTCACGCTGGAGGATATCGACGCCGATTTTCGCGACGAATGGAAAGCCGAGTTGCTCAAAGGCCAGCACGAGGAGCTGCACGCTTTGATGGGGCTGTTTAACAGCGATTTCTTCGTGAACGGCGTGGTGGCGTTCGACGAGGAGAACGCCGAGGTGATCGTGCGCGCGTGCTCCGCGCTGCGCCTGCGTCTGCGGCGGCATGATTTGAAGGTGCTTGATGACGAGCAGTTAGAGAGTGGAAGCGTTGATTTGGAAGATATCACCGTGCCGCTGCAAAAGCCTTATATGTGCTATGTTTTTCTCGGCACTATTCAGGAGTTGGTGATCCAGCATCTGGATAGCGCCATTCTGCGTGGCCCTGCGTCCGAACGTTCGACCGGGAGTGATGACGACGAGGCGGGTGATGACGACGAACGCGGCGGTTTCGGCGACAAGACCGATTAGTCGGGGCGCGACGACCTGGCGATGAAGGTAATCTGCGAACACTGCAGTCTGCCCTTTGTGGTGGCGCGCGTCGCGCCAGGCCGTCCGGTTTACTGTTGTTCCGGTTGCGCTCTGGCGGCTCGCGTGCCGGTCGATGCGCAGGGTCAATTTCCGATCAATGCTGCGTTGGGCACGGCACTCACGCTGGCCTTCGTCGGTTTTAACCAGGTGTTGTTCTGGCTGCTTTCGGTTTTGCTGTCCCGCGATCCGGACGCGTTGGTTAACGCACTACGCTTCGGGTGGGCTTCGCTGGGCACTGGCGTGGCGTTTTGGCTGGTCGTGGCGGTCACGCAATGGCGACTGGGTGCTCGCAGCTCCTCGGATGCGGTGGTGCTTTTGCTAAGCGGCTCCGGGATGGTGATGGCACTTGCAACCGGCGCTCCGGCGCACGCGGCGGTGGCCAATCTGGTGCTGGCCGGTTGGTCGCTGCGCGGACTGCGGCGCAAGCGACCAACGGTAAACTAGTCAGGCGCGCGGGCTAACGACCGCCGTAAAGCTTGGTGCCGAGGCGGCCGGCGGCCTTGGGCGCGAAGGGCGACAGGGCTGAGACCGGCTTGGCGGGTTTTCCAGCCGTCTTGGCGTTGGCGTCGGGTTTGGTCGCCTCTTTGGCGGCGGCGGCGGCCAAACGGGCGGCAGTCGAGGGGTGAACTTTGGCCGGCACCGAGGCACCGGGGCGGCGGGTGATTTGCGTGGACTTTTCGGCCTCGGGGGTGCGGGAGGAGATGAATTCACGGATGATCTGCTCGCGGGCGCGCTGCTTGTCCTCGATTTCGATCTCTTCGGTGGTGCGCTGCTCTTCCTGCTCGGTGATGGCTTTGCGCATCTTGGAGAGCGCGAGGTTTTGCAGCTGGCGCACGCGCTCGCGGGTGACGCGGAATTTGGCCCCGACTTCTTCGAGGGTGAGCTCGTCGCGGTTATCGAGACCGAACCGGTAGCGAATGATCTCCGCTTCGCGCGGATCGAGGGAGTCCACCAAGCTGCGCAGCGCGGTATTCTGGGTGCTGTCGCGCAGTTGCTCGAAGGGGCTGGCGGCGTTTTCATCGCCCACGATTTCGCCAAAAGTAGTGGAATCGCCGTCCTCGCCGATCGGGGCGTCGAGGGATGCCGGGCGCACGCTGACCGATTTCAGATGGGCTACCTTGCTGGTGGGAATCTGGAGCTCGATGGCGATTTCTTCGTCGGTGGGCTCGCGGCCGAGCTCCTCGGTGAGCGCCATGGCGGTGCGGCGCATTTTCGAGATTTTGTCCACCAAATGGACGGGCAGGCGTATGGTTTTCGACTGGTTGGCGAGGGCGCGCTTGATCGACTGTTTGATCCACCAAGCGGCGTAGGTGGAGAGTTTGCCGCCCTTGTCCGGGTCGAAGCGCTCCACCGCCTTGATCAGGCCGATGTTACCCTCGCTGATGAGGTCGAGCAGTGGGAGGCCGAAATCTTTGTAATCCATCGCGATCTTCACCACGAGGCGCAGATTGGCCGAGATCATGTGATCGCGGGCGGCCTTGTCGCCTTTGAGGATGCGTTTGGCGAGGCGCACTTCCTCGTCGATGGTCAGGAGCGGGGTCTTGCCGATTTCCTGAAGGTAAAGCTGCAAGTTGTTGCGCTCCGGGGTTTCAGAAGGCGCGGCCGCCGCCCGGATCGGCTCCAAAAACGACGGCACGGAATCGACAGCCATCGTGCTGTTATTGGGGCTGGTGGTTTCGCTGGAATAGGTGGTGGCGGACATGATGGTTAAAGGACGAAGGGTGCTGTAACTCAGAACGTTTCGGGCCAACTCGGACTGATCATCGGGCAACTGCTCTGAACTGCTTTACGATATACGGTTCCAAAAATCTGCGCTGAATTTAGGCCTGATACTAAACGGACTAAGGGGCCAAAGGTGCGCCTATGTGACGCATTTATTGGCTCGATCTGGGCGTTATTTGTCAAAAAGGCCTTGGGCTTACGGCTTGCTTCGGGGGCTTGTTGCAGGACGAGCAACAGTTCTTCGGGTATCTGGGTGTCATCCGGTTGCGGGTCTGGGCGGAGTTCGACACTGATTTGTCCGCCGATCTTGAGACCGATGGTTTTGAGCAGATCTTGGCCGAGAACAAAGTAACTGCCGCCATCGGCGTGGTTTTGCAGTGCGCGCCGGTAAGCAACCCCTTGGAGGGATACGAGCAGTCGGCGCACTCCAGCGTTTTTAAGCGTGGCAGCGACGGCGTCGGGCACGGGAAGGGCGTGGTGGCGAAGGCCGTGATCAAGCCGAACCAAGGTTGCGATGAATCGGTGTGACGCGGGTTTTCCCATGTTGAGAAACCTTGCCGATGCATGGTGGGGGGCGCAACTAATCGCAGGCTTAGGGTGGTTTTTCTCAAGGCAGGATGAGTGCGTTTTGCCGCTCGAAGTCGGATACTCCGGTGAGCTCCAGTTTGGCTTGTTCATAGTCGGTCTGGGATACGTAGGGCGGGGTGCGTCCAGCCCGGGCGGCGAGATCTCGGGTGTGGGCGGAAATCATGGCACGCGTCACTTGGAGGTGAGTCGGCAGATAGTTAATGCGCGTTGAGGGCGCAGTTAGGGTTAGGGGCATGACTGAAGTATTTGAAAGCTGTGGGCGGGGTGGGGAATCGGCTGGGCTCGGTGGGCTCAGACTATGCCGATTTGGCGCTTGGGTTTCGATGGGGTGTTTACCGCCATTCATCATGCAGGTTGTCGGGTTTGGCGGCTGCGGCTCCGTGGGTGGGTGCCGATAGGTAGGGTATTAACCTATGGCTTATTCGTGGGGGGCGGCGCTAAATACCGCGTCCACGGCAGGCTCGGGTCTAAACCCCCGGCCCGTGCGGGATACACACGCGGGGCGCGGCGGTGGCAGGGAGCTTACTTTTTTAAAAACATGACATCACCTTCCAGAATCACGGTTTTATTGGCTGAAGATCATTCCATCGTGCGGCAGGGGCTCTGTGCTCTGCTCAATGCGGACGGTCATTTTGTGATTGTGGGCGAAGCGCATGATGGGCGCGAGGCGGTGGCGCTCGCGCGCAGTTTGCGACCCCAAGTCGTGCTTATGGATGTAGCCATGCCTGAGCTAAACGGAATGGAGGCGGCGCGGCAGATATTTGAATTCGAGCCGCTTACGCGTGTTCTTATCCTTTCCGCACACGCGGATGATGAATATGTGCAACGTGCGGTGGCGATGGGGGTGGCGGGATTTTTGGAGAAACAGACCTCGGCGGAAATCCTCACCAAGGCGATTCGCGAGGTTGCCGCTGGCAGGGCGTATTTTAGTCCGCGCATCGCGCGACGCATGAAGGATGAAGCGGCCCGGCCTCGGGATCGCGAGGGTATGCGGCGCGTCGATGCCGCGCGACTGACCAGTCGCGAAGCGGAAGTGTTGCAGCTTGTCGCCGAAGGCTCGGCCAACAAACAGATCGCCGGAGTGCTGGGCATCAGCATCAAAACGGTTGAGAAGCACCGGCAGCATTTGATGGATAAGCTCAACATTCACGACACCGCCGGGCTGACCCGTCACGCCATCGCAACCGGCGTGATCGAAAGTAGTGTGCAGCGCACTACCGCCGATCCGGCCTGAGGTCTTCCGTGGTAGGGCAAGGCCCCATGGTGGGGCTCACTTTGGTCGGTTAGGATGCCGGTCCAGTCCTATCCTATGAAAATCAAAAACCTATCCGCTTTGCTCGTCATCACCGCCAGTCCGCTCGTGGCTTTCGCCTCTTCCGAGACCGACAACAAAATCGAGGAGGCCGCCAAGGCTTCCTTTAATTACCGCACGGTTTTGGAGAACCATGTGAATGTGAAGGCCAAGGATGGCATCGTCACCCTCACCGGTTCGGTGCAGGATTCCGACGACAAGGCTCTCGCCGCCGACACGGTGGAAAACCTGCCCGGTGTCGTCGCGGTTAAGAACGATATCACGATCAAATCCGACCAGCCCGAGCATTCCGACGGCTGGATCGCGCTCAAGATTCGCAGCCGCCTTTTGGTGAAGGCCAACGTGAGTGCCTCCAGCACCACGGTGGCGGTCAAGGACGGCATCGTCACCCTCGGCGGCACGGCTGAAAACCAAGCCCAGAAGGAGCTCACCGAAGTTTACGCCAAGGAGATCGATTGGGTGAAGTCGGTTAAAAACGACATCGTGGTAAAAGAGGCCACGCCCAAGTCCGAGACCATTGGCGACAAAATCGACGATGCGTCCATTACCAGCCAGCTCAAATACGCCTTGTTGCACCACAAGGCCACCAGCGCGCTCAAGACGAAGGTCACGACCGTGGACGGCGTGGTGGTAATCAGCGGCGACGCGAGTTCGGATGCGGAAAAGACCTTGGTCACCAAGCTCGCGCAGGACGTCCGGGGCGTTAAGTCCGTCGTTAACAACATGACGGTGAAGGCCTGAGTCCTTGCTTGAGCGGCACTCCCCGGGATCGCAGGGAGTGGTGGAACGGTCCGGCCGGCGCAACAGCGCCGGCCGTTTTGATTTGGCGAAACAGGATGGTTTCGTGGCGAGCGAGTAGTCGGTTGCGAGCAGTATTGGCTTGCGAGTTCAGCCCATGAAAAACCCCGCCGCACCCTGTCTGAAGGGTGGAGCGGGGCGGCTTTGGGGGTTGTTAATTTAAGCGGCGAAGCCGAAGCGGTCTTTGACCTCGGCCCCATCCAGCGCGAGCGATTCGCGCAGCAGGGTGGAGGCGATGCGTTCGGCGGCGATTTTGAGCAAACGGTCGAACCAGGCGCGGTCCATCCCGGCTCCGTCGTGACGGATGGCGACCACACGCACCCGGGCGGCGAGCAGGTGCATAAGGAAATCCTCCAGCTCCACGGGGTCGTCGGTGTGGTGGGTCAGCACACCGCGCGGGTGGTGGGTGTTCAGTACGTAATCTATGGCGAATTTTTTCAACATGGCGGTGGTTTGCTTGGGGATAACGGGTTAAACGGAGGCTTGGGCGACGTCGTGCCTCACGGTGTGCTCGATGTCGGATTTGCTGAGGTTTACCGACAAGGTGGATTCGGAGTAGCTGATGCGGGTGATGTTCTTGGGCAGGATATAAATCTCTTTGCCGGCATACCAATGGCCGGTCTCCACCACGAGTTCGCGGATACGCCAGTTGAGCCCTTCAACCATGTAGCCGTTGACGAAGCCGATGGTCTCTTCGCCGGCCCGGATGGCATAGCCGTCCACGGCCTTGGTGCTGCGCAGATGCGGATCGTCGCGCTGGTGGTCGCGCTCGGGTGACGGGCGGACTTGGTCGCCGATGGGAATCCCAGGCGGGAGGCTGATGCCGCCCGCCATTCCGGCTTCCATCCAGTAAGCGGGCCAACCGTAGTAGTTGTAGTAGGCCTCCTCGTGCTGCCGCGATACGGGTTTGTGGGTTTCGATGGACGGGCTGTCCTCGATTTGGCGGCGGGTGAGGTTGGTCTGCATCAGCTTCAGGTCGGTGTCGGTCTTGCCGAAGGGGCGGGGACCGAAGGCGTGGGGCGGCAGGAGGACTTGGCGTCCGGCGAGCCAGGCGCCGGTATCGACCACGAGGTAGCGGACCATCCAGGTGACGTCGTCGAAGTAAAAGTCTTTAACGTGGCCGATGTCGCCGTCGGTGGCGCCGATTTTCTTACCGTAGAGGAGTTTGATGTTTTGTAGCATAGGTGGAGTGACCATCTAGATTACGCCCCGCCAGAGCGGCGGGTAATGGGGTGTAACCCGAAAACCCAGAGGGTTTTTTGTGAGCGGGTATAACGCGCGGCCGCACAAGGGGAGTTGGGCTCGGCGCGGTGGTCCCCCCTGGGTGGCTTCGGCAACAAAACTATGCTGCTGGCAAAAGCGTACTTCGAATTTGTGTAATGTAACCATGTGGCGGGCCGCCCCCATTTTCAGGCGCGTAACCAACCCGAAACGGTGCTTGCCTCACCTGAAATCAGGCGCACGTTTTCAAAAATGCAATTTGAGTGGGACGCCGGCAAGGCAGCCGTCAATCTGGCCAAGCATGGCATCAGTTTTGAGCAGGCCGCCCTTGTCTTCGCCGACCCGAATCGCCTCACCGTTATCGACACCCGCCACGCCGCCGAATCCCGAGAAAATACCACCGGTCTCATCATCGGCGTGCTTATCGCCACGGTCACCCATACCGATCGCGCAGGCGTCATCCGCCTCATCTCCGCCCGTCCCGCCAGCCGCCAAGAAAGGAACCGCTACCATGCCCACCGTTAAAATGACCCTCGCTGAGGTCCGCTCCCGTCCCTTCACCGTCATCGAAAAAGCCCGCCTCGCCGATCTCGCCGCCAAGCCGGACTCGGCCATCGATTTTTCTGAACAACCGGAAATTACCGACGAAGCCATAGCCGCCGGCGTCTTCCGCCTGGTAGGTCGCGGTGGTGCGCGCACCGGTGCTGGCCGTAAAACCCTCGGCAAGGCCCGCAAAACCGTAAAACTCTCCCCCGCTGCCATCCGCCGCTTTGAGGCCTATGCCCGCCGCCACAAACTCCGCTATTTTTCCGACGCCCTCGAAGCCGCCAGCCGGCTGATTTAAGGTCTTATCGACCTGCTCCCGGCACCGCCTGCCACGCCATAGGAACGATTCTCCGGTCTGGCCCCCAACTCCTAGCACCTTTGTTGAGTTGATGTTCGGTAATCGCGGTCCGAACAAAATCCGCCAAATGCGCAGGCCGGTCGAGTAATGGTTCCAGCGCTGTTATGTCTGCGAGATTTAAGTCCCGAACCACGGGGCTTGCGTTGCACAGAAGCCCAATCGTTTTCAGGAGTTTTTTATCATCGCCCGGTTGCGACTGGTTCGCGTGTGCTGCGCCAAAAAGCTACGTGCTGACAGCAATAGTTTGAAGGGCGGCGGACGGGGTAAGCACTTTGGCTGGGCGGCAGATTTCCGCCGGGAAATGAGCGGTGTTGCCGGTCACTAAAATCTGGTCGCTTGTGGCGAGGGCGGCGGCGAGAAAAATCTCATCATCCGAATCGGGCAATGCAGGCGCTACGCCGACCGGAACTTGATGCGCCGGGTCAAAGGCCGCCAGCAAGGCCGCTACGGCGGAGCGCGAGAGTTTGAACTTGGGGCGTAAAAGAACCTCCCGGTATTCAGCGAGCATCGGGGCGCTCCAAGCCAGCGTCACGCGGCCGTCGATGGCGGCGCGCAGCACTTGATCGCAGGTGCCGCCGGCGGTCAGCGCGGCGGATACGAGCACGTTCGTATCGAGCACCCAATCGGGTTTCATGCGACCGCTGGCTTGGCGCGTCGTGCACGCCGAACGGTGGCGATTTCGGCGGCGATCTCGGCTTCGGTGAGTGCGGATGCTCCGTTGCGTGCGGCCTCCGCTTGAGTCGCGTCGAGGGCTCGGCCGAGTAATAGTCGGCGCAATGCGTCCAAGTCGGCTTCGATTCCGCGCCCGCTGGCAGGAATCAGGTAGGCGGCAGGAGTTCCGTTCTGGGTGATGACCTGCGGCCCGTCCTTTTTCACTTGCCGCAAAACCCGCCCCGGTTGCTTGGAAAGTTCTCGAGTGGAAATAAAGGAAACCATGCCGCACCGTCGGACATTTGTCCGGCAGGGTCAATAAACTTGATTTATATACGCAACGCTTGGCAGGCGAATGGACTGACGCGCGACGAGCGCTTCACCCGGCGTGTACGAATGGATAATCCAACCCCCACAACCAAACGAGGGAGCTTTGCACTCCGAAAAAAGTGCTGGCCGAGCTTTCGCAACAAAACGATGCCGCCGGAAAAGGCGTGCGGTGAATTTACCGTATCTCAGAGAGCCGCCTAATTTAAAAAGGGTAATGCGGTGCTTACCGACTGAGGGCAGGTGAAGCTGCCGTTCCCATCCCACACCAACAGCACGTCGCGATCTTGCACGAGATAGTCTTCGAGCCAGCCGAACCTGCGCGGAAGCGGATTCTCGATGACCAGGACGAGTTTGGCGGCGGGGATATTCTGGATATAGCGATACTCGTAGAGCTGGGAAATACCGCGCCGGATTTGAGCGTGAGGATTATCCTCGGTGGTTGATTTCATCTCGAACAGGTAATCAACGCCATCACATCGCGCCGATAGATCGACGTAGCGGTTGGCCTTGGGCATGGCACCATGGTTTCTCAGGCGTTGCGCCATGAGATTAACTAAAGATTCGTGACTGGCGGTCGCTCGTTCAATTGCAGCGTGATTTACATAGAACGAAACCGCTTCACGAGCAGACCTGACACGGCGTGCCTGCTCCTCGTATTCATTCAGCGCGAAAAGGCGCGGTAAGATCGGTTCCGAGTCGGACTTTAAGTGTAGAATGGGGGCAGAGTCTGGAAGTATTGTTGCTTGTAGATTTGAGCCATTACCCGCAATCAACCCGAAATATTTCAACCATGTAATGTAAGTTGAAGCTCGTCGCTGTGCAGTTCCTATCGTGCCGATCTCAGCAACTGCATGTAGAAATGAAGCAAGTTCTTTTGTGCTAACCCCTAATTGGCTGCGTGAATGTAAAAATGGTAATAGTCTTTGAATTACTGGATCCTTTAATAAGTTCTGGATAAAAATAATATTACGTCGCGCTACAGGTGAATTAAAGAATTCGTTGCCTAGGGATGTAAGTTCTGATGCGTTGCCTTTAATTCGTGTTATGAAGCCTAACGCTTCTGTGGCTCTGCGATAATATCTGCCTTGTCTAGCGTCTAAATTTCCTATTGCTTTAGCTATTTCCTTATCTGTACGGGCACCATTACCTACTGCAATGATGCATTTTATCGCCCTGTCGGGTGTGTTGGCCTGTAGGATGTCTTCGCTTGGTATTTTCATTTTGCAATAAATAGGTATTCAAGTGCCTCGTTGTTGTTGTTTCCTATCTTGTGGGCATGATTTCCATGATGGTAGCGGTGTGGAATTTCAAAAACGGTCACCGTTTTCTTTTCCCGTTCAAGCAATTCAATCATCTCAGCTTTTTTCGGTATTGAATTTGAAGAATATGACACCACCAGGGTAGATTTTCTGAATAGATGGAACAGTTTTTGAAAAGCAGCCAAAGCACCGGCCTTGGTCGCAAAAGCTGTGTCATATGAACGAATCTTTTTGGTCGATGTATGCTCCATGATCTCCAAATTTTTCCAGTATTGGCAGTAACCCTCCACAAAATGATAACGACGAGTATAGTCACAGTCCGATAAAGGACTTATATAAGGACTATCAATGTAAACTACGTCAGCCAGACTCGGATCTAGATCAAATACGTCGCAATTAAATGCACGATTTTCCTGACCATTAGAAAATACCGAGCTATTGAAGCCGTTTACCGCGAGGAGGAATTGTTCACTCATGCTCAATTTAAGATCTGCGCGAGCATCCCATCCCTTTTTGCCGGTGACTGTAAACATTCCACGAGGTCGTTTTTTCATCGCCGCCCTTGATGCAGCCGCCAAAGCAAGCGATACTTTCAGCGGAGAGTCTAACTCTGTAACGTTGGCCCACAAATTATCTAAAAAAGAGCAGTCCTCTTCCTCGAAAAATATATCCTTGTAGGTGTCTCGAACGAAAGTTGGAGCACTGGAATTACGCCTCAACAATCGAGCAATATCATTTTCAGTCAAAAGGGTGGAGTTATTCTCAACTGTCGCCCGTGCGGTGTGAAAACAGAATTTAAGGAAATCGTTAGAGTAAACACGGGCTCCCGTTTGCTTTAGAGCATAACCAACGCAACCGCTTCCAGAAAAGGCATCTAACACCGATTCAAATTTTATAGATCCTAAATTTTTAAGTATAAAAGGAAGCAATTTTCGCTTACTTCCCATATATTTTGTTTCTGGGAAAATTGGCTCTGCAGGAGTTGTAAATTGTAAGGGCGGGCTCTGCTTCTTGCGCGTGTTGGTTACGACAAGTTCTGCGATATTTCCACGACCACCCGGCTTGCAGTTAATAAACCGAGGCGCGGAAACGACCGAGACAGTGAAGCCGCTGTAAAGTTCGCGAACGCGCGGGTGCTCGGAGTTGGAAAGGGCTATCTGGCAGCCCTTCGCGTCTAGTTCACGCACTAGTTGGGCTAGTTCCACTTGGTCCGCTTCGCGGAATTGTCCTGCGGTATAGCGCTGAAAATCAGAGAAGGACGATATGGGTAGGTAGGGCGGGTCGAAGTAGATAAAATCCCCCCGGCGCACCTCGGCGGCGACGGCGCGGAAATCCTGTACCTCGAGCTGCGCGTCTTGCAGGGCGGCGGAGACGGCGAGGATATTGGAACGGTCGTAGAGGCCGGGGGTTTTATTGGAACCCACGGGGGTGTTGAACTCATTGCGGGCGTTGACGCGCCAGAGTCCGTTAAAGCAGGTCTTGTTGAGGAAAATCGTGCGGGCGGCGCGGGCAAGATCGTCGGTCAGATCGTGCTGCGAGCGGACGTTGTAGTAGTAGGCGTCGCCGATGACCTCGAAGCTGTTGGAATGTTCGTCGAGCAGGCGCATCAGCGCTTCGGGGCGGTCGCGGACGGCGCGGTAGGCGTTGATGAGCTCGCGGTTGCTATCGCGCAGAAAGGCACGCAGGCGGGGAAACCGGTGTTTTAAGTGGAAGAATACCGCCCCGCCGCCGAGGAAGGGCTCGAAGTAGCGGTCGATGGTGGCGGGAAAGTGGGCGGTGAGCTGGGAAAGGAGACTGTTTTTGCCGCCAACCCACTTGAGAAACGGCTTGGCTTCAATAGGAGGGACGGTCGCCGCAAACGGCATGGCGAGCTGGCCGGGGCTGTTTTTGCGCCACGTCGCCACGGGTTCGGCGAGCACGCCGTCATCGTCCGTCGGTGCTTCTTTCCGAGCCGATTTTTTACGGAGCCCCTTGGCTGGGCGCGCTGATTTTAAAGAAGACCCCTTGGGGTATTTGGTGACGCTGGGTTTGCTGGTCGGGAGGCGTGGCGAGGCTTTGGGCACGCGAATATCGGATCGATCCGCAGAAAATGGGCGGCAAGCCGATTGTGGTTATCCCCCTGCACAAGCGTGGTGACGATTAGAGGTCGAGCTTCCGCTTGAGGTCGTCCCAGTTAACCTTGCGACCGGCGTCCATTTCGGCGTGGCGGCGGGAGAGTTCCGCGCGGTTTTCGGCGGTGTCTGCGCGCAGGCGACTTTTGAGAAAGGCCAGAGCTTGCAGCATGTCCGCGTGGGGAAGCTGGGCCATTTGCGGTTTAAGTTCGGCAAAACTCATGGGATCACCTTATGCGATGCAGTGCGTTCGGCAAGCCCGCTGTCCGTCGTGTGGAGGCCTCGGGTTCGGCGAGGCGGGCTTGATGTTCGGTGTCTGTCCGGTATGCGCGGTCGTCGGCAAGCGACGCCCCTACGAAGTTGAAAACGAGTTGGGTTTAGCCGACCCAGGCGCGGGCGTTTTGGAAGAGGCGGAGCCAGGGGGCGTTTTCCTGGCCGCGCCAGGCGGGGGGGATGTAGCTTTGCTGCACCACGCGGAAAACGCGTTCGGGGTGGGGCATCATCAGGGTCACGCGGCCGTCACGGGTGGTGATCGCAGTGGTGCCGAAGGGGCTGCCGTTGGGGTTGAGCGGGTAGTGCTCGGTGGGGCGGTGGTGGTTGTCCACGTAGCGCGCGGCGACCAGGCCGGAGGCGGAAAACGCGGCGGCGGCCTCGGCGGACGGGAATTCGGTAAAGCCTTCGCCGTGGGCGACGGCGATGGGGAGCACGCTGCCTTCCATGCCGGCGAAAAGCACGCTGGGGCTCTTCTCGATGAGGAGCGAGGCGACGCGGGCCTCGAAGCGTTCGGACTGGTTTTGCACGAAGCGCGGCCAATGTTCCGCGCCGGGGATGATGGAGTGGAGGTTGCTCATCATCTGGCAGCCGTTGCACACGCCGAGGGCGAAGGTGTCGGGGCGGGCGAAAAAGGCGGAGAATTCGTCGCGGGCGCGGGGGTTGAAGAGGGCGCTCTTGGCCCAGCCTTCGCCGGCACCGAGTACGTCGCCATAGCTGAAGCCGCCGCAGGCGACCAGGCCGCGGAAATCGCGCAGGGAAACGCGACCGGAGAGAATGTCGGTCATGTGGACATCCACGGCGCGGAAGCCTGCGCGGGTGAAGGCGGCGGCCATCTCGACTTCGCCGTTCACGCCTTGCTCGCGTAGAATGGCCAAGGGCGGGCGATTTTTAACCACGGAGGGCACAGAGAGCACGGAGGAGGCGGAAGTGGATTTCTTCGTGAGATCGTTTTGACGCTCCGTGGCCTCCGTGCGCTCCGTGGTTAAGTCTCCGAAAGCGAAGGTGACCTTCGGGGTGAGGCCGGGGTCGGTGGGGTCGAGGCGGAGGGCGTGCTCTTGGGCGGCGCAGGCGGGGTTGTCGCGCAGGGTGGCCATGCGGCGGGTGACGTCGCTCCACAAGTCGCGCAGGGCGGGGAGCGGTTCGTCGAGCAGGGTGTTGCCCGCCTGGGTGACGCGGAAAGCGTAGTCGGAATTGAGCGTGCCGACGCGGTGGGTGCAGCCGGCCAGGCCGTGGGCGGCGAGGGTGGCGGTGACGGCGGGGAGATCGGCCTCGCGCACTTGGATGAGGGCACCGAGTTCTTCGGCGAAGAGTGTGGCGGTGGCGTCAGCCTTGACGGGTAGATCGAGGGTGAGGCCGGTGTGGCCGGCGAAGGCCATTTCGACGGCGGTGACAAAGAGGCCGCCGTCGCTGCGGTCGTGGTAGGCGAGGAGTTTGTCTTCGCGGCCGAGTTGCTGAATGGCGTTCCAGAAAGCTTTGAGGTCGGCGGGGGAATCGACGTCGGCGGGGGCCTGCCCGGTTTGGGAGACAACTTGGGCGAGGGTGGAGCCGCCGAGGCGGTTTTTGCCTCGCCCGAGGTCGATGAGAAGGAGAGTGGTCGCACCGATTCTTTGAACCACTGAGGACACGGAGTTCACGGAGGAGGAGACCGAGTTGTTCTCTTGAGCATGAACTCCTGCCTCCTCCGTGCTCTCCGTGGTTAAGAATTCAGAATCATACTGCAGTTGCGGGGTGAGGGATTGGCGGATGTCGGCGACGGGGGCGAAGGCGGAGATGATGAGGGAGAGCGGGGCGGTGACGCGTTTCTGCGCTCCGGTGGCGGCGTCTTTCCAGACGGTGGACATGCTCATGCTGTCCTTGCCGACCGGTATGGTGATGCCGAGGGCGGGGCAGAGTTCCATGCCGACGGCCTGGACGGCGGCGTAGAGGTCGGCGCCGTCGCCGGGGAGGGCGGGGGCGGACATCCAGTTGGCGGAGAGGTTGACCTTGCCGAGGTCGCCGATTTGGGCGGCGGCGAGGTTGGTGAGGGCTTCGCCGACGGCGAGGCGGGCGGAGGCGGCGGCGGAGTTGACCGCGACCGGGGTGCGTTCGCCCATGGCCATGGCTTCGCCGGTGTAAACGTCGAAGGCGGCGGCGGTGACGGCGCAATCGGCCACGGGCACCTGCCAGGGGCCGACCATCTGGTCGCGGGCGATGAGGCCGGTGACGGTGCGGTCGCCGATGGAGATGAGGAAGGTCTTGTCGGCGACGGCGGGGTGGCGGAGGACGAGCTCGGCTAGATTTTTCAATGACCAATGACCAAGGACCAATGGCTGCAGGGGGCGGGTCAGGGTCGTATCCGTGCGGTGCATGCGCGGGGGTTTGCCGAGCAGCACTTCGAGGGGGAGGTCGATGGGGCGGTTTTGAAAATGGGGGTCGTCGAGGACGAGGTGTTTTTCCTCGGTGGCTTCGCCGACCACGGCGTAGGGGCAGCGTTCGCGTTCGCAGAGGGCGGCGAAGGTGGCGAGGCGGGCGGCGGGCACGGCCATCACGTAACGCTCCTGGGACTCGTTGCACCAGATTTCCAGCGGGGACATGCCGGGCTCGTCGTTGAGCAGGGCGCGGAGGTCGAATTTGCCGCCGCGACCGCCGTCGTTGACCAGTTCGGGGAGGGCGTTGGAGACGCCGCCGGCGCCGACGTCGTGGATGAAGGAGATGGGGTTTTCGTCGCCGAGGGCCCAGCAGCGGTCGATGACCTCCTGGGCGCGGCGCTCCATCTCGGCGTTGTCGCGCTGGACGGAGGCGAAATCGAGGTTTTCCTGGCCGGACCCGCTGGCCATGGAGGAGGCCGCGCCGCCGCCGAGGCCGATGAGCATGCAGGGCCCGCCGAGGACGATGAGTTTGTCGCCGGGGAGGATCGCGCCTTTTTTAATGTGGCCCTCGCGGATGTTGCCGAGGCCGCCGGCGAGCATGATGGGCTTGTGGTAGCCGCGGAGCTCCGAGGGGGCGGTGGACCCGGCAGGGGAGGGCACTTCCTGCTCGTAGGTGCGGAAGTAGCCGTTGATGGCGGGGCGGCCGAATTCGTTGTTGAAGGCGGCGGCGCCGAGGGGGCCGTCGAGCATGATGTCGAGGGCGGAGACGATGCGGCCGGGTTTGCCGTGGTCTTTTTCCCAGGGCTGGACGGCGTCGGGGAGGCGGAGGTTGGAAACGGTGAAGCCGGTGAGGCCGGCCTTGGGCTTGGAGCCGCGGCCGGTGGCACCCTCGTCGCGGATCTCGCCGCCGCTGCCGGTGGCGGCGCCGGCCCAGGGGGAAATGGCGGTGGGGTGGTTGTGGGTTTCGACCTTGCAGAGGATGTGGATCGGCTCGGGGTGGGCGGCGTATTCGCCGGTCACGGGGTCGGCCCAGAAGCGTCCGCCGGTGGTGCCGGCGAGCACGGCGGCGTTGTCCTTGTAGGCGGAGAGGATGCCCTCGGGGTGGAGGGTGTAGGTGTTCTTGATCATCTGGAACAGCGAGCGGTCCTTGGCGAGGCCGTCGATTTCCCAGGTGGCGTTGAAGATTTTGTGGCGGCAGTGCTCGGAGTTGGCCTGGGCGAACATCATGAGCTCGATGTCGTTCGGATCGCGGCCGAGGGTGTGGAAGGCGTTTACCAGGTAATCGATCTCGTCGTCGGCGAGGGCGAGGCCGAGGGTGGTGTTGGCGGAGACGAGCGCGGCGCGGCCTTGGGCGAGCACGGGCACGCTGGCGAGCGGGCGGGGGGCGGCTTGGTGGAAGAGGGCGGCGCAGGCGTCGAGCGAATCGAAGACGACCTGGGTCATGCGGTCGTGGAGCTTTTGTTGAAGCAGCGAGTAGTGAGTAGCGGGTAGCGAGTGGCCGGAGATAAATTCGATAGTGAACTCGACTACGCGTTCGATGCGTTTGATGACGGCGAGGCCGCAGATGTGGGCGATGTCGGTGGCCTTGGACGACCAGGGGGAGATGGTGCCTGGGCGGGGGGCGATGATCTGGGTGAGTCCGGTAACGGCTGCGGCGGGGGCGCGGCGGGGGCCGTAGGTGAGCAGTTTTTCCAGGGTGGCGTGCTGGTCGGCGGCGAGCGGGGAGGCGAGATCGACCACGTGGACGAAGCGGGCGGCGAGGGCGCGCACGGGCAGGCCGGCGGCGGCGAGGTCGGCGCGCAGTTTTTCCAGGCGAAACGGGGAGAGGGCGGAGGAGCCGCGGAGGGTCAGCATGGTCGGGAAAAAGCGGGCATGTTTCGGAACGGGGGCGGCGCGGTCAAGGAGCGCGGTGGGTGCGGCGGTGTTTTACGTTTCGAGGTTTGTGAGGGGGCCGGGAAAAAGCCGTTGACCACCCCGGTCTTCCTTCCGTGATGAATTCCTTTTACGCCGTGAGAGCCCTTCCCTTGATCGTTCGTCCCAGCCATAGCAGTTCGACCCGGGCGGGTTGTGTCGGGGCGTGGAAGTGCAGCTAATTTTTCCATCCAAAGTATTCTATGTCCGACAAGATCACCCACGAATGCGGCATCGCGCTGGTCCGGCTGTTAAAGCCGCTTTCTTATTACCAGGAAAAATACGGCACGCCCTTGTGGGGATTCACCAAGCTATTTCTCCTCATGGAGAAGCAACATAATCGCGGTCAGGATGGCGCGGGTGTGGCCTGCGTGAAACTCGACGTGCCGGCGGGGGATCCCTTCATGTTTCGCGAGCGTTGCGTGAAGGTGAATCCGCTTGATCGCATTTTCAAAACCCTGCTCGCGCAATACGACGAGAAGAAGGCTTCGGGGGAGATTCACCCCGAGTTCCCCGATACGGTCAAAAGGCACTTCGATTTCGGCGGCGAACTCTTGGTCGGCCATCTGCGTTACGGCACCTCGGGCGGTTACAACATCTCGTCGTGTCACCCGTATTTCCGGCGTTCGCCGTGGCCGACGCGCAACCTCGCGCTGTGTGGTAATTTTAACATGACCAACACCGACGAGCTCAACCAGGCGCTCATCGGCATGGGGCAGCACCCGATTTTCGCCACCGACACCCAGGCTTTGCTGGAGAAAATCGGCTTTTTCCTCGATGAGGAACACGAGGACATCTACCGCGAACTCCGGGCGCAGGGGCTCACGGGCGAGGAGATTTCCCGCCAGATCAGCGAACGCCTCGACCTTGGGCGCGTGATCACCCGGTCCGCTTCGAGGTGGGATGGCGGTTACACGCTTTGCGGGCTGATCGGCAACGGCGATGCCTTCGTGGCTCGTGACCCTGCCGGTATCCGTCCGGCGTTCTATTTTCAAAATGACGAAGTGATCGCTTTCGCCTCCGAGCGTGCGCCGTTGCAGACGATTTTTGACCTCAGCATCGCGCAAGTGAAGGAGGTGCCGCCCGGCCATGTGATCGTGATGAAGGCCGATGGACGGATCAGCGAAACGCAGTTCACCGCGCCGCTCCCGCGTGCGTCCTGTTCGTTTGAGCGGATCTATTTTTCTCGGGGCAACGACTTCGACATCTACCGCGAGCGCAAGGCCCTTGGCGGACACCTCGGCGCGCAAGTAGTGAAGGCGATCGGCGGGGATTGGGGACGCACGGTTTTTAGCTTCATCCCCAATACCGCCGAGGTGGCTTGGTTCGGGCTCATGCATGCGTTGCGCGAGATTCGCCGCTCCGAGGTAAAAAAGGGCATTCTGGAGGCCGCCGCCAAGGGCACCATTACCGAGGCGCTGCTCGACGAACTCATCACCAACAACTGGCCGCGCGGGGAAAAAGTCGTCTCCAAGGACATCAAAATCCGCACCTTTATCGGCCAGGAAAGCATGCGTAACCATCTGGCGAGTCACGTTTACGACATCAGTTACGGCTCGGTGCAGCCGGGCGACAACCTGGTGTGCGTGGACGACTCCATCGTGCGCGGCACCACCCTGAGAAAATCCATCCTGCGCATCCTCACCCGTTTGAAGCCGCGCAAGATCATCATCGTCTCCACCGCTCCGCAGATCCGTTATCCGGATTGTTACGGCATCGACATGTCGCAACTGGGTAAGTTCATCGCCTTTGAAGCGGCCATCACTTTGTTGAAAGAGCGTGGCCAGCACGCCCTGCTCACCGAAGTTTATCAACTTTGTCGCGATGCCGTGGCCCATGGGGATTCGGTGAATCACGTGCAGCGGATTTACTCCCAGTTCAGCCCCGAGGAAATCTCGGCCAAGATCGCCGAGTTCGTGCGTCCGACCGAGGGTGATTGGCACGGCGAGATCGAGGTTATTTTCCAGACCTTGGAAAACCTCCATGCCGCCTGCCCCCAGCACAGCGGCGACTGGTATTTCTCGGGCAAGTATCCGACCCCCGGCGGTTACCGGGTGGTGAATCAGGCTTTCGTAAACTACTACGAAAACAGCGAGGGCGGCCGCAGCTATTGAGTCACAGGAGGGAAGACATCGAAATCCAATCCCGCTTCCGGCTTACGTGCTGCAACCGTTGGCAAAATCTCTGACCTTCGTCTGCCCGGTGGTTTTTCCCTTGGGCATTCGTCATCAGGCATCGGTCATTATTCAACTTTCCCACTTTTAATCCATGTCCCTCAGCTACGAATCCTCCGGCGTTAACTACGACCAGCTCGATGCCTTCAAGCGCGCCTGCCAAAAAGCGGCCAAGACCACCGCGCCCCTGCTTGAGCTGCACGGGTATGCCGAACCGGCCAATACCCGCGGCGAAAGCTGCTACCTCATGGAGGCCGCCGACCATTTCCTCGCCCACGTCGAGGAGGGGCTCGGCACCAAGAACCTCGTGGCCGACGCCGTCTATGCCCAGACCGGGAAAAATTTCTACCGCGAGATCTCCATCGATACCGTCGCCACCATCGTCAACGACCTCGTGACCTGCGGCGCGTTGCCCATTTCCGTGGCGATGCACGCCGCCGTGGGCGAGTCCGCCTGGTTCACCGACACCGCGCGCATGGAGGCGCTGGTGGCGGGCTGGGCCGAGGGTTGCCGCCAGGCCGGGGCCGTCTGGGGCGGCGGTGAGACGCCGACCTTGCGCGGCATCGTCAACGCCGACGCCATCGTGCTGGCCGGTTCCGCCATCGGCAAAATCGAGCCCAAATCGCAACGCATCACCGGCGGCGTGCAGGCCGGCGACGAGATCGTGTTTCTCGCCTCTTCCGGCGTGCAGACCAACGGTCTGTCTCTCTGCCGCCTCATCGCTTCCAAGCTGCCGCAGGGCTACCAGACGCCCATCGGGCATGGCGACACCCGCACTTATGGCGAAGCCCTGCTCGCCCCGTCGGTCATCTACGTGAACTTCGTGCGCGAGTGCCAGCAATCCGGCATCACGCTCAACTACGTGTCGCACGTCACCGGCCACGGTTGGCGCAAGATCATGCGCCTCGACGAGCCCTTCGTTTACGAGATTCACACCCCGGGCGCGGAGCCGGCCTTGTTCAAGTTCCTCCGCGAAGCCGGCCCGATCGACCTGCGCGAGGCCTACGCCACCTTTAACCAAGGCGTGGGTTTCGCGGCCTACGTTTCGCCGGAAAACCTGGAGGCCACTCTCGCCGCCGCGAAGGCTTCCGGTTACACCGCCTGGCACGCCGGCACGGTTAAAAAAGAAGGCGACCGCAAGGCCGTGACCATCCCCTCGCTCGGCCTCGCCTACGACGGAAGCACGCTGCAAGTGCGTTGACCGAGGCCTGGCTACTGCGACCGTTTCCTTAACGCATTTAGCGGACGAGCCGCTTTCGGGAAACCGTCAAAGCGGGTTGTCCGTGGCGATAAATTCCCACGGCAAACCGAAGTGAGCGGCGGCGGCGGCGGCGAGGGCGCGTACGCCGTGAACCTCGGTGGCGTAGTGGCCGCAGCAGTAGAGGTTCAGCCGGTGTTCCTCGGCGAAGTTATACCATTCCTCGCGCAGCTCGCCGGTCACCAGCGTATCCACGCCGAGCGCGGGGAGCTCGGGCACGGCGCTGTTGCCACTGCCTGAGCAAAACGCGATCCGGCGCGGTACGGCGGAACCGTGCTCGATCGCGACGACCCGGCTGTAATGGGTTCGCAGCCCGGCCAGCAGTTCCGCGCGAGTGGCTCCGATAGGCGCGGTCCACGCCACCGGCTCGCTGCCCGGCGGGGTCAAAAAGGTTTGATCGGGGACAAGCCCGAGTTGGCGTGCGAGCAGGGCATTGTTGCCCAGTTCGGAATGGCCATCGAGCGGGAGGTGGCAGCCGTAAACCGCCAGATCGGCCCGGATCGCGGTGGCGAAACGAGCATAGTGCTGCCCCACCATGGGCTGGGGCGCGGTCCAGTAAAGTCCGTGATGAACGATGAGAAAGTCCACCCCGGCGGCGGCGGCGCGGGCGAAGGGCACGCGGCCCGCGTCCACTGCGGCGCCGATCTTGGTCACGCGGCCGGAGTTTTCGAGCTGGAGGCCGTTCAGCGCGTTGGCGTGGTCTTTCCATGCGGTGCGGCGCGTGGTGTGGTCGCAAAATGCTACGAGTTCGGCGAGGGTGGGCATAAGAGGTGTGATTAACGCCGCAGAAAGCGCGGCGCGGAGCAAGTCGGGTAAGCGGCGTAAGCGGAAGCGTTGCCCGAAAGACTACGAGGCTGGGTGCGGCAGACCGATTCGGCTCCTTCCTCATGCCGCAAAGTCAGAACGACCAAAGTAACCTAATAGGTTACTTGATGCTGGGGCGGCGTGGGTGATGGGGGAGTCGGGTGCGGTGGGCGACGGTTTTTGGGGTGGCGTTTTGTGGCTTGGGGCATTGCCTCGGCGCGATGTCGCAAGCGTCTTCGCCCGTCGATCTCATCGCCGCCGCCGCCGCCGAATTCGGGGGCCGTCCTTCGTGGGATGATTATTTCATGGCCACCGCCGTGCTGCTCTCCACCCGCAGTCCGTGCGAACGTCTCCATGTGGGCTGCGTGATCGTCACCGCCGGTGAGCGAAAAAACCGCATCGTCGCCGCCGGCTACAACGGCTTCCTGCCCGGCACGCCGCACACTTCCCGCCTGCGCGATGGCCATGAACAGGCGACCGTGCACGCCGAGCAAAACGCCATCGCCGACGCCGCCCGGCGCGGCAGTTCGGTCGAGGGCTGTGTGGCCTACGTGACGCATTTCCCGTGCATCAACTGCGCCAAAATCCTTGCCGCTTCGGGCATCGCCGAAGTGCGCTATCGCGCGGACTATAAAAACGACCCCTTGGTCGCCCCTTTGCTTCAAGATGCCGGGGTGCGGGTCCTAAAGCTCTAAACGGTGCAACCCGGCTAACTCCTCGACTGATGCGCGATTCCACCAAGACGACCTTCACCGAAGGCAATTCCCTCGCGGGCAGGCTGTTGCTGGCGCATCCGGTGTTGAAGGACGAAAACTTTCGCCGCACCGCCGTGCTCATTTCCAGTCACGACGCACAGGGGGCGATGGGCGTGGTCTTGAATCGTCCGCTGGCGAAAAAACTGGGGGAACTCGGCGGCGATTTCGCGCTCGGCCCGCTGGCGCAGGTGCCGGTTTTTGACGGCGGCCCGGTGGCGCGGCGGCAAATCATCATCTGTGCCTGGCGCCGGCATGCCGGCGACGAGGAGGAGAACTACGAGTTGTTATTCGGATTGGATCGAAACCGGGCCAACGACCTCGCCGGGCAGGCGGACGTGCAGCTGCGCGCTTACCTCGGCCACGCCGGATGGAGTGCGGGGCAACTCGAAGGCGAGCTGGCGCGCGATACCTGGGTGATCGCCGAGTTGGAGACGGATGTGATCCAGCATCCGGCCGACGAAAGTCTCTGGCGTCGCGTCCTGGGCGGGCTTGACGCTCAATGGCGATTGCTGGCCGACGAGCCCGATGAACCGGGTCGAAACTAGGCCCGGGCGAAACATAGTTCCGGCGCGGAGAAGTTTCCGTTTGACACACCCCATGTCGAACCGGTGTTTTCTTCCTTTTTATGAAAGTTGTTTCCTCCATCAAATCCGCGAAGAAGCGTCACCCTGACTGCCAAGTCGTGCGCCGCAAGGGCCGCATCTACGTGATCAACAAGACCGACCCGCGCTACAAGGCTCGCCAAGGCTAATCCGGCTAACGCCGACCTAACTAACTCACCACCATGAAGAGCGAAGGCCATCCCTCCCTTAACGACGTCTGCTTCCTAGACGTCGCCTCCGGTAAGAAATTTCTCACCAGATCCACCGTCAAGTCGGCCCGCAAGGAGACGATCAACGGCGTTGAATACCACGTCATCATCCGCGACGTGACCATGGACTCGCATCCCGCCTACACCGGCGAGAAGCGCATCGTGGACACCGCCGGTCGCGTGGAGAAGTTCACCACCAAGTTCCGCCGCGGCGCCGCTCCGGTCGCCAAGAAGTAAGTTTTCAACGACTGCCTTTCGGTGTTTTTTAAAAACCCGCCGCACTCTTCGGAGCCGGCGGGTTTTTCGTGTCGGGTGGAGCATTCCTGCGGCGGGGATACAACCGGCCTTGCCTAGCGCCTGGGGCTTTACCAAGTTGCGGCGATGGAATCCCACGAGTTGCTCAAGGACGTCCTCAAACGCACCAGCGCGAAACAGATCGCGGCGGATATGAATTTGTCGCTTTCGCTGATCTATAAGTGGGCGGAACCGCCGATCGACGTGGCGGGCAGTGGTTCGAGTAATCCGCTGGATCGGATCGAGCAGTTGATCAAATCGACCGGGGATGTGCGGGTGGCGCACTGGGTGTGCTGCCGGGCAGGGGGCTTTTTTATCGCCAATCCACCGGTGAAGGCGACGCGGCAGGCACTGGTGCCCGCGACCAACGAAATCGTGCGGGATTTTGCCGATCTTTTGGGGGTGATATCGGCTGCGAGCGCCGACCAGCAGGTGACGGCGGCCGAGGCCAAGAGCATCCGCGCCAAATGGGAGGAGTTGAAGACCGCGACCGAGGGTTTCGTGAACGCGGCGGAAAAAGGCGCTTACCGCGATCACCCGCCCGCTGCTTCGGCGGCCACGCCGGCTCCGGCAAAGCCTCGCTAGGCGGCGTCAGGCGGCGATGAAGGCGAAAAAAGCCTCCGCTTCGGCTGCGAGGTTTTCGATCAATAAATCCGGGGCGGCGGCGACCAGGCTTTCGCGGCTGGAGTAGCCGGTGTTTACCGTGATGGTGCGGGCACCGATGACCCGGCCGCAGGCGACGTCGTGCGGGGTATCGCCGATCACAAAAACGCGTTGTGGCGGGATGTCGCGGCCCAGGTGGGTGCGGGCGCGTTGGAGCGCATGAGGACCGAGTTCGTCGCGCGTCTCGCTGTCGTTGGCAAAGGCGCCGAAGGCGAAGCGCGACCAGAGGCCGTGGTGGTCGAGTTTGATTTTGGCGCCGGCGACCAGATTGCCGGTGAGGAGTGCGTTGAGGTAGCCCGAGGCGGCCGCGCGTTCGAGTGCGGCCTCGACGCCCGGCAGGACACGTGACGTGGCGGAGAGCCGGGCAGGCAATTCGGCAAAATAAGCTTCCGCCAAACGGGTGAGATTCGCCTCGTTGTATTCGTGGCCGGTGCGGGCGAAAATCTGGCGGATGATCCAGCGATCGGTGCGGCCGGCGAAGTCGATGTCATCCAGCGGGCGGTCGATGCCGAACGCGTTGTGCAGACCGGCCCGAAGCGCGGCCATGCCCGAGCCGCCGGAGGCGAGCACGGTGCCGTCGATGTCCCAGAGGAGAAGCGTGTCCATAAGTGTGTTGGAAAAGCCGGGAGCCCAGTCGAAGCGCCGGCCGCTTGCGAGCTTTCGGTCCCGCGTTTACCTGTCGGCATGAAAGCTTGGTTTCCTGTTTTCCATTTCGGTGTACGTTTGTCGGTAATCGTCGCGGCTGTGCTGCTGGCGGGCGGGTGTGCGACGACCGAGGCCCGCATCCGGCGCAATCAGACGGAATTCGACCGGCTCACGCCCGGGCAGCAGCAACTAATCCGCGAGGGGAAAATCGCCTTGGGGTTTACGCCCGAGATGGTGACGCTCGCCGCCGGCGCGCCTGATGAGCGCTGGGTCCGCACCGATGCAAAAGGGCGTACGGAAATCTGGAGTTACACCCGTTACGCGTCTTCGGACGGCGTGCCGATTTACACCGGTTTTTATCACCGTTATCGCGGTTTTTACCCCGGGTTTTACGATGAAAACGCTTTGGCGGCGGCGCGGGCGGTGGAGTATTTCCGGGTGGAGTTCACCGAGGGCAAGGTAAGCGTGGTGCAGCAGCAGGAACGGTGAGACGCGAGAAGCGGGCGGGCGGGTGGGGTGCGGTCGCTTAAAGTCACATTTTAGACGGGAAAATGCCGTTGCCGGGCGGAGTGCAGCCGCCCTTTATATCGACTTTTACCTATGGCATCGCACCCACTTGTCGCAGCGTTCCAACAGGCCGGCCAAGGCCATGTATTCGCCCACTTCGAGCAGCTAACTCCTGGTCAACAGGCGGAGTTGCTGGCCGATGCCGGTGAGATCGATCTCGCCGAGATTGCCGAGTTGGACCGCACGCTGGTGCAAAAGAACGCGGCGGCGGGCCTCGATCTGACGGATTTGACGCCCGCTTCCTACGAGGCCTTTCCCCAAAACGGCGGAGATGCCGCGGCTTGGGCGGTGGCCAAGGCCGAGGGCGAGGACGCGTTGCGCGCCGGTCGTGTGGCGGCTTTCGTGGTCGCGGGCGGGCAGGGCACGCGGCTGGGTTACGACGGCCCCAAGGGCACCTATCCGGTGACGCCGGTGTTGAAGAAAACCTTGTTTCAGGTCTTTGCGGAAAAGATCCGCGCCGCGGGTGCGCGTTATGGCCGGCCGCTGCACTGGTTCATCATGACCAGCCATATCAACCACGCCGCCACCGAGGCGTTTTTCCGCGAGCATGGTTTTTTCGGGCTGGCGGAGAACACGGTGCATTTTTTCCGCCAAGGGCGCATGCCGGCGGTTGGGTTTGATGGAAAGATCCTGCTGGAGGCGAAGCACCGCATCGCCATGTCGCCCGATGGCCACGGCGGCTCGCTCCGGGCTTTGCAGCGCAGCGGCGCGCTGGATCTGATGCAGCGCGAGGGCATCGACATCCTGAGCTATTTCCAGGTGGACAATCCGATGGTGCGTTTCATCGACCCCGCCTTCGTGGGCTGGCATCTGCGCACGCGCTCCGAGATGAGCAGCAAGATGGTGCCGAAGGCCTACGCCGGGGAAAAAGTGGGGCACTTCTGCGCCCAGCGCGGCCGCACCGTGGTGATCGAGTATTCCGATCTGCCCAAGGAGCGCCAGGAGGAGGTCGATCCGGCGACCGGACGCCTGCGTTTCATCGCGGGTTCGGTGGCCATTCACCTGCTGGATCGCGAATTCATCCGCCGCATGGCGACGGGCGCGGATGCGCTGCCCTTCCATCGCGCGGACAAAAAGATCCCCTGCCTCGATGCGGCCGGCAATCTGGTGAAGCCGGAAAAGCCGAATGGCGTGAAGTTCGAGCTGTTCGTTTTCGACGCGCTGCCTTTCGCCAGCAACCCGGTCGTGATCGAGGCGAGCCGCGCCGACGATTTCTCCCCGGTGAAAAACGCCGAAGGCATCGATTCGCCCAAGACCTGCGCCGACGACCAGGTGCGGCAGTTCACCCGCTGGGCCAACGCCCACGGCGCGGCCTTGCCGATGGATGCCACCGGTTTGCCGCCCTTCGCCTTTGAGGTGTCGCCGCTCTTTGGTTACGATGAAGACAGCTTCGCCGCCGCCTGGGCCGCCCGTTCCGACGCGCCCGTCATCGCTGCGGGTTCTGTGCTTTCATAAATCGCACGCTCCCCAATCGCTCCTCGCCCACCACGTTTTTAACCATGTCCCTCCCGACCGCCCTTCGAGCCGCCGCAGCCTCCGGCCAGCTGTTGCCCGCGACCCTGAAAAACCTCGAAATCTGGCTCGCCGCCGGTCTGCCGACCTGGGCGACCGCCAGCCTCGACGAACTTGCCGCCAAGCAGGCCTGGGGCGAACTCAATGACCGTTTTTACCGCGATCTGGAATTCGGCACCGGCGGCATGCGTGGCCGCACGATCGGCGCGGTGACGACCTCCGCCGAGCAGGGGCAGGTGGGCCCGCTGGGCACGCCCGAGCATGCCGCCATCGGCAGCAATATCCTTAACGATTACACGCTGGTCCGCGCCACCATCGGACTTTTCCGCTACACCGCCGGCTATCTGGCGGCCAAGGGTGACCCGCGCCTGCCCGCTCTGGTGATCGCGCACGATGTGCGGCACTTCTCGCGGCATTTCTGCGAACTGGCCGCCTCCACCTGGTCGCGCCTCGGCGGACAGGCGTATATCTTCGCCGGTCCCCGCTCCACGCCCCAGCTCAGCTTCACCGTGCGCTGGCTCGGCGCGCACACCGGCGTGGTGATTACCGCCAGCCACAACCCGCCGCACGACAACGGCTTCAAGGCCTACTTCGAGGACGGCGCGCAGGTGATCGCCCCGCATGACAAGGGCATCGTCACCCAGGTCGGCCAAGTGCCGCTTTCCGAAATCGCCGCCTACTTGGTCAAGGACCTCTTGCGTGTGGTCACGTTGGGTGAATCCGCCGATGCCGCCTACCGCGCGGCCGCCGCCACGGCGGTGATCGACCGTTCGGTTTTCGCCGCCGCCAAGCTCAAGGTCGCGTTCACTTCCATCCACGGCGTGGGTAACATCATGTCCATGCCGCTGCTCAAGGATTGCGGCGTGGAGCTCCACGAAGAGCCCGCCCAGGCGGTTCACGATCCGCGTTTCCCTACCGTAAAATCCCCCAACCCTGAAAATGCCGACGCGCTCGCCCTCGCGGTGAAGCTGGCCGAGGAGAAGGGGCTGGATTTGGTGATGGCGACCGATCCCGATTGCGACCGCATGGGGTGCGCGGTGCGCGGCAAGGACGGCAAGATGCACCTGCTCACCGGCAACCAGATCGGCGCGCTGATGACGGATTATCGCATTTCACGTTACAAGGAGCTGGGCGTGATTCCCCAGGCCGGAAGCCCTCAAGCGGCTTTAGTTAAGACCTTTGTGACCACCGGCTTGCAAGATGAGATTGCCCGCAGCCACGGCGTGAAAGTCGTGAACACCCTCACTGGTTTCAAGTGGATCGCGGCCAAGATTCGCGGTTACGAGGAACAACTCAAAGCCGGTTATCTGGCCAAACACGGGGCCGCGCTTGATTACAACGCCACGCCCTTCGCGGCCCGCGCCAAGTTGCTCCAAGAGTTTTCCACCTTCTATGTTTTCGGCTGCGAAGAGAGCTATGGCTACCTGGCCAACGACCTCGTGCGCGACAAGGACGGCAACTCCGCCTGCCTGATGCTGGCCGAGGTGGCCGCTTACGTGAAGAGCCGGGGACTCACCGTGCCGGAGTATCTCGACGAAATCTACCTGCGCACCAGCTACTACCTCGAAGGCGTGGTGAATCTTTACTACGAAGGCGCGAGTGGCGCGGCCAAGATCAAGCGCATCCTCATCACCTATCGTGAAAATCCGCCGACGGCGTTTGGCGACGTGGCGGTGACGAAGTTCGAGGATTTTGGCCGCATGGACATCCGCGACGCCGACGGAGAACTGGTGCCCAAAAACGATCTCTACGTGGTGACTCTGGCCAACGGCTACACCTTCGCCGCGCGCGGTTCGGGCACCGAGCCGAAGATGAAGTTCTATGTTTTCGCCAAGGCTACGGTGCAGACTGCCGCCGAACTGCCCTCCGTGAAGACGGCGGTGAAAGCAGAACTGGACCGCGTGAAGGCCCTCATCGAAGCCGACGCCCAGCGCCGAGCCGAGGGCTGAGCGCCCGACGCGCGGACGGACCAAGCAGTCGTGACACAGGCATTCTTGCCTGTGGGCTCGATTCGGGTGCAAACGAACCGAGCACAGACAGGAATGTCTGTTTCACTCAAACGATCTTGGCCAGGCGCTCGATGGTCTCGGGGGCGACCACGCGCTCGATGTCGAGCAGGGTTTTCACCACGCCTTTGATCTTGGCCAAACCGAGCAGGTAGGAGGTGTCGATGCGGGCGCCGAATTCCGGGGTGGGCTCGATCTCGGCCCCGGTGAGGCTGACGACTTCCTCGACGCTATCCACCACCAGTCCCATCTGGACGTTGCGACCTGCTTCGAGGGCGATTTGCACCACCACCACGCAGGTGCGTTCGGCGAGTTCGGCTTTGAGGCCGAATTTGATCCGGAGATCGATGACCGGAATCACCCGGCCTCGAAGATTGATCACACCCTTCACAAAGACCGGCATTTGCGGCACGGGGGTAATCTTTTGCAGGCGAATGATTTCTCGGACCTTTAATACGGCGATGCCGTAGGCCTCGTTGTCGAGGACAACGGTCAGGTATTTGCCGGCGAGCCGGGCGGTGTCGGACGTGTTAACAGTGCTCATTGAGGGGAAATAAGTTTTTTCGAATAAGCTTGGGCTATAAAATAGGCACAAAGACTTATCGGGCCGAACGAAGGGAACTTTACCGGTATTTGAACTATTTTTAGACCTATGAAAACCGGCTTAACTCCTAAAGTTGGGGGGCTTGCGTGCCGTAGGGAGCTGCGCCGCTCACATAGCGTAACCCCTTACCCGTCGTTTATGACCCTCCAGGCTTCTGCTTTTGCCCTCCTTGACGATCTTGCCAGCCGCTTTGCCGGCGAATCCATATTCGCCCAGGCGGGCAGCGATGAGGGTTTAATCCCTTGTTATAGTTTACTTTCCGAAATGCTGGGACAGGTCGCGGATTTACCTGATTTCATCGGGGTTCTAAAGGGCCTGCACACGCGGCTGGATGTCTTGCTAAACGAGGCGAAGCCCTTGGATGCGAGCGCCGCGCAACACATCAAAGACATTGCCGGCTGGCTTACCGGCGCCTTGGCCGCTGTGCGTCAGGGCAAAGCGCCCGACCCGCTCGTTACGGCCGCAACGAGCGCGCCGGTGGCGGCGGTGTCAGCGGCGGCGACGGCTCCCGTGGCGGTTCCCGCAGTCGATGAAATCATGCAGCTCGATCTGGCGGAGAACCGCGAGCTGCTGGGTGAGTTTCACTCCGAAGGTTTGGATCATTTACAGCAAATCGAGGCCGCTTTGCTGGCACTCGACGCCGTGCCCGGTGATCGTGATGCGCTCAACGGGCTTTTCCGCTCGTTTCACACTATCAAGGGCGTGTCCGGATTTCTTCACTTAGTGCCGATGCACAAACTCACCCACGAGGTGGAGTCTCTGCTGGATTTGGCGCGGACTGATCGTTTGCGGCTCACCCCGGCCATTATCACGGAGGTTTTAAATAGCCGGGATGCGATTCAAGAGATGATGGGGCAGATCACGGTGGCCCTGGAAAACGGCCGCCAGCCCGACAAAGCCGTCCGCGTATCGCATCTGATCGCGGCGGTGCGTCGCTTATCCGTGCCCGATGTTGCCGGCGCCGCTTCGGCACCGGTCTCTGCTGCACCCGTGCCTTCCGCACCGGTGACACCGGTCGAGGCGAGCACCGCCACGACGGCTCCGCTTGCGAGCGAAGCCGGGGCCAAGCCGATGGCGGTGGCGGCCTCGTCCTCAGTACGGGTTAACACCGAGAAACTCGACTCGCTGGTCGATGTGGTGGGCGAGTTGGTGATCGTGCAGAGCCAGTTGATCGAGTCGGCCAAGGGCGTGGATGCCAGCGGCTCCACCCTGGTGCGGAATCTTGCCCAGCTCACACGCATTACGAAGGAGCTGCAACTTACCGCGATGTCGCTGCGCATGGTGCCGATCAAACCGACTTTTCAACGCATGGAGCGCCTGGTGCGCGATCTTTCGCGGGATTTCGGCAAGCAGGTCGCCTTTGAGACGCGAGGCGAGGAAACCGAGATAGACCGTACCGTGGCGGAGGAAATCGTGGATCCGCTGGTTCACATGGTGCGCAACTCGCTCGACCACGGACTGGAGTCCCCTGCGGACCGGAGCAAGGCCGGCAAGCCGGAGCAGGGCCGGCTGCGACTCGCGGCGTTTCACGAGGGCAGCAATCTGGTGATCGAATTGGTGGACGACGGACGGGGCATCAACCGTGCCCGCGTGCTCGACAAGGCGCGCCGTCAGGGCCTCGTCGCGGAGGGGGTCAACCCTTCGCCGGATGAAATTGTTAACATGATTTTCCTCCCCGGGTTTTCCACGGCGGAGAAGGTGACGGCGGTCTCCGGTCGCGGTGTCGGCATGGACGTGGTGAAGCGCAATATCGAGCGGCTGCGTGGCCACATCCAGATCGATACCGAGGAAGGTCAGGGCACCACGTTCCGCATCCAGTTGCCGCTGACCACGGCCATCATCGACGGTTTGCTGGTCCGGGTGGGAGCGGACCGCTTCATCCTGCCGACCATCATGGTGCAGGTCGCGTTGCGGCCTTCGCGCGGGATGCTCACCACCATTCAGGGCCGGGGCGAGGTCATGGATCACCGTGGCAAAATCCTGCCGCTGCATCGACTGCACCGGCGTTTTGGCATCGAAGGCGCGGTGGAGGATCCCACCCAGGGCATCGTGGTCATTATCGAGCTGGGCGGCCGGGTGTATGCGCTGTTGGTGGACGAATTGCTCAACAAACAAGAAGTCGTGATCAAAAATCTCGGCGCTTATCTGCAAAACCTTCCGGGCGTGGCGGGCGGGGCGATTCTGGGCGATGGCACCATCGCGTTGATTTTGGATCCGGCGTCGCTGTGCTCGGGTTAAGTGCGCCCGAATCATGATCACGCTCGATGAAGTCTGCGCGCGGGCGCTGAAGTTGCCCTGCTCACCGGCGTTATTGCCTCGCTTGGTTGCGCTTCTGGAGCGTCCGGACGCAGGGATCGACGAACTCGCGGCCTTGATCCAGCTCGATCCGGTGCTGGCGAGTGCCACGGTGCGAATCGCGAATTCGGTGTATTTTTCCGGCGGGTCTCCGGTTGCAACGGTGGGCGAGGCGGTGATACGGCTCGGCTTGCGCGAGCTTTACCGGCTCGCCGCGCTTTCCATGGCCTCACGCTGGATGTCGATCAAGGTCGAAGGCTATTGCTGGGAAGCCGGCGATTTTTGCCGGGCATCGCTTATCAGTGCGGTGGCGGCGGAGGCGCTTGCGCAGCGGACAGGGCGGGTCGATCTGGCCATGGCCTACACCTGCGGTCTGGTGCACGACATCGGCAAACTGGCGGTGGCGTTCAGCTGCGCGCCGTCTTTTGCGGGCATCCGCGCGCGCCGGGCCGAGCTCGGTGGCACCTGGCTGGAGGCGGAGACGGCCGAGCTGGGCTTCAACCATGCGGCGGTGAGCGCGCGTTTGCTGGCCGAGTGGCGTTTCCCCGAGGCGTGCGTGGCCGTAGCCAAATTTAATCCGCCCACCGCCGATCTGCCGCCGGAGCATGCCGCGCAGGCCGCGCATATTCACGCCGCCCAGCACATGGCGGCGGCCTTCGGAGCGGGCCAGGGAGAGGACGCGTTTTTTTACACGCTCGATCAAGAGCTGCTCGCCGCGCACGGCCTCAACGCCGAGATTCTGGAAGCGACTCTGCCCACGGTTTTCGAGCGGGCCACGCGTTTGCTGCAGGACCGGTTGAACACCGGCCAAGTGGATTTTTGACCGCCACGGGCGCGGGCAAAAAAGACCCGCGAGGCGTTTTAACGCGCTCGCGGGTCGAGGATCACACGAAGGTCGCCGAGTGGCCGGCGACCTTGTGGTTATTACTTAAGCGTTGGCGGGTTCAGCGGCCGGGGCGGCGGTCTGGCCCTCGAGCTCGGCCATGGCGGCTTTGCGGGAGAGGCGGACCTTGCCGGAACGTTCGTCGATGCCGATGCATTTTACGGTGATGCTGTCGCCCATCTTGACGACGTCTTCGGTGCGGCGCACGCGGAAGTCGGCCAGTTCGCTGATGTGGCAAAGGCCTTCTTTGCCCGGGGTGCACTCGACGAAGGCGCCGAAGTCCTTAACCCCGGTGACGCGGCCGGTGTAGATTTTGCCGATCTCGATCGGGGGACCGCCGGCGTTGCCACCGCGGCCACCGTCACGACCGCCGCCGCCGCCAGCGCCGCCGCAGACGGCGTCGATTTCCTGGATGGCGCGGGCCATGGCGGCGCCGTTGTTGGAGTAAACGAAGACCTTGCCGGAATCGTCGTCGGAGATGTCGATCTGCGCGCCGGTGGTCTCGACGATGCGGCGGATGTTTTTGCCGCCGGGGCCGATGAGGGCGCCGATCTTTTCGGGGTCGATCTGGATGGTCTGGATGCGGGGCGCGAAGGTGCTGAGGTCCTTGCGGGGCGCGGGCAGGCTGCCGAGCATGACCTTGAGAATCTCGACGCGGGCTTCGCGGGCCTGGTGGATGGCGGTCTTGGCGATCTCGAAGGGGAGGCCCTTGATCTTGAGGTCGAGCTGGAAGCCGGTGATGCCCTTGGTGGTGCCGGCGATCTTGAAGTCCATATCGCCGAAGTGGTCTTCCTCACCGAGGATGTCGGTGATGGTGGTCCACTGGGCGATGGAGCCGTCGGCGTTGTTCTTGGTCATCAGGCCGCAGGAGATGCCGGCCACGGGGGCGATGATGGGTACGCCGGCGTCCATGAGGGCGAGACAGCCGCCGCAGATCGAAGCCATGGAGGTCGAGCCGTTGGAGGCCATGATCTCGGAGACGACGCGGATGGAGTAGGGGAACACGTCCTCGGGGGGGAGGACGGGGACGAGGGAGCGCTCGGCGAGCGCGCCGTGGCCGACCTCGCGGCGGCCGGGGGAGCCGTAGCGACCGGTCTCACCGACGGAGAACGGGGGGAAGTTGTAGTGAAGGATGAACGACTTGGAGGTCGCGCCGCCGGTGAGGCCGTCCATTTCCTGGGCTTCTTTGGTCGGCCCGAGGGTGGTGATGGCGATGTTTTGGGTGTCGCCGCGCTGGAACATGGCGGAGCCGTGCACGCGGGGGAGGACGCCGACGGCGGCCTGGAGGGGGCGGAGGTCGGTCTTGCCACGACCATCGGCGCGCACGCCCTTTTCGAGGACGGTGTTGCGGTAGGCGGTGTATTGGAGGTCTTCGAAGACGACGGAGAGATCGACATCGGTGAACTTGTCCGCGCCGAGTTCGGCGATGAGGGCGGCCTTGGCCTCTTCCTTGAGGAGCTTAACGGCGGCGCCACGGGCGGCTTTTTCCTTGCCGAAGATGGCGGCGGACAGGCGCTCGGCGGGCACGACGCGCTCGATGATGGCACGGGCTTCGGGGGTGGCGCCGACGAGGTTGAACGTGGCCTTGGGTTTGCCGACGAGGGCCACGAGTTCCTTGATCGCGGCGATGATGGGCTGGATGGCCTGCTGGCCGAAGGCGAGGGCTTCGATGAAGCGGTCTTCGCTGATCTGGTCGGCCGAGCCTTCGATCATGAGCATGTCCTTCTCGGTGCCCACGTAGATGAGGTCGAGGGAGCTGGTGGCCATCTGGTCGAGGTTGGGGTTGGCCACGAATTGTCCGTCGATCTCGGCCACGCGCACACCGGCGATGGGGCCGGCCCAGGGAATGTCGGAGATGGCGAGTGCGGCGGACGCGCCGTTGATCATGGGGATGTCGGCGTCGTTGATCTGGTCGGCGGACAGGAGCTGGCCGATGATCTGGACCTCGTTAAGAAAACCCTCGGGGAAGAGCGGGCGGCAAGGGCGGTCGCACAGGCGGGAGGTGAGGATTTCCTTCTCGGAGGGGCGGCCCTCGCGTTTGAAGTAACCACCGGGAAAACGGCCGGCGGCGGCGTATTTCTCGCGATAATCGACGGTGAGAGGAAAGAAATCCTGGCCGGGCTTGACCGAGGCGGAAACGCAGGCGGTGACGAAGAGGTTGGTCTCGCCGACGGCGACATTGACCGCGCCATTGGCGAGGGCGGCGTAGGTGCCGGTGGAGAAGGTGATCCCGAGAGAGGGAACGGTGACGGAGTGCTTTTGAACTAGGGACATGACGGATGCTTTTGTAACGGATACGGTTACGCGTCGCGGATGGTAGAATCGAACAGCCGGCGACGCGCAGCCGCTGGTTCGATATTTGTTGGGTTTTTAAGGCCGTTCGGCGGGACAACGAGAATCCATAAAGGAGCTTACGTTGAGGGGGCGCTGAAGGCGCAAAAAGTGGGAAATCTAAGGAACGGTCGGTCGGCCCATGAGGGGCTCGAACCGTGGCCGCTTACTCGGTCGTCGGCGGGACGAGAGATTTCTATTTGCGGCCCGTCCCACGGGGGGCAGGGAGGCAGATGGAAAAGTCTCGGTCCTAGGCGCGGCGATGTCGGTAAAGACAAGAGGCGACCCGCGGATCGGGTCGCCTCTTAGAGTGGGCAATTACTTGCGGAGGCCGAGCTTGGAGAGCAGCTCGACGTATTTGTTAACGTCCTGGCGCTTCACGTAATCGAGAAGCTTGCGACGGCGGCTGGCCATCTGGAGGAGACCGCGGCGGCTGTGGAAGTCCTTGCGATGGGTGCGAAGATGTTCGGTGAGGTGATTGATGCGGCCGGTAAGGATCGCGATCTGGACCTCGGACGAGCCGGTATCCTTTTCGTGATGCTTGAATTGGGCGATGGTTTCGATGCTGACTGCGGTGGACATATTGTATTGGTTTATTGTAAGTTACATAACTGCAGGGGGCCTTGGGGGCTCCGTGTCACCCGCTTCGCCCGCGGTGTCAAACGCGAGGTTGGCCGGTGCCACCGTTTTAATCCGGCGGGATGCCGGACCAGTCATGGTGCGACCCCTTAACCGTCGAGGTCTCACTAACGCAGGTGTGTAAGTTCTTAATCGGTTGTGCGTGGTGCAAGGATTTTTTTGGGCCGCGTCAGGTTTAAACGCAGTGTTGATATTATCCGTTGGATTCAAAAAACCTGCGGAGCGTCTCTTCCAGCGTCCAATGCAGGCCGCGACCGCGGGCGATCCCGTAAAAACGCAAAAACGGCACCACTTGATGCGTCCCTGTCTCGATCTCTCGATAGAACAACTGCCCGAGCGGCCCGGCGCGGTCCAGGTAACCGGATTCGCGAAAGCGGCGCAGCGTCGCACCCACATCGTAACGAACCACGCGGTGCCGCCCTGTCCACGTGCCGTCGGTATGGCGCTCCAAGACCAGGAATTGCGCCGCCGGGTTGCCGTCCTGCGGCAAGCCCACGCTTCCAGAGGTATAGATTCGCCGGGCACCCCATTCGCGTTGGGAACAGAAGTGGTTATGGCCGCGCACGATGAGACGCACCGCCGGGTCAATGCCTTCGAACAAGGGGTCGATCTGGGCGTCCGGCGTGTAGGGGAAAATCGAGTCGTTGTCGCCGCGCAGGGATGCGTGCACGACCAGCAGTTCGGGCAGGGCGGGATCGCGCCAAATGGGAGGCAGAGCGGCCATTTCGGCGATTTCTTCGGGCTTCAACTCCGCCCGCGCCACCCGCAGGGGGGCAAATTGAGGCGATGACCAGGCCGGATCGGCCCGGGGCGTGCCGTAGTCGAAAACGTAGCGCTCGTGGTTGCCACGAATCACCGGGCAGCCCAGCGCGCGCACCCGACGCCAGCATCCGGCGGAATCCGGTCCGCCGTCCACCACGTCGCCCGCCACCACCAACTGGTCGGGTCGCAGGGTTTCGATTTCGGCCAATACTGCCTCCAGCGCGGGGAGGTTGCCATGGATGTCGGCGATGATGGCGATGCGCATGCCGCAGTTAACACGCGCCGCGCCGTGCCCGCCAAGCGTTTTGCTTGCACTTGGGTCTTAAGTCTCGGTCGGACGCCAGTCGATTAACTCGAGCTGGATGGTGCGGCGGTCGTTGAAGAAATTCCACGCCAGCTCGACCGCGAAATCCAGCGGCACCCCGGTCGGCGGGATGCGGTCGGCCATTTTCCAGGCCACGCCGAAGAGCCTCTTGCGTCCGTCGCCGGTCTCCAGCGCGAAGCGGAAATGCACGCCTTTGAACACATCCGGACGCCGCCGCAAAACCACTCCGCGCAAACCGAAGCGCGGTTCGGGGTTGGACTGACCGAACGGGTGCATGAGCGCCAGTTCGTCCATCAGCTTTTCGTCGATCTGCTCGATTTTCAACCAGGCGGACAGCGTGAGCTCGGGCTCGATCGCCCGGCCGCCGGTCCACGTTTTGACCGCTTCGGAAAACCGCACCCGAAACGCGTCCAGTTGTGGTTTTTCCAGGGCCACGCCGACCGCCATCGGATGGCCGCCCCAGCTGGAGAGCAGATCGGCGCAACCGCTCAGCACCTCAACCAAGTTAATCCCGTCCACGCTGCGTCCGGAGCCCTTGGCCAGCGCGCCTTCGTTGCCCAGCACGATGCAGGGGCGGTGGTATTTTCGGCTAACGCGTCCGGCTACGATGCCGACCACGCCGGGGTGCCAGCCGTCGGCGTAAAGCACGATGCCGGACTGGTCCAGCAAACCGCCCTCGATCATGCGCTCGGCCTCGTCGGTGATGCCGCGCTCGATGTCCTGCCGCTCGCGATTAAACGAATCGAGCTGCTCGGCGGTCTCGCGGCAGAAATGCGCGTCCTCGCTCAAGATCAATTCCACCGAAAGCGCGGCGTCGGCCAAGCGCCCGGAGGCGTTGATCCGTGGCCCGAGGCGGAAGGAAATGTCCACCGGCATCAAATCCTGGCCGGGCCGAACCCCGGCCACGTCCATGAGCGCGCGCAGTCCGGGGCGGGCGGCCTCCTTGAGGGTGCGCAGGCCGTAGCTGGCGAGGATGCGGTTTTCCTCCTGCAAGGGCACCAGATCGGCCACCGTGCCAAGCGCGACCAAATCCAGGTAATCCCGCAGCTTTATCGCCTGCGCCTCGGTGCTGCCCTCGGCCCGCAGTTCCTTGATGAGGCCGTGCACGAGTTTGAATACGAGGCCGACCGTGCACATTTGCCGCCAGGCGTCGTCGCCGGGCTGGTCGTGGGCATGGGGGTTGATCAGGATGCCGTGCGCCAGGGGTTTTTCTTTGGAGCGATGGTGGTCCACCACGATCACATCGACGCCGAGCGCGGCCAGGTGGGCCACCTCTTCGTGCGAGTTGGTGCCGCAATCCAGGGCGATAAAGAGCTTGGGCACGCCAGGCTCCAGCGCGCGGTCGATGGCGCTGCGCGAAAGCCCGTAGCCGTCCTCCATGCGCCGGGGCACCACGAAGCGTGGATTCGCTCCGAAGCGGCGCAGGATGCTGACAAGGAGCGCGGTGCTGCTTACCCCGTCCACGTCGTAATCGCCCAGGACCACGACGCTCTCCCCGGCGGCGAGCGCCCGGCGCAAGCGGGCGGTGGCGAGGTCGAGATTTTTGAGCAGGAAGGGGTCGGCCAGCCTCGCCAGCGCGGGTTTGATAAACGCGTCCGCCGCTTCCGGTGTGGTCTGCCCGGCGCGAAGCAGCAGCTCGGCGAGCACGGGACTGATCCCGAGCGCGGCTTCGAGGGCCGCCACCTGTTCGGGTGGCGGCGTATGATGGATCCAACGCATGGGCGCAGGGTGGGGGGAGGCGAATGGCCCGCGAATCTGGCCGCCGATCGGATTCGCGAAGAACCCGGCGAACACGACTCGCGGGCGCGGCGCGCTCCCGGCACAGGCAAGGGCTTAGGCCTGTTTGTCGGCGCCGACCGGCTTGGCACCGGCGATCTTGCCGCCCACTTCCCAGCCGTAAACCGGGCGGGCCTCTTCGTGGTCCACCTTGTCGCGGTCGCCCTTGTGCCACCAGTAGAAGACCGGCGCGGCGATGAACACCGAGGAGAAGGTGCCGGTAATGATACCGATGATAAAGGTGAACGCGATGTCCCGCATTACCCCCGTGCCGGACACGAAAAGCGCGATGGCGGCGAGCAGGGTGGTGACGCTGGTGAGGATGGAGCGCGAGAACACCCGGCGCAGCGAGTCGTTGATGATGTCGCGCAGGTTGGCCGTGGCGTTGAGTTTCATCTCTTCGCGGATGCGGTCGAAGACTACGACGGTGTCGTTGATCGAGTAACCGGCGATGGCGAGGATGGCCGCCACCATCGGGGCCGAGAATTGGTGGCCGAACAGCACGAAGATGCCTATGGTAAGCAGGATATCGTGAATCGACGCCACCACCGCGCCGAAGCCGAAGCCCCACTCGAAGCGCAGAGCGACGTACAATAGGATAATCACCATCGAGATCGAGAGGGCGACGAGCGCATTGGTTTTCACCTCGCTGCCGATGGTGGCGCCGATGCTGTTGATGCCGATCTGTTCGAACTTGGCCTCGGGGTGCGCTTTTTGGAGGGCCGCGACCAGAGGGCCGGACTTACCCACGGCAGTTTCCAGCCGAAGCGTCTCGCCGCCTACGCCGCCGATGGCGGCCACGTAGGTGGGAGTGACTTCACCGGTGCCGGCTTTTTCGGCCACGGAACGAATCTCGGCGGTGTCGAGGCGTTTGCTGAAATTCAGGGTGGCGATGTCGCCGCCGAGGAAGTCCACGCCGTAGATGCGGTCGCCTTTGTTGAACACAAAGACGGCGGAGCTGAGCACCAGCACCCAGGATATGATGAAGGCGGGTTTGCCCAGCTTCACGAAATCCACGTTGCCGATGCGGATCGGGCTCATCATGGGCAGGCGTTTCAGGATGCCGCCCGTGATCAGCCAATCGAGGACGAGGTGGCCGAAAATCAACACCGAGAACAGGGTGGAGAACACGCCGATGGCGAGGGTCACGCCGAAGCCCTTGATCGGGCCGCTGCCGAGGCCGATCATCACCGCGCAAATCGCGAGCTGGGTGATGTGCGCATCCAGAATGGTGGTGAAGGCGCGGTCGTAGCCGGCGTTGTGCGCGGCGGTGAGCGATTTGCCCAGGCCGAGTTCATCGCGCATGCGCTCGAAGATCAGGATGTTCGCGTCCACCGCCATGCCGAGGGTGAGCACGATGCCGGCGAGACCGGGGAGGGTGAGCGTGGCGCCGATCGAGGCCATGCAGGCCAGAATCAAGGCCACGTTGAAGGCCAGGGCGACCAGGGCGATGCCGCCGCCGATGGTGTAATAAGTGATCATGAAGGCGGCGACCAGGGCGGTGCCGATCACGGAGGCGCGCACGCCGCTGTCGATCGCGTCCTGGGCGAGCGAGGGTCCGACTTCGTATTGTTCCTGCACGACCAGCGGGAGGTCGAGCGGGTTGTTCAAGACGTTGGCCAGATCCACCGCTTCGCGCTGGGAAAACTGGCCGGTGATCTCGGCGGTGTCGCTGTTGATCTCTTCCTTCACGCCGGGGGCGGAGTAGAGGCGGCCGTCGAGCAGGATGGCGAGCTGGGCGCGCGCCTCGGGATTGCCGGTGCGCTGAACCACTTCCTGGGTGAGCTTGGCGACCTCGCGGGTGGTCTCGGCGAACTGTTTGCGGCCCTCGGCGTCGAACTTGAGGATGATGCGGAAGCGGCCCATTTCGTCCATGGTCGCGTAGGCATTGCTTACGTGCTTGCCGGTCATTTCCCAGAGGCGTTTCACGAAGTATTCCTGGGTGACGGTGCGGCCGTCGCGCAGGTCTTGTTCCTGACTCTTGATCTCGTAGCCCGCAGGAATGTCGCCGGGGGCGGCGGTCGCGGGGCGGTTGAAGGGATCGACGAGGTGAAAGGAGAGGCGCGCGGGCTTTTGCACGGCGTCGAGCACGTCGGGGTTGTCGCGGGTGTTGACGCCCGGGAGCTGCACTTCGATGCGGTTGGCACCGACGGCGCGGATGAGGGGCTCGGCCACGCCGAGGCCGTTGATGCGGTCGCCGATGATCTCGATCGCTTTGCTCAATTTCTCCTCGCGTTCGCGTTCGCCGAGCGCACCGGCGGCCTGTTCGTCCACCGCGAGGGTGAAGGCGACGCCGCCCTTGAGGTCGAGACCGAGCTGGAGGCGGCCCTTTGACTTGGCCATGAGGTGCTCCAGCAAGAGGGTGTTTTTCTTAACTACGTTGGTGAGCGAGCTCTCCAGCTTCACGCCGGGGAAATATTCCTTGGCGAGGTCGATGCGGCGCTCGTTGGCCAGGTCACGCAAGGCGACGAACACCGACGGGGCCTTCTTGGCTTCAAAGCGGGCGCGGGCGTCGGCCAGCAGTTTTTGGAAGTCGGCGTTCTTGGTCTCGACCTGATCGCCGATGTAGGTCGGCACGTCGCGGTCGCGGACGGGCACGAGCGAAAGCACGGCCCACAGCATGATGGTGAAACTCAGGATGAGCTTCCACAGATTGCGTTTAAGCATGTTGGTATTTGGTTAAAAAACGGGGGGCGCGGCGCGTGGCCGACGCTACTCTGAATGGATGGGGTAAAAACAAAGCGGCACCGGCAGGTGACCGGTGCCGCGGAGGCGAAAGGGGGCGGAGCTACTTTTTGACGCTATCCTTGCGCACCACGTCATGCACAAAGCTCTTGGCGACTTCCACCTTCACGCCTTCGGCGATACGGATCACGTAGCGGTCGTCGCGCTTGGCGGTGATCTCGCCGTAGATGCCGCCGGCTGTTACGATTTCGTCACCTGTCGTCAGTGCCTCGATCATCTTGGCGTGCTCTTTTTGCTTTTTGCGCTGGGGCTGAATGATGAGGAACCACATCGCAGCGAACATGAAGCCGATGAAGAGAATGTTCATCAGGCCGGCACCGCCGGGAGCAGCCTGGGCGACAAGGAGCAGTGAATTGGAGGGAGTGTTCATTTTCGGAATTGCGGGTCGTGGTTTTTAGACGAGGAATCGCGAAATAACCGCGCCCGCCTCCGCGAACGCAAGCCATAACCCGACCGTCCTCTCCGCTCGACATTCGCCGCCACCCCGGCCCTCCTCCCTTTCCCAATCCGTGAAAAGCAAAACCGCCTCCGCCACTCCTGCCTGGTCCATCGCCAAGTCCGAAGAAATCTACGGGTTCAAACGCTGGGGCGCCGGCCACTTCGGGGCCGGCGAGGACGGCACCGTAACCGTGCAGCCCCTTGCCGATGGCCGCAACATCCGCATCATGGATGTGGTGGACGAAGCCGTGGCCATGGGTCTCAAGGCTCCTCTCGTCATCCGCTTCCAGGATTTGCTCCGCCACCGCGTGGAGCAGCTTAACGGCGTCTTCGCCCAGGCGATCAAGGACGAGGGTTACAAGGGCAGTTACCGGGGCGTTTTCCCCATCAAGGTTAACCAGCTCCGCGAGGTGGTGGAGGAAATCGTCTCCGCCTCCAAGGGCTTCAACTACGGCCTCGAAGCCGGCTCCAAGCCCGAGCTGATGATCGCCATGGCCATGCACGAGGGCGCCAACTCCCTCATCATCTGCAACGGCTACAAGGACCACGATTTCATCCGCATCGCCCTGCTTGGCCGCAAACTGGGCAAGAAAGTCATCATCGTGGTCGAGCAACTCGCCGAGCTCGACGACATCATTCGCGTTTCCGAGGAGGTCGGCGTCAAACCCCTGATCGGCTTCCGCGCCAAACTCCAGACCCGCGGCGAGGGCAAGTGGTCCTCTTCCACCGGCGATAACGCCAAGTTCGGCCTCAACACCGCCGAAATCCTTTTCGCCTGCGAAAAACTGCGCGCCGCCAAGCTCACCGCCTCGCTCAAGCTCGTGCATTTCCACATCGGCTCGCAGGTGCCGAATATCCTCACGATCAAGAATGCCGTGGTCGAGGCCTCCCGCTTTTACTGCCAGCTGGCCAAGATGGGTTTCCCCATGGGCTACCTCGACGTCGGCGGCGGCCTCGGCGTCGATTACGACGGCTCCCGCACCAACTACGAGTCGTCGATGAACTACTCCATGGCCGAATACGCCCGCGACGTGGTGGCCAACGTCCGCGACATTTGCGACGCCATGAATGTGCCGGTGCCCGATCTCGTATCCGAGTCCGGCCGCGCCATCGTCGCCCCCCACGCCATGCTCGTGGTCGAGGTTTTCGAGCGCATCAATAAACGCGAAACCCTCGGCGTTCAGCACCAGCCCAAGGAAAAGCACAAGGTCGTCGATGACCTCGAATTCCTGCTCAAAAACAAGGCCAAGCTCGGCAAACTTGAACGCTTCCACGACGCCGTGCAGAAAAAGGAAGAGGCCTTCTCCCTCTTCAACCTCGGCTATCTCGACCTCGAAAACCGCGCCGCCGCCGAGTCGCTTTACTGGCAGGTCTGCGAGCAGGTCGCCCAGGAAACCCGCGACGCCGGCTACGTGCCCGAGGAACTGCGCGACCTGAACAAGCTTCTCGCCGACCAATACGTCTGTAACTTCTCCGTTTTCCAATCCCTGCTCGACCACTGGGCGCTCAAGCAGCTCTTCCCCATCGCTCCGCTCCACCGCCTCGAAGAAGAACCCTCGGTCAACGCCACCTTGGTGGACATCACCTGCGACTCCGACGGCAAGATCGGCACCTTCATCGACCTGCAAGATACCAAGGATTACCTCCAGCTCCACCCGCTCGACGGCAAGCCCTACTACCTCGGCATTTTTCTCACCGGCGCCTACCAGGACATCATGGGTGATTTGCACAACCTCTTCGGCCGTGTGAACGAGGTGCACGTGTTTCTCGAAGACGACGAACCCAACGGTTACTACATCGAGGAAACCCTCTCCGGTGTGCGCATGAGCGAGGTCATCGAGACCGTGCAATACCAGTGGGAAGACCTCTGCCGCCGCATCAAGGGCCAGATCGACGCCGCCACCAAAAAAGACCTCGTGAAGCCCCGCGAAGGCGTGCGCCTGCTGGAGTTCTACGAGGGCCAGATGCTGGCCAAGACCTACCTCAACATCGACCGCACGGCCTCCAATACCGACGCGCCTAAGCTCCAGGCAAAACCGGCAGTCAAATCCGCCGCCAAGGCCCCTCGCAAGCGCGCCAAGGCGTGATCAGGGCGAGGCGACCAGGTCGTCGCCCGTGCCCTGCGTCGAGCCGCCGCCCTGCGCCTCGGCGATGAAGCGGGGCAGGGTTTGCCAGAGGGCAAGCGGGATGTCCTCGGGACGGACCGTCTCCGACTGGCCGGCGGCGACCAGGGAGTCGATCCAGGCCCGGCCTTGATCGGGCAACTGGCCGCGCAGGAGGGTGCCGATTTGTTTCCGGCGTTGCTGGAAGCAGGCGCGGATAACGAGCTTGGCGCGGCGGGGGAAAATCACCGGCTGCGGTTTGCGTACGATGTTGAACAGATACGAATCCACATCAGGGCGCGGGTGGAAGCAGTGGCCGGAAACCTTGTGACCGGGCGCGATGTCGAAGGCGCTTTGCAGGAAGATCGAGATCGAGCCGAAGAGTTTGGAGCCCGGCTTGGCCATGTAGCGCTGGGCGGCTTCGTATTGCAGCATGAGCACGAGACGGGAGGGCAGGGGGCCTTCCAGAACCGCATCCATCCATGGGGTGGAGATCGCGTAGGGCAGGTTGGCCACAACCTTGAAGGGCAAATCGAGGGGAACGCCCGCGATGGGGTGGTCCATCGCATCGGCTTCCAGCAGATGCAGGCGACCGGGGTGGAGAGGGGCCACTTCTTCGTTCAGATAACGGGCGAGCATGGCGTCGCGCTCGACCGCCCAGACCTCGGCGCCGGCTTCGAGCAAGGTGCGCGTCAAAGTGCCCAGACCGGGGCCGACCTCGACCACTCGGTCGCCGGGGGCGACTTGGGCGAGTTCGATGGATTTGCGCACGATGTTGCCATCCACGAGGAAGTTTTGCCCGAAGGCGCGCTTGGGAAAAATGCCCAGTTTGGCGAGGGCGTCGCGGGTTTCGGAGGCGGTGAGTGGCATGGGCGGCGGCGCGTTGGGACTGGTTTAGGCGGAGCGGAACTCGGCGATGAGGGCGGCCGGGTCGGGCGCTTTCATCAGGGCTTCGCCGCAGAGAATGGCATGGGCCCCGCAGCCGCGAACGCGGGCGGCGTCGGCGCCGTTGAAAATACCGCTTTCACTGATCGCGGTGACGTGGGCCGGGAAACGCGGGATGAGGCGCTCGCTCAGGCCCAGATCGCATTTGAAAATCGCGAGGTCGCGGTTGTTGACCCCGATTATCTGGGCGTTTTGGGCGAGGGCGCGGTCGAGTTCGGCCTCGTTGTGAATCTCGAAAAGGGCGGCCAGACCGGCGGCGCGGGCGGCGGCGTGCAGGTGGGCGAGCTCGGCATCGGCGAGGGCGCGCACGATCAAGAGGATGGCACTGGCTCCGGCGGCGCGGGCTTCGAGTACCTGAATCGCATGGACCATAAAATCTTTGCGAATGCAGGGCAGGGCGGGCGGGGTGGCGCGGAAGTGGGCGGAGACGTTCTCCAGGTCGGCGAGAGTGCCGCCGAAGTATTTTTCGTCGGTGAGCACGGAGAGGGCGTCGGCCCCGGCGGCCTGGTAGCGGCGGGCTTGGTCGAGGGCGGGCACGCCGGCTTTGATGTCGCCGGCGGAGGGCGAGCGGCGCTTGATTTCGGAAATGACCGCGAGGCGGCCATCAGAGCGGCGCAGGGCGGTGGCGAAGCAGGGCGGGCGGGGCAGGCGGGCGTTGAGTTCGCCCAGTTCGGCGAGGGAAACATCGCGGGCCCTCGCGGCGACTTCGGCCCGCTTGTGCGCCATGATTTCGGTGAGTTTGTCGGACATGGAGGGACTATGGCCGCAAAGGGCGGTCATCGGCGCAAGCGTCAACCCCAGCGCTTTTCCAACGCCGCAGACTTGCCCGCGGCAAGGCGGACGCGTAGCAAACGGTGATGTCTGTCACCCCGTCAGCGGCCTTGGTCGCGTGTTTGTCGCTGATCGCGCTTACGGTGTGCGGAGGTTGCGCCAAAACCCGCCCCCCCGAGCGAGCTCAACTGGCGCGGGTAAGGTTTGAGAACCATACTGATTTACCGTGGAAGATAAGTTTGAGCGCCGGGCCCGGTGGAGTGGCCGAAGCAGGCTTGGCGGACAAGGCCCTTCGTTTGGCTCCGAGGGAAATTCGCGTGCTCGAAGTCGGGGCCGGTTCTTACCGCGTGCGGGCGCTTCCCGAGGACACGCATGCAAGCATAGATACCTGGGCGTTGGCTCCCGAGGGTGAAGCGGTACAACTGGGGGCCGGGCTCAGTTATGTCTGGCCGCTGGCCACCTTGCTTTCGGAAGGGGGGGCCGCGCGATGAGTCGCGAAGTCGTGGCCTGGCGGGCGGAGGATGCCGAGCACGCCGCCTTGCAAGTCGGCCGCCGACCAGTTCAGGCGCTTTGGCCTCTGTTGCGGCCGAATTTCCGGACCGTGTTTTTGGCCCCGCAACGCCGGGCAGGCAGTGGCGTGGTGGCCTGGCGTTGGCGGGGTGCGCAGACTCCACCGACGCCTGCCGCCGCCGATCTGGCCGGACTGCGCCGTCGGCTCGGCCATGCGCTGCAGGATCTCTCCGCCGAGCTGGATCACCGCGAGGGGGTGGTGGCGGGCGTGGGTTCGTGGGAGTTGCACGTCACGATGGAGAAACTCGTTGGCGCGCTTGCGCAGGCTTCCGATGCGCAGCTTGCGAGCCATGCGGTGCAGACCGAGAACGGCTGGCTGATTCGGAGCTGGGGCTTTGCAAAGCCGGGCGCGGCTGAGATCGAGACCACTTCCGAAAATTCCGAAGCCGAGCCGGAGGATGCGGTCGCGCCCGAGCCTGATCCTGTATCCGCGATCAAGCCTGCGGAGCAGCGAGGCTGGTTGCCGCCCTTGATCTGGAGTGTGGGCGCGGCGGTTTTCGTCGGTGGGATGTTTTTCGCTTACCGGAGCGGTTGGTTTACGCCTGCTGCGATTCGCGAGAAATCCGGAGGTGTGGCTTCGTCCGCAATTCAATCGACCGCGTCGTTTAAGTCCGCACCCGCGGCCAATCCAAGCGCACCGGAATCGTCGTCGCGCAGTACACCGGGGGGTGTGGGCGGAGTTATCGGATTAAAACCGATCCGGGCCGAGCTTGGTTTACCCGCGTCGCCACCGCTTTCGCTAACCAGTGGCTTAACACCCACGACCCAGGCGGGCAGCGCGGCGGCGGATTTACTCGCTCCAGCCGTCATCCCGGGAGCCACGGTCGGCGGGATGAGGGGAGGGCCCGATGCGGCGGAGGCTCAGGCCGGTCCGGCCGGTACGCCCGCTGGCGCGGACGAGCCTGGTTCGCCGTCGTCGGAAAAGAAGGGTGCGGAGCCCCAGGATACGCCAGCGGAGGCCAGCGAAGCCCGGACGGGAAAGGGCAACGACGCGCAAACGGGAAACAAGCCCGAGGCATCGCCAAATCCGGACGCAAAGTCGCCGAGCCCGGACTCCAGCAAGCCGCAGTCCCAGTCGCCCGGAAAAACGGCGTCCGAGACCGCCGTGCCGCCTGCTGCGACCAAGAGTGCCGCAAAGCCCGAAATCGCAGCCAGGCATGCGGCTTCAGCTGCCAAGCCATCCGGAATGCCGCCAGCCGGCGCCACCAAAGAGGTCAAAGACGGGGCGGCTTCCAGCGAAGAAACCAAAGAGGAAACGCGTACGACGGTTGTGGTGCACGCTAACGAGCGGAAAACTCCGACGCCCGCGAGTCAGCCTGCCACTGCGGAAAAACCGAAAACTCCCGCCGAGCGTAACCGTAAACCGGAGAAGACCACGGCGTCTCGCGAGGAGGAGAAAACTCCGGAACCCCCTACAAGCGCGCCCTCCGTTCCGGAAAACCTTTCCCGTGTCCGCGCCCAACCGGAAGCGCCGGAGGGACAGCCGACGCCGGTAAAAAAGGAAAAACCGGAAGCGTCCTCCCCATCCCTTCCGCAGCCCGAAAATTCGACGGCGCAAACGATGATCGAGAACGAAGGCGAACGAACTTCAGACGCCAGCGCGGTACGGGCGGCGGGCGGGGCGGAGTTGGCTCCGGCGCGAAGTCAGGCCGGCGAAGCAAGGTCTTGGGCTTATCACATAGGCGGGTGGCAACTCCGGCGGGTGCGCGATGTGGTTTTGGCCACCGCGCCTCGACCGGAGGGCGATTCTGCCGCGGCTGCTGCGCTCGCGGCCGCGCGATCCCGGGCTTGGGAAGAGGCGCGCCGCCGGGTGCCGGCTATTTTTGAATCCCCGAAGACCCGCTCAGGTTGGTCCTTTGAACTCTCGCCGACGGCTTGGCCGGCGAGTTGGGTGTTGAGTGGCGGCGGGGCTGGCGTGACCACCGTGGCGGAGCGCGCAGGGGAGGCGCAGATTCAATGGCCGGATCTGTTACCCATTGATGCTCTGGAGGCCAGGCTGGTGCGCGCGGATGGCGGCGAGATAGCCCGGTTAACGATTTCGGTGCTTGAGCGCACCATTCGCATAAAAGGATCGGCCGAACTGATCCGAGCGGTGCCGGTTTTTTCGATACAGGAGGCGGAAAGCGGTTCCGCGACCGGTAAAACTCCGGACGGTGCGGCGTTGGCCTGGCGCAGCCTGGAGCGGACCCGCTGGTCCGATACAAGTTGGATTACGGAACGCGAGGGGAGGAGTTTGGGCGTGCGCTGCGTGCCCCAGGCCGGGACCGCGCCTGCGGTTAACGGTGGCACCCTCGGCGTGGTCGATAACGCAAGTGGATGGGCCTTGAGCGTTACCATCCGCGCCGAATAGCGAGTCCATAAATGTTTATTTAGATTTACGCCTAAGAGCGTGAAAACATTAAGGGATTCCTCGCAACGTGTAGGAATCAATTTGTGCAATTTACCCTTAAACACTCGTTGCGCGACCCCCAAAAAAATCGGACGCCGCTATCGGGCTCCCGAGAGCGCTCATCCTCACTTCTATATCCTTGGGCTTCGGGCCATAGCGCGTGTGTCCGCAACCTCACGACAGATTGTTTTAGCATAACGACTGACCACCCTACTGTTATTTGGCTCGATCACGTTGATCATCGCGCAAATCCCAAACGGGGCTGGCCGCTGTTTTTCGAATCACGAATGGGGCCAGATTGAGCGTTATTTGTGAATCAATCAGCTTCCACTCACACAATTCGTGAAGACGCAATTTTTAAAGGAGTGCTTAGCTGGCATCATTTTTTTTTAATATCCAGTTTGATATTGTGCAAGCCCGGCATGTGCCGAGAACATTTATCTTTACAGTAACCGTAAACTTTGATGCCTTCTTAATAAATATTGTTTGCGTCGGCCTGACTGCGTCCTCCGTCATACTTACAGTATATTGCAGTTTGATCGGCTGCATACCGCGATCCGCATATTTGTTGATCGTCTTCTGTGTGACCAGGGGCAGTACTACTTTTAATCCTGAATACAAAGACTTTACGCTAATGTCATTGTAGCTTAGGTTTACGATTTCACTTTCATATGTTCCGGTGTTGCCCGGGGCGGCTTTATAAAAGGTGATTGTTACTTGGGAACTTAAATCCACACTTTCTCCGGTAAAGGCGGGGGGCCTGCTTAACTTGATTTTCATCAGGTGCTGCCCCAAACTGTTTTTGCCTGCATAGGCAGCAGTCAGTGAAGCATCATTTGATGCAGCGGTATAGGCGTAAGCTGCGAAGTTGAATGCAAAGGTTAGGATTAGGGTCAGGACTAACCTGACGGAACTTATGATGCTCATTTATTTTAGGATGATTTTTCTAGTTTTGATTTTGGTTTTAGGCTCTCGCACACGTTAAGTTTATTTCCGTTAATGGTAATTAACTTGCTTTACTGATAAACTTATCGTGCGGGCGACATATCCTAACCAAGTGTAATCGGCGCCACAAAAGCAAGCGACCGGGGTTGTTTTTTTCAAATACGTGAATCTAACACAACTCCGTCAAGTGCCTTGAATAGGTAAAAGAGTGTGGTCAGGGTGCGACGCAATGATGACAGCGCGGCAAATCATTAAAATCCCAAAAGGGTCTGTGAAATCCCATAAAATAAGTAACAAAGGCAATTCCTGAATTCATTTTTGCCTGTGCTTGGGTTGCGTGGCTCCGCGACAAAGCCGCAGGCAAGAATGCTTGGGTCACCACCGGAGCTGACATCACTTTGGCTTACACCGCCGCGAGGACGGGTCAGTTTTTTTTGCGGCCGAAAAAGAAAAAGAAATACGTGCCCAGAGCGGCCAGCAGCACCAGCCACCAGAGGTAGCGCAGCTCGCGCGCGGCGAGTTCGGTGAAGGCCAGGACGCGCGGAAACAGCAGGCAAAGGGCGAGGATTAACAGGGCGACGGCGACGCCGGCCAGCAGTCGCGGTAGCTTGGAGGGCGTGACGTTGCGCATAACTCGAAAGCCGGATGCGGAAGACCGTTTAGCGTTTGGCGGCGGGTGCGGAAGGCAGGGTGTTCAGCGGCAGGATGAAGTTGGTGCCGGAGTTTTCTCCGCCCGCGCCGCCACCGATCACGAGCGGGGAGCGGCCGTCCCATTTTTCTACAATCTGAAGTTGGATAAGTCCTGGGGTGTCGCGCAGGGCCTCGCCGCGAATGCGGATGGCCTCGGCTTCGCCTTTGGCGCGGATGATGGCGGTGTCGGCTTCGATCTGGGATTTTTGCTGGGTGAAGCGGGCTTTGGCGGCTTCCTGCTCCTGCACCATTTTGGACTCGATGGCGGCTTCGAGCTCCTTGGAGAGAGTGATGTTTTCCAGCACGATATCCTCGATAATCAGGAGGTCTTTGATTTTTTCGCGGGCAGAGTGAAGGGCGCGGCTCTTGATTTCTTCGCGCTTTTTCACGATTTGCTCGGCGCTTTGCAGGGCGGTGACTTCTTTGAGCGCTTCCTGCACGCGGGGGGCGACGAGGCTGTCAAAGGGGTCGCCGGCGTATTCCTGATAAATCTTCACCACCGAGGCTTCGGGGATGCGAAAGAGGACGCGCAGCTGGACGTTTACCTGTTGAAGGTCGGCGGAGTAACACTCGGCGGGCAGGTCGCGCGTCTGCTGACGGATCTTAACTGGCAGAACATGCGAGATAAAGGGAGACTTGGTGCCAAAGCCCTCAAGCAACGGGGCAGGCGAAACCTTGCCCAAGGTTATCATGACGCCGCGGGTGCCGGGCTCGACCACGTAGGTGGCCTGCGAGGCGGCGATTACCAGAACCAGTATTAGGAGGACGCTGCCGATCAACTTGCCCAGTGCGGAGGGTTGCATGGCCGCGAGCAAGCGCCGGGCGCGAAGGAGCGCAAGCGCATCCGGCTTGCCGCGATGCGCGGGCTGGGCAGGAATGGGATGAGTCATGCCGACGCCTGCCACGCATCTCCTGGTCGATGGATCCAATGTCCTTCAGGCTTGGCCCGATACGCGGGCGCTGGCACGGCGCGACCGGGAGGCGGCCAAGGCGCTCTTGCTGCGCACCGTGGCGGTGTTGCACGATTTTTCCGGTTGGCGGGTCACGGTGGTTTTTGATGGGCGGGGAGACGAGTTGAACATCGAAGCCATCGGGGGCGCGGCGGATTTCGCCTGTCTGCACACTCCGGCGGGCGCTACGGCGGATGATATCATCGAACAACTCGTGGGCCGTGCGGCCGAGCCGTCGCGCTGTTTGGTGGCCACGGCGGATCGGGCGGAGCGCGCCACGGTGGAGGCGGCCGGAGCGGCCTCGTGCGACCCCGAGGAACTGGCGAGCCGCATCTCGGCGGCGAGCGCTCAGCAAGCGCGTACGGTGGCGCGAAAAAACGACGGGGCCGAGCGGGCTTGGCGCCAGGGAGGCAAGGCGTGAGCGCCGGGCGTAAAGACGAGGCGGTGGCGGAAATGGCCGGGCTGCATGGTGCGTTCTCGTTTCCCGAACACCTGCTGCAACGCATCTGGCTGCGCGGCGATTTTGACCAACGCGCGCTGCGTTTGCGCGATGGCCGCAAGGTGACGCTGCGTTTTCGCGGACGGTGGAACCGGCTGGCGGGGCCGGATTTTTCCGGGGCGGAGCTTTTGTTCGGCGACAGTGAGACGCGCGAGCTGGTGCGCGGGGCGGTGGAGGTGCATCTGCGCGCGGTCGATTGGGACCGGCACGGCCACGCCCTGGATCCGGCCTATGACGCGGTGGTGTTGCACGTGGTGCTTTTCCCCTCGATGCGGGAATGGACGGAGGGGGCCGGGGGACGGCGGATTCCGATCTTGGAGTTGTTGCCCCTGCTTGAAAGGGATTTGGAAGCCTATGCGGAGGATGCGGCGGTGGAAGCGATCGCGGGACGTCCTTACAGTCATTTACGTGAAGTTTTAGGCGGTGTGACGCCGGAAAAACTACAAGCGGAGGTGCGCCAGTATGCGTCGCGCCGCTGGCAGGCCAAAGTGCACATCGCCCGGGCGCGCATCGAGCGTTTGGGGTGGGCGGAGGCGTGTCATCAGGCGACTCTGGAGGTGCTTGGTTACCGGCCCAATCGAGTTCCGATGCTGGCCGTGGCCGAAGCTTGGGGGCTGGCGCGCTGGCAGGCGGGCGAAGTGGATATCGAGGCGGTTTACGCGGCCCAAGCGGAAGGGTGGCGAATAAACGGAGTGCGTCCGGCCAATCATCCCCGGGTGCGACTCGCGCAATACGCACGCTGGGTCGGGGCGAATCCGGATTGGCCTGAGGCGCTGGAGCGGTTGAGCGAGAGTTGGCTAGGCGATGAGGGTGGAGCGGAAACCGTTCGTGTGCATCGCAAAATGCTGCGGCTGAGCTTTAAGCGCGTGGAACTGGCGCGGGAAGTTTGCGGCGGGGCTTTGACGGGCACGCGGTTGGATACCTGGGTTTGCGATGCGGCACTGCCCTTGCTCGCGGCGCGGGCGGCGGCGGCGGGTGAGGCCGACCTGGTTGCGCTCTATGAGGTGCATTGGCAGGCGTGGTTTCCGGGCGATGCGCCGGCCGAGTTGGTGCATTTGATGAGGGAGTTTGGCCTGGCGGGCATACGAGGTGAACCGGTGGGGCAGGGGAGTTTACAGGGCTTGCTAGGTTGGTTGGCCGTGCTCGCGAATCCGGTTGGGCGCGGGGCTTGACAGGGTTTTACCCCGTTCGCTTACTGCTGGATTCTATCACAGTTCACTTTCCAAAAAGTGGGCCTTCCGGCCCGCTTTTTTTTTCCCCAACACCAACGATTTTCACATGAGCCAAGAAATTCTCGCCGTCCTCGAATACATGGAGAAGGAGCGTGGCATCGCGCGCGCCGATATGATTTCGGCAATCGTAAATGCCATCAAAGCCGCAGCCTTGAAAGGCGTTAACTCCGGTCAGGACTTAAAGATCGAGATCAGCCCGAAGAACGGCCAGCTCAAGGCTTGGGCGATCATGCGGGTGGTCGATTCGGTGAGCGACCCCAAGGTCGAGATGCATGTCGAGAAAGCCCAGGCGGTGCGCGCGGGCGCTCAGATCGGCGAAGTCGTGGAGAAGGAAATCAACCCCTCCGAGCTTGGCCGAATCGCGGCTCAGACCGCTCGTCAGGCCGTGATGCAGAAGTTGCGTCAATTTGAGAAGGACCGCATTTACGACGACTACAAGGATAGCGTCGGCAACATTGTGACCGGCACCGTCCGTCGTCGTGAGCGCAACGACATCTACATCGATCTTGGCAAATCCGAAGCCGTCCTGCCCGGTCGCGAACAAGTGCCCGGCGAGGAATATCAACCCGGCGACCGCATTCGCGCCTTGTTGCTCGCCATCGAGAGCACGCCCCGCGGCCCCGAGCTCATCCTGAGCCGCGCCAGTCCGAAGTTCGTTCGGCGTTTGTTTGAAGTGGAAGTCGGAGAAATCGCCGACGGCACGGTCAAAATCGAAGCCTTCGCCCGCGAGCCCGGTTACCGCACCAAGATCGCCGTAACCAGCACCGATCCCAAAGTCGATCCGGTGGGCGCGTGCGTGGGCGCCCGCGGCGCCCGCGTGAAAACCATCGTTCGCGAGCTCAACGGCGAGAAGGTCGATATTATCAACTGGTTCGCCGATCCGAAGCAGATGGTCTTGGAGGCTTTGAAGCCGGCCGTGCCTCGCGACATCGTGCTGGATGAACGGTCCAAGCGCATCCTCCTGCGCGTCGCGACCGACGATCTGGCCATCGCGATTGGCAAAAAAGGCCAGAACGCCCGACTCACTTCCCGGCTCATCGGCTGGCGCATCGACATCGAGGAGCACAAGTCCCAGATCGTCGATCCGCGCGCCCAAGCCAGCCAATCCTTGGTGGCCACCTTCGGGATTCCTTCGGCCTTGGCCGAGCGCCTGGTCGCGGTGGGCATCAATTCCCCCGCCGCCTTCGAGGGCGTGGATGTGGATGCTCTGGTGGAAGCCGGCTTCACTGCCGCCGACGCCGCCACCATCATGAAAAACGTCGCGGGTGATTAAGCACCCGCTACTTCAGCACCTTACTTGGATTTTTCCGCTTTTTTTTAACACTGCCGCCGCCGAATGAGTATCCGCATCCACGAATTAGCCAAACGCCACAACATGGATGGCAAGGACATGCTTACCTTGCTCAAGGATCTCAAGTTTGTCACCGCCGACACGCGATCCGTTTCGAGCACGGTGAGCCCCATCTACGAAGAGGAGCTGGAGAAATACATGGCCAGCAAAGCCCCGGCCGCTCCCGCCGCCGCGCCCGTGGCCGCTGTCACTCCCGCTCCTGTGGCAGCCAAGGTGCCGATGGTGAAATCGGCCGGCGACGTCGTGCGTGAGCGCGCCGAGACCGCCGCCCGTGCCGCTGCCGAAGCCACGGAAACGGTGGAGCCGCGTCCGCCCGCGCCAGTGGTGGCCGCGCCCGCGCCTGCCGCCCCCGCCGTGGTTTCAGCTCCCGCGCCGCTCAACGCGCCCCGGCCGGTCTCCGTCCCGCCCTCGTTGCCGGTTTCCCGGCCGCCGTCCGTAGTTTCGCCCGTCTCTTCGCCCCGTCCCGCGCCTTCGATTCCTTCCCCCGGACTTCGTCCCGCCGCCGTGCCGATGATGCTGCGTCCGAGCCCGCCGCCTGCTCCCGCTCCTGCAAGCGCTCCTGCGGCTCCCGCCGCCCCTGCGGTCATTCACGCGCCGAATGCATCACCCGCGCCGGTGCCCAGTTTCTCCGCTCCACCGCGCCCGCCCGCCACTCCGGTGGCCAGCCCGGCGACCAGTGCGCCCAAGGCCCCGCCTTCGTTCCCGAACGCGGTTAACAACCGGCCTACCTTTGCCTCCACCCTCATCGCCCCGGCACCGGCGGCGACGATCACCGAAGAGGGCGGCGTTAAGATCATTCATCTGAAGCCCCCGATCATCGTGCGCGACTTCGCCACGACGCTCGGCATGAAGCCGTTCAAGCTCATCTCCGAACTCATGGAGGCGGGTATTTTTGCGTCGATCAACCAGTCGATCGACGAACTGGTCGCGGCCAAGGTTGCGGAAAAGCACGGCTACCTGCTCGACATCAAACACCGCGGCGAGACGACCCAGGTACCCCAGGTTTCCAAAAAAGAAAAAGAGGCCGCCAAGGCCAAGAAAGAGGCCGAAGACGAGAGCAAGAACCTCGTGATGCGCCCGCCGGTGGTGTGCATCCTGGGTCACGTTGACCACGGCAAGACCTCGCTGCTTGACGCCATCCGCAAGGCCAACGTTGCCAGCGGCGAGGCGGGCGGCATCACCCAGCATATCGGTGCCTACCAGATCGAGCACTCCGGGCGTAAAATCACCTTCCTCGATACTCCGGGTCACGCTGCGTTTAACAAGATGCGCGCTCGCGGTGCTTCCGTGACCGACGTCGCCATCCTGGTGGTCGCCGCTGACGACGGTTTCATGCCCCAAACGGATGAGGCGCTTAAGCACGCTCAAAGCGCCGCCGTCACCACCATGGTCGCGGTCAATAAGATGGACGTGAAGGGTGCCAACCTGGATCGCGTCAAACAGCAGATGCAGGAACGCAACATCGCCCCCGAAGACTGGGGTGGCGAAACGGTCACTGTGCCGGTTTCCGCGCTCAAGGGCACCGGACTTTCCGAGCTGCTCGACATGATCATCCTCCAAGCCGACATCTTGGAACTGAAGGCCAACCCGAAAGCCGAGGCCGCCGGTGTCGTTATTGAATCTCAAGTCGATGTCGGTCGCGGACCGTTGGCCACGCTGCTCATCCAGCGTGGTACCTTGAAGGTCGGCGATTCCATCGTGTGCGGTGCGCAATGGTGCAAAGTTCGCGCTATGTTCGACGACAAGGGAGCCAACATCAAAGAGGCCCCGCCTGCCATGCCGGTGCGCGTTATTGGCTGGTCCGGCGCTCCCGATAGCGGCGTGCCGTTCAAGGCCGCCAAGAATGCCCGCGAAGCGGAAGATATCGCCGAAGAGGAGCAGATGCGGGTCAAGAAGGCCGCGACCACAGTCGATGCCGCGCCCAAGAACGTATCGGTGGACCAACTCTTTGCCGACATCGCCGCCAACCAGGCCAAAGTGCTCAAGTTGATCATCAAGACCGACGTCTTCGGCTCCACCGAGGCGGTGCGCCACGTGCTCGATGGCATCAAGAGCACCAAGGTCTCCGTCGAAGTCGTCTCGACCGAAGTCGGTCTCGTGACCAAAAACGATGTGCTCATGGCCGGCACCGGTGGCGCGGTTATTATCGGCTTCAACACCAAGCTCGAACCCGGCGTTACTCCGCTCGCCAAACATCACGGCGTGCGCATCGAGACCTACGGCATCATCTACGAACTCGCCGACAAGGTGAAAGAAATGATGGCCGACCTGCTCGATCCCGACCTCAAGGAGGTCAAGCTCGGTGCCGCCGAGGTGCGTGCCACCTTCCCGCTGGCCAAAGGCTTCGTGGCCGGCTGTCTCGTCACCGAAGGCAAGATCACCCGCAACGCCAACGCCCGCCTGCGTCGCAAGAAGGACATCGTGGCCGAAGGCAAGATCGACACCCTCAAACGCTTCAAGGACGACGCCAACGAAGTGCGCGCCGGCTTGGAGTGCGGTATCAAATTGGGCGACTTCAACGGCTATGACGTGGGCGACGTTATCGAGGTTTACGAAATCCAAAAGGTCCGCGCCTCACTCTGAGCCCAGACCATTTATGATGTATGATTTATGATGTATGATTGTCTGGAAATCCGGGCAGTTAGAAAATCATAAGTCGTTAATCATGAATTATAAATAAAAATGTCCACCAGAACCTTACGAGTAAACGAGCTGATTCAGCGCGAGCTAAGCAACCTCCTGCGCCGCAAGTATAACTCCGATGCCGCGCCCATCACCATCACAGCGGTGGAGGTCACGCCGGACGTGCGCTTGGGCAAGGTTTTCGTCTCGATTACGGGCGACGACGAACAGGCCGCTGATCGCATGAAGTGGCTGCGCAAACACGCCAAGGAACTGCGCTTCGCCCTGGGTGACATTATCATCCTCAAGCACATGCCGGTGCTGACCTATGAGCTGGATACGGTGACGGATCGCGGTAATCGCATTCTCGGGCTGCTGGATGACATTTCGCACAAGGCAAAGAAATCCGACGCTCTCGCTGAAGAGTAAACCCGCGCCGTTTGTTCCGTGAGCCTCTTGTATCCGCAACTCCACTCTGCCTTCGCCAAATTGCGCGCGGGGTGCGCCGGAAAGCGGGTGGTGGTGGTGGGACACGCCCGGCCGGACGGCGACTGCATCGGCTCGCAAGTGGCATTGGCGCGTTTGCTCAAGCTCGAAGGCGTGGACGTGGTCTGCGCCAATCCCGATACGGTGCCGCTGCGCCTGCAGTTTTTACTCGGCGACACGCCCTTCGTTTCGCTCGAAACCGCCCAGGCCGAGCAGCGCGTGGCGATTTTTGTCGATTGCGCCGACCGTCTGCGGGCCGGTGCGCGTTTCGGCGACGCGTTTCCCGCTCCTCTTGGTAACATTGATCACCACCTGTCCAATCCTGGTTACGCGGAGATTGATTTGATCGATACCGGCAGCTGCGCCACGGCCGAGATTCTGGCCGGTCTGGCCCAGGATGCGGGCTTGGCACTGGATGCCACCACGGCGATGGCCTTGTTTGCCGGGATCGCGACCGATACCGGGCAATTTCGGTTTCCCGCCACCTCCGAGCGCACGTTCCGTATCGTCGCCGATTTGGTCGCCGCCGGGGCCAGTCCCTCGGTCATGGGTTATCAGCTCTACGAGCGCGAAACCTTCGGGAAAATGCAGCTGGTGCAGCGTTTTCTCGCCTCCCTGGAAACCTTCGCCGACGGCCGGGTCTGCATCGGTTTGTTACCCGACGGAATCTTCGCCGAGACCGGCACCCTGCCGGAAGAGACCGAAGGACTGGTGGATTACGCTCGCTGCATAGAAGGCGTTGAGATTGGCGCGCTGGTAGAGGTTCGCCCCGGAGCGATCAAGGCCAGCTTGCGGGCCAAAAACGCCGACTTCCGGGTGGACCGTATAGCCGCCGAATTCGGCGGTGGCGGCCACGCCTGCGCCGCCGGGCTGAACGTGAAGGATGAACCGTTGGATGTTTTTTTACCCAGGCTGCGAGCCGCTTTGACCGCCCGCGTCGAAGCCGTCGCCGCCACCCGCTTATGATCCGCGCTGCCGCACCTGAATTCGACGGCGTCCTGCTGATCGACAAACCATCCGAGCATACTTCGCACGATGTCGTCGCCCGCGTGCGTGGCATTCTGCGCATGAAGCGGGTCGGCCACGCCGGCACGCTCGATCCGATGGCGACCGGCCTGCTGGTGGTCTTGCTCGGCAAGGCGACCAAGCTTTCGCAGTATCTGATGAGCGTGGACAAGACCTACACCGGCACGGTCACGCTTGGTAAAATCACCAACACCCAGGATGCCGAGGGAGATGTGATGGAAACGCGGCCCGTGCCCGAGCTGAGTGAAGAGCAGGTACGCGGGTTCCTGCGCGGCATGGTGGGTGACCAATACCAGACACCTCCGATGTTTTCCGCGATCAAGATCAAGGGCGTGCCGCTCTACAAAAGCGCTCGCGCCGGCGAGGAGATCGAGCGCGAGGCGCGTTTCATCCGCGTCAAACGTTTCGAGCTTACGCGTTGGGCCACGCCCGACGCCTTGGACTTCGTGGTGGACTGCACCAAGGGCACTTATGTGCGCACGCTGGCGCATGACCTTGGCCAGAAAATCGGCTGTGGCGCGCACCTGAGTGCGTTGCGCCGTATTTCCTCCGGTCAGCTCACTGTGGACAAGGCCGTGACCTTGGATGCCTTGCAAAAAATGTCGCCCGCCGAAGTGCAGGCCGCGCTTATTCCGCTCTATGATGCCGCGCCCTCGGTGGCGATTGGCTCCGCCTTGACCTGAGCTGCGACTTATTCGTGGGCAAAGTATTCGACAGTCTCTCGGCCGCCCAATCGCTTCCTGAGCGCGGGCCCTTGCATCTGGCGATCGGCATGTTTGACGGTGTGCACCTCGGTCATCAGGCCGTGATCGAAGCGGCGGTGCGGTCCGCACGGCGCAGCGGCGGGATGGCGGCGGTGCTGACTTTTGATCCGCATCCGAGCCGTTTTTTTCGTCCTGCCGATCCGGTCCGCTTGATCATGGATCGAGAGCAACGGGTCGCGGCTCTGCTGTCGCTAGGGGTGGGGGCGGTGATTGTTCAGCCCTTCAACGCCGATTTCGCGGGAATCGAGGCGGAGGCCTTGCTGTTATTTTTACGTGAACGGTTGCGCTCGCTGCATACCGTTTACGTGGGCGAAAACTGGCGCTTCGGGCGCGGGCGACGCGGCGATATTACCCTGTTGGTGACCGAGGCGAAAAAGCTCGGGCTGCATGTGGTGAGCGCGCCTCGCATCAATGGAGACGGCGAGCCGATCAGTAGTACGCGTATCCGGGCCTTGCTGACCGAGGGCCGGATTGACGCGGCCAATGTATTGCTGGGCCACGCATATGCGAGCACGGGCGTGGTGCAGCCGGGCAAGCAGCTCGGGCGCACCCTAGGCTTCCCCACCTTGAATCTGCCGTGGACGCCGGACCTGTCGCCTCGCCTCGGGGTTTATGTGGTGAAAGTGGCGCGGGCGGCAGGCGATGTGGCGGTCGGGACTGCTTTGGCCGGAGTGGCCAACTACGGCCTGCGTCCCACGGTTGAGCAGACCCACCGTCCGCAACTTGAGGTGCATGTGTTGGACAACTGCCCATTCACGACGGGAGATGCGCTGCGCGTCGAATGGCTGGCTTTTCTCAGACCTGAGCAAAAGTTCTCCGATGTAAACGCGCTGCGTGCGCAAATCGAGGCGGACCGTCGGGCTGCGCAGGTTTGGTTTACGGCGGCGCAAGCTTGAGCTTTCCCATCTCCCCACCTTGCGTGCGAGCAATCACCCCATGAAGCAACTCTGGCAAAAGTTTACCGTCGCCCTGCCGATGCCCTTTTCTGGGGCGGTCCTGATCGCGGTCGGCTTCTGGGGGTTCGTCGCCTGGGACCAGTCGCATTGGTGGGAGGCCAAGGAGGATTACGGCTTCGGTTGGCTGGTGCCCGCCTTTGTCGCCTTTGTGTTTTATGATCGCTGGCCCAAGATCGTGGCCGCCGCCCAGGCGTGTGCCGCCCCTGACAGTCCGCGGCTGGGGGGCGGACTGCAAAAATGGGTCAACGCCGCAGTGGGCGGTGCGTTGCTGAGTGGCGCGGGGCTGTTTTTGCTCGGTTCGTTTTATCGGGCGGGAGCGGGCCCGTCGTATCCCGGCACGCTGGCGATCACCTTGGGTATGGCGGTGCTGCTGTTGCCCCTGTTGTTTTTAAACGCGCCCGAAGCGCCTTCAACCCGCGCGGGGGTCACGGCGGCGGAGGATGCGCGGGTGAAGCTGGTTTCGCTGTTTCTGTTTCCCGTTCTCGTCTGGCTGGTTTCCGCGCCGATGGTTTCGGTGGTGGAGCAAAACCTGAGTTTGTTCCTGCTTCAAAAAGTCACGGTGGTCGTGTTTTTCATTTTCGATCTGCTCGGCTTGCCGATTGAGCGGCAGGGCAATGTGCTGGTGCTGCCGCTGGGCAGTGTAGGCGTGGAGGACGCGTGTTCGGGCATACGTTCGCTTACCGCGTGTTTGTTTGCGGGCTCGTTTCTAGCCTCGGTGTTTCTAGAGAAACTCTGGAAGAAAATCGCCTTGGTCGCCTCGGCGATGATGTTCGCGGTATTCACTAATCTGATCCGCAGTTTGTTTCTGACCTCGTGGGCTTACAATTACGGCCCAAAGGCGATCGAGGGCTTGGTGCACGACGTCGCCGGTTACGCGGTGTTGGGCCTGACCGTGATCGGCCTGCTCTGTTTGCTACCCGTGTTTAACCTTAAAATATCCTTCGGGGACGACACCGACGACGGGTCGGCCGCAAAGTAGCAAAGACTGGGTTTTAAAGCCGGATCAGTTCGGACGTGGCGGGCACGTCCTTGATGATTTGCGACGGCTCGGGACCTACGCCGAGGTAACGCAGGTTGGGCAGGCGGGATTCGTGTGGCCAGCGGTCGCCGTGGTAGGCCACCGACAACATGGAGCGCACCATGCCGCCGACGTAGCGGCGGGCGTTCAGCGGCAGATCGGCGAAGTGGCGAACTTGAGAAATGTCTTCGGCCCAGCCGGCGTATTTTTCATAAACGGGTAGCAAGGTTTTGCGAACCGCGTCGTTGCGCGGGACGTGGTGGTAACGTTTGCCGGAGGCGTCTTCGTAGGAGGTGCAGATGAGTAGTTCGGTGTTCCAGTCGGCGCGGTGACTGAGAGCGTCGAGTTTGTTGATCATCACGTCTTGGAAACCGCCGTAGCGCAGGGCGTCGCCTTTTTCCACCGCGTCATACCAGCCGACCATGCGCTGGCGGCCGGTGGAGGTGCCGAATTCGAGCTTTTTAAGCAAAACGGCGAGCGGGTGGGCGTCGTCCATCTGGGTCAGGAAAACGTGGGTGCCGACCTTGGTATCGTAAGCCTTGGCGACGCCGAAGGTGTGGATGGTCTGCACGGGAATGCCCGCACTCTCGAAGAACTCGGGGGTGAAGGTGTGCGACGCGGTGACGTTGGGCGAGAAGCCGTGGCGTTTATCGAGCCAGTAAGCCTGGCCGAACTCGCCGATGATGGTGTGGCCGGCGTGCACTTCGCGCAGGACGAGCTCGCGGACTTCGCCGATGTTTTTGGCGAGGCGCTGGCCGGCCTGCCAGTAAGTCTCGGTGAGAGCGGCGAGATTCAAGCTGAACGGAGTTTCGCCGCGGAAAGGCGTGAAATCGAATTCGGCGGCGGTGAAAACGCCGAGTTCCAGCGCCTCGGCGTTGGCGCGGAGTTCGGCTTGGGTGAGTTTGTCGAAATAGCCGGCGAAGGCCTCGGGCGAGACGCGGCAGACGTGTTGAATGGTGCGCAGGGCGCGGTCGGCCCGCTGGGCGAGTTTACGGGCGTAGTCGGCGCGGGTTCCGAGGAAATCGGCGTAGGTGATCTGCCACTGGCCGACTTCATCCTGGTAGGAAGGCGTGATGCCGCGTCCGGTGGAGCCGCGCGGCTCTTCGGCGAGCACGTTGACGCGATAGTCCTCCCACGCGAGGTCGAGCAAGCGGTGGGTCAAGTCGGAGACCAGGGTGCGCTCATCAAATACCAGGCGGGCGAGCACGTTGTAGCCCTTGCGTTCCAGGGGTTGGGCCTCCCACCAGGCTTTGCGCGGATCGGCGACGACGCCGGCACCAATGGCGAGGGTGGGGATCTCTTTTTCGACTACGCCGGAAGGAAGCAGGTTGAGTTTGATGCCGGCGGCGGTGTGGCCGGAGTTGGCCCCGCCGTTTACCTTAAGGACCATGGTCACGGGATGCGCGGATCCGTTTAGCTCGTGAACGACTTCAGGAATGAGGCGACCTTTGCCCTCATCGCCGAGGGAGATGCCGACGTCGGCGATGAGGCGGCTGGTAAACGGAAGAAGCGGCATGGCGGAAAAAAGGGGAAACGTTGATCAGAAAGCCCCGTTATGGGGTGGGGCAAGGGGGAAGCATCCGGGGTGCGGCTAAATTAGGCACTTCGATTTGGTGCAGTGGAAGTGTAGGCCTTCTGCTCGCGGATATTATCGCAACCCTCGCGCGGGTTCAGGCAAAGGCTGCGTAGCTTGGCCATTCGTTTGCAGCTAACGTATCCTGCCTCGCTTCGGTGTCCACGTGTCGAAGCGCAGCGGGGCAACACCTCTTATGCACACTCCCCGTTTTTTTATCTCTGGTTCCCGGTTAGCCGGCGGGCCGACCTTAATCGACCCTAGGAAGGACTCCAGCGTATGCATACAAACCAGCAGCCTCCGTTAGATTCCAAGCGCGAGGCGCATGCCGAGACCGAGGCGTTGCGTTTGCTGCGCCAGCTTTGCGCCCGGCTGCCGAGTGCGATCTTTCACTACCGGAGGCGACCCGATCAAACCGGGTGTATCCCGTTTGCGAGTGATGGGCTCGCGTTGATTCATGGGGTGAAGCCCGATCTGGTGCGCGAGGATGCCAGCGCTTTTTTTGCCCAAGTGCAGTCAGATGATCGCGAGTCCGTTATCCGGTCGCTTGAAGACTCGGCGGATACGCTGAAGCCGTGGCACCATGAATACCGGGTGGTAATCGGTAATGGCTCGGTGCGTTGGCTGGCGGTCGAGGCCACGCCTGAACGCGAAGCCGATGGCAGCGTGTTGTGGCACGGTTGTATTACGGACATCACCCGTCGCAAACTTTCCGAACAGCGTCTGCGCTCCGCGCTGGATCATGTTAGCCGCCAGCAATTCGCCATCGATCAGCATGCGATCGTGGCCATGACCGACGTCGCGGGCACGATCGTTTATGCCAACGACAAGTTTTGCGAAATAAGCGGCTATAGTTTTGTCGAACTCGTCGGGCAAAACCACCGCTTGATTAAGTCAGGGATACATCCACCTGCCTTTTTCACCGCGATGTATGAGGTGATCGCGCGCGGGAAAGTCTGGCACGGGGAGATTTGCAACCGGGCCAAGGACGGCCGGCTTTACTGGGTGGCGACCACCATAGTGCCCTTTTTCGACGAAGCGGGACGCATCGAGCGTTACGTCTCGATCCGCACCGACATCACTGCGCTTGTGCGCAACCGGATGGTGTAATTCTGGCGTAATCGCCCTAGGCGAGGGAGATCGCAAGGGTGCGGTCGGGAAGTTTGATGCTAAGCTGGCCGGTGCCGACTTCGAGATGGAGGGTGCGGTTTACGGTGCCCGCCACTTCGCTGCCGACGACGCGGCAGCCATAGACGGCGAGCATTTTTTTAACCGCGATGATATTGCGCTCGCCGATCTTGAAACTGTCGGGTCCGGAGAGCACGGAGGCGCCGCCGGCGATGTAGATCTGGGTGCGGGAGCGTTGTGCGCGCATGCCCGCGAGAGCGTTGAAAAGGAGAGGAATGCCGGTGTCGGCAAACATGGCTGGCTGGGTGCCGGCCTTCTCCGGCGAGAGCGAAGACTCCGGCAGCATGAGGTGGAGCAAGCCGCCCACTTGAACGCTGGAATCGTAGGCGACGAGGCCGATGCACGAGCCCAGTGCGTAGGTGCTGATGATCATTTGGGCCTGGTTGGCCACGGCGAAGTCGGCCACGCCCACGACGATGCGTTGGGCGAAGAGGCTGGCGATAGTCGGTGAACCGGCCATGCGGGGGGTTAGGAGTAAACGAGGAGACGCTGGCTGATCGGGGTGACGAGATTATGGCTGCGAATCTTGGCGATGGTGCCGGGGTTGAGCGGTTGGCCTTCACCGACAAGCAGCATACCGTGCGGACTATAAATACCGCTGGCGAGAATCATGCCGGGTTGAAGGTCTTCGAGCATAACCTCTCGCACGCTCTTGGGCAGGGATTGCAGGCGGGTGGTGGTGCGGAAAAGCCGCACCGCCTCCGGATCGAGGGCCTTGCCTGATTCGGCGTCGATTTCCTCCAGCGCCTGGGGAGAGGCGAGACCGGATTCGACATACCAGACGGCGACGGCGAGGCAGCGGGCGGTCCAGGGAATGGCTTCGCGGGCGAGCCCGTCGGGGTAGCCTTGGCCATCGAAGCGTTCGTGGTGCGCCCGGATGGTCTCGCCGACCAGTGGACGTCCGTCGATGTGGGCGGCCAGGGTCTGGCTGTAAACCGGGTGATTGTGAATGCCCTCCAGCTCGCGTTCGCTGAGGCGTTCGGGTTCGCGTTGAAAGACGCGGAAGACCTCGCGGGAAACCCCGATGAGCCCGAGGTCGCAAAGCCATGCGCTGGTCCTGAGCACTTGGCGTTCGTCCAGGGTGAGGTGAGGCGACTGCGCCATCTGGGTGGCGAGGGTGGCGACGGTTTGGGTACGGCCCGCGAGGTAGGGGTCGTAGGTGGCGAGGATTCGGCTGCACAACTCCAGGGAAAGGTCGTAGCGCCGGGCGAGAAGCTGGTTGGCCTCGTCGAGCGAGTGGCGCTGGCGTTCGAGCACGGCGACTTGCTCGGCGAGGGTGGCGTTGGCTTGGGTCAGCTTCAGGTTGAGGTCGGAAGACTGGTCGAGCAGGCGCTGGTTCTGCACCAGGAGTTCGTAGCGGTGAGAGGCGTTGCGCACCGTTACGATCAGTTCCTCGCGCAACCAGGGTTTGGCGAGGAAACGGTAAATTTCGCCGCGATTGATTGCCTCGACCAGGGTGGGGAGCGAGAGCACGGCGGTCACCAAAACCCGGGTGGCGTGGGGTTGGATACGCTGGCACTCGACCAGGAAATCCATGCCTGACATCGAGGGCATGAGGTGGTCGGAAATGATTACGCCGAAGGCCTGACGGTGGAGCAGTTCGATGGCGTGCTGCGGATCGCTGCTGGTGACGACGTGGAATTTCTGGCGTTCGAGCACCTCCTTGAGGGCGGCAAGGATGCGAGGCTCGTCGTCCACGACGAGCAGGGTGCGGGCGGTGTTGGGGTCAGGCGCTGGCATGGGAGAGGCGGGACTGGGTGGCTAGGAGGACGATATGATCGGCGATGGCGTCGAGCGGGAGCTGCACCTCGGCGCCACCTTGTACCCAGGCTTCACGGGGCATGCCGTAAACCACGCTGGTGGCCTCGTCCTGGGCAAAGGTGCTGGCACCGGATTTTCGCAAACGAACCAGACCTTCGGCGCCGTCTTTGCCCATGCCGGTGAGCACTCCGCCGATGGTGTGCGGGCGGTTCGCCTCGGGCACGGATTTGAAGAGAATATCGACGGCGGGTCGCTGGTGCCAGACTTGTGGGCCGGAGTTGAGTTCTACGCGATAGCCGGCTCCGGTCCAGCGCACCAGCATGTGAAAGTTTCCCGGTGCCACCAAGGCAGTCCCGGGTGGCAAGGCGTCGCCGTCAACGGCTTCGTGAACCGGAAACGCGCAGAGGCTGTCGAGGCGTTCGGCGAAGGCGCGGGAGAAGTTGGCCGGGATGTGCTGCACGATGGCGATGGGCGGCAGGCCGGCGGGCAGTCGCACCAGGACTTCGCGCAGGGCTTCGGTGCCGCCGGTGGAGGCCCCGAGCACGATGAGGCGGCGGGAATCGCCTCGATAGGGCGTGGTCGCCGCGCGGGGTTGCGGCGGAGCGGCGTATGTGAAACCCGGGCGCGAGGCACTGGGGGCGGGTGGAGGCGGCAGCGCCACACCGGGACGTTTCAGGCGGGCGGTCGCGGCGGCTTTGACTGCGAGGTGCAGGCGAGGACCCATGTCACCGAAGCTGTAGGAGCCGCCGGGCTTGGCGAGGACCTCCACCGCCCCCAGACGCAGCGCTTCCATGGCGTGAACCGAGCCCTCTTTGGAGATCGAGCTCATGACGATGACAGGCATCGGCCGCTCGCGCATGAGGATGCCGAGAAAGGTCAGCCCGTCCATGCGGGGCATTTCCAGGTCCAGGGTGAGCACATCGGGCGAAAGTTCCTTGATGCGGTCTTTGGCCATGTAGGGGTCCGAAGCGGTGCCGACTACCTCGATGTCGGGATCGACACTCAGGGCTTCGGTGATCAAGCGACGAACGACGGCGGAATCGTCCACCACGAGGACCTTGATAGGGCGGCGGGGAGGCATGGCGCGGATGTCAGTCCAGCGGGTTTTGGTAGGTGGCGGGACGGATCATTTTGAGCCCGTGGTTGATTCCGGTGAGGCTCTCGGAATGCCCCACCATGAGGTAGCCGCCCGGCACCAGTCGGGCGCGAAGGCGTTTGATCAATTCTTCCTGGGTGGGGCGATCAAAGTAGATCATCACGTTGCGACAGAATATAATCTGAAAGGGTTCGGTAAACGGTGGCTGGCCTTCTAGCAGATTCAGGCGGCGAAAACGGACGAGCGAGCGGATGGATGGTTTTACCCGGAAAAGCCCCGTTTGTTCGCCATATCCGGTTTGAAAATACGTTTTCACCATCGCCGGACTGATGCGCGATACCGTCTCGGCGGGATAGATGCCGGCCTCTGCTTTGGCCAGAATGCGAGAGGAGATGTCGGTGGCTTCAATTTGGCGCGGCCAAGAATTGGGTTTGCCGCTGAAATACTCCTCCAAGGCCATGGCGACGGAGTAGGGCTCTTCGCCACTGGAACTCGCGGCGCTCCAGACGCGCAGGGCGTACCACTTTTCTTTTTCCCGGCGACGGACCAAATCAGGCAGGATAATCTCCTTGAGCGCGGTAAAGTGTCCTTCTTCGCGGAAGAAATAAGTGTGATTGGTCGAGATCGCGTCGATCAAGTTGCCGAGTTCTTCAGTGCCCGCAGGGGTGCGCAGCAGATCGCAGTAATCGGTGATGGTGGCGGTGTTCGTAGCACGCAAGCGTTTGCCCAGCCTGGCACTTACTAGTTCCTGTTTGTCGGGGCCGAGGTTGATCCGGCTGTGCTGGTAAACGAAATCGCGGAGGAATTGATAATCGTTCGGACGCATGGGTAAGTCATCACTATCGGCGCACTTGGCGGAAAATGAACGGTGCTCATGAAAATCCCCCAAAAGTCGGTCGGCAAAATTTACCCCATTCATCGGAGGAGGGGCTCCGGGGCTTGGGTGTTTTGGGTTTAATATTTTTAAACTATTCCTGAGTAGTTTGATGCATCAGTCAGGAACGTGATGGCACCGACTCTGCTAAGATTCGTTTCGTGATCGAGCCCGTTTCCAATTCCGTCAACTACCAGCTCGCGAGCAAACTGCTCGATGCCTCGGTGATGCGGCACGAGGCGATAGCGACCAACATCGCCAACGCTGAAACCCCCGGGTTCCGGCGCATTGATGTAGCGCCTGATTTTAGCCGGGCCTTGCGTGCTCAGTTTGCCACCGGCGGCAAGCCCAAGGCTAGCGATATCGCCGCGCTCAATCCGCATCTTGCCGTGGATGCCGAGGTGCGCGCGGTCCGCCCCGACGGCAATAGCGTGGAAATGGAACAAGAGTTGATGGCGATGAGCCGCAACCGCGTGGATCACGAATTTCTAACCGATTTGGTCAGCCGCCACATCAAACAGCTCAAGATGGCCATCACCGGCCGTGTAATCTGAACCCCCGCTCACCATGGACCTGCTTACCGGTATCACCGCCACCAGCGGAGCACTCAACGCCCAGCGCACCCGTTTGGATGTCATCGCGCAAAACATCGCCAACGCCCGCACCACTCGCGGTCCCGACGGCCAACCTTATCAGCGCCGCATCGTCAGTTTTGAGAGCGAAATGATCCGCGCCCAAGGCGCAGGCTCATCCAGCAACACCTCCGGTTTATCCTCGGTGCGGGTCTCCGGAATCACCAACGACACCACGCCCGGTCAACGCATCAGCGACCCCGGCCACCCCGACGCCGACGCCCAGGGCATGGTTACTCTGCCCAACGTGAATCTTGCCTTCGAGATGGTCGATCTGATCACCGCTTCGCGTTCCTACGAAGCCAATCTCACGGTGGCGAAAAACTCCCGTCAGATGGCGATGAAAACCCTCGAAATCGGCAAGTAAGCCCTTCCTCCCATGGCTATCATCGGCTCCGCCCTCCCCCTTTCGTCCCAGATGTTGCGTCCGCCGGTGGATATCGCGTCCATGCGCGATGCGGCCGTGCCCAAGGGTCCGTCCGGAGTCGCTCCCACGGGCGGACAGTTCGGGGATATTTTCGAGAAACTCGTCACCGATGTTGAAAACAAACAGAGCGAGGCCAGCGCCGTCACCCGTTCGGTGCTGATCGGTGAAAATCCCAATCTGCACCAAAGCGTGATCGCGATGCAGGAGGCCTCGGTCTCGTTCAGCCTCATGCTCGAGGTGCGCAACAAGGTCGTCGAAAGTTACCAAGAACTCATGCGCATGCCGGTTTAACCACCGCCCCTGTCGTTCCCTTTTTCCGCTCTACCCCGCTTAGCGTTACCCCCCGATGAAACCTTTCGCCCAGTCTATTCTCGCCCTCTGGGGCCAGCTTGGCCTCAACCAACGCGTCTCTCTCGCCGTCGCCGCTCTGGTAGTGGCCGGAATTGTCACGGGTCTGGTGGTCTGGTCGCGTCAGCCCGACTATCAGCTCCTCTACGGCCGCCTGGCCGAGAAGGATGCCTCGGCGATCGTGAGCTCGCTGCAAACCCAGGGCGTGCCGCACCGGGTGAGCCAGGGCGGCGGCACCATTTATGTGCCCGCCGACCAAGTGCACCGGCTCCGCATGGAACTCGCCGGCAAGGGTCTGCCCGGCGGCGATGGCGTGGGCTTCGAGATTTTCGACAAGGGGCAGTTTGGTCTCAGCGACTTCGTGCAGCGCACCAACTACAACCGCGCCATTCAGGGCGAACTCGCCCGCACCATCTCTCATCTCGACGGCGTGGGCAGTGCCCGCGTGATGATTGTCCAGCCCGAGAATCGTCTCCTCCTGACCGAGCAAGGCATCAAACCCACCGCCTCGGTATTCATCGAAGTTACCGGTCGGCTCGAACCCGAGGCGGTTAACTCCATCCGGCACCTCGTGGCCAACGCCGTGCAGGGCCTCCTCCCCGACGAAGTCGCCGTAGTGGATCAACGCGGACGCGTGCTCTCGGCCAATCTCAAGGAAGATCCGCTCCTGGGCAGCGCCACCAGTCTCATTCGTTATCGGCAGCAAGTTGAGGATTATTTCGCCCGCAAAGTCGAAGGCATGCTCACTCCTGTGCTCGGCGTCGGCCAAGCCATCGTCCGGGTATCCGCCGAGATCGACAACGAGTCCTCGACGCTGACCGAGGAGAAGTTCGATCCCGAAAGCGCGGTCATTCGCACCCAGAGCAACACCGAGGATAACAACAGCTCCAGCGAAGCCCGCAAAGGCGGCGTGACCGGCGTCGCCGGCAATACTCCCGGCGCGCCCGCCGTGCCTTCCGATGCGGATCGCCCCACCGTGACCAACGCCCAGAACCGCAAAAACCAGAGCGTGAACTATGAAATCAACCGCACCACGACCAACGTGAAGCGCAACCCCGGCGGCATCAAAAACCTCACCGCCGCCGTCTTTGTCGCCGCTCGTGGTCCCGCCGCCGATGGCACTCCCGTCGCTCCTCGCACTCCCGCCGAACTCGACGGTCTGCGCCGCCTCGTGGTCAACGCACTTGGCGTCAAACCCGCCGCCGGGCAGAATCTCGAAGAGTTGGTCAGTTTGCAGGAATCCGTCTTCCAGCCCCCGGTGGTGGACGAGAACATCCAGCGCATCGCCAAGGAAACCCGCGTGCAGGGCTGGGTCGAGACCGCCTCGCGTTACGTCGCCGTGGCCATCGCGCTGGGCGCGTTCTTTATCTTCTTCCGCATGCTGCGCAGCCAGCGTCCCGAGCCCGTTCCCGTCGAGTTGCTGAGCGCGGCCACCTCCGGTGCCTCGAGTCGAAATCCGGTGGGTGGCAACATCACCCCCGAATTGCTCAACGAACTCATCCGCCAGAAGCCTGCCAACGTCGGCACCGCCCTGCGCGACTGGGTTGGCACCAAGCGTAACTAAGTTTACCCGCCATGGCCGACCTCGATTACACCAAGCTTAACAAAGTTCAGAAACTCGCGGTGTTTTTGATCGTCGTAGGTCCCGAATCCGCCGCCGAGATCCTGCGCCATTTCGAGGACACCGACCTGGAGCAAATCTGTCGCGAGATGGGTCAGATCGCCGTCGTCACCGACGCCAACCGCACCGCCGCCTTGGAGGAGTTTACCCCGCTGGTGGGCGACAGCCTGGGCTGCACTCTGGGTGGCTTGGATTTCGCCCGCCGCACCCTCGAAATCGCCCGGGGCGAATACAAGGCTGGCTTGATGCTGAGCAAAGTCGGGGCCGAGCCCGTCACCGCCACTTCCAATGAGCTGATGTCCGACATCGCCGAAATGGAAGGCCGGCAGATTTTTAACCTCCTTAAGGACGAGCAACCGCAGACTATCGCGTACCTGCTTTCTTACCTTTCTTCGGCCAAATCCGCCGAGGTTTTCAAACTCCTCCCCGCTGAGCAACGCGAGGAGGTCGTCGAGCGTCTGGGCACCATCGAAAGCACGCCGCGCGACCTCGTAGCCAAGATCGTGCGCAATCTTTCCCGCCACGTCGCGGGCAAGAGCAACCAGGCCTTTCACACCAGCGGTGGCGTGCGCGCGGTGGCTGATTTGCTCAATAGCCTGGACAAGGAAACGTCCAAAACCCTGCTCGGTCGCATTGAGGAGCGTAACGCCGTGCTGGGCTCGGCGGTGCGGCGCAAGATGTTCAGCTTCGACGATATTCGCCAGCTTCAGCCTTCGGATCTGCAACGCGTCATGCGCGAAGTGGATTCGTCGCACCTCGCGGTGGCGATGAAGTCCGCCGCCGAGTCCCTGCGCGACAGCATTTACGCCGCCATCTCGAAACGTGCCGCCGAATCCCTGCGCGACGAAATCGCGATGCTCGGGCCGGTGCGCCTCAAGGACGTCGAGACCGCCCAGGACGCCATCATCCAAGTCGTGCGCCGCCTCGAGGAAGAGGGCGCGATCACCGTGGGCGACGGCAGCTCCGACATGGTTGCCTAACGCCGCGCTCCGACCATGGCCGTCCACCATCACGTTGTCGCCTTTGACCGGCCCTTGGTGGCCGTGCAGTCCACGGCCGAGACGGTGCGCGCCCACACCGCCGCCGAGTTGCATGCCGCGCGAACCGCCGGTTATCAGGAAGGCGGCGATGCGGCGCGGGCCTTTTCCAATCAACAAATCGTCGAGCTGCGCTCCGAGATGCAGGTTTTGCAGGGCGCGCTTTTTCAACGTCTCGGCGCCGCGCACGATGATCTGGTTGCCCAAGTGCGCACCGCGCTTCCCGCTCTCACCGTGGAGCTGGGCCGCCGGCTTTTGGCCGAATTCATCCCGCCCCCCGAATTGGTGGAGCGACTCTGTCGCGAGGCGCTCGATCAACTTTACCCCGAACGCGACGGGCTCGAGCTGGTCGTCGGCCCGCGCGACGCCGCCGCTTTGGAACGTCTGGTGCCCTCGTGGCGCGCCCATTTTACCAATTTGAAAATCACCATCGACGATACCCTTAACCCCGGTGATTGCCTCGTGCGCAGTCGCTTCGGCGTCACCGACGCCCGGGCCTCGTCCAAACTTGAGGGCCTGCGCCACGAAATCCTCGGCTGATGAATACCGACGTCACCAATTTCGTCGATACGCTGCGCAGCCAAGTGCGCCATGCGCCCGCCGTGCGCCGCATGGGGCGGGTCGCCGCCGTCACCGGTCTGGTGATCGAGTCGGAAGGCCCGAACGTCGGTCTTGGCGAACTTTGCCTGCTTAGCTCCGAACGCGACGGTTTTGAGGTGATGGCGGAAGTAGTCGGTTTCCGGGGTGAACGGGTGCTTTTGATGCCTCTCGGCGAGACGGCGGGCCTGCACGCCGGGTGTCCGGTGACGGCCTGTGATCGTCCGCCCTTGCCGGTGCCCGGTCCGGCCCTGCTGGGCCGAGTGCTTGATGCCTTGGGGCGGCCCTTCGATGCCTTCGGCCCCGTGCCGCTGCATCGCACCACCGGCACGCCCAAGCCGCCCCATCCGCTGCGTCGCCAACGCATTCACAACAGCATGCCCACCGGCGTGCGCGCCTTGGATGTTTTTACCCCGGTCGGACGCGGCCAACGTCTTGGTCTCTTCGCCGGCTCCGGCGTGGGTAAGTCCACCTTGCTCGGCATGATTGCGCGGTCAGCCGACGCCGACGTAGTCGTGATCGCGCTGGTCGGTGAACGCGGTCGTGAGGTGCGCGAGTTTTTGGAGAAGGATCTCGGCCCGGAAGGCTTAGCGCGCTCCGTCGTTGTGGTCGCCACATCCGATACGCCCGCCCCGTTGCGTTTGCGCGCCGCCACCACGGCCACCGCGATTGCCGAAGGCTATCGCGATGCCGGGCAAAATGTGCTGCTGCTCATGGACTCGGTCACCCGCTTTGCCATGGCTCAACGCGAGATCGGCCTGGCCATCGGTGAGCCGCCCGCCACCCGCGGTTACACGCCCTCGGTTTTCGCCATGTTGCCGCGTCTTTTGGAGCGCGCCGGTGCCGGTGAAACGGGTGCCATCACCGCGCTCTACACCGTGCTGGTCGAGGGTGACGACATGAACGAACCCGTGGCCGACACCGTGCGTGGTATCCTGGACGGACACTTGGTGCTCTCCCGCGCCTTGGCCCACGCCAATCATTATCCCGCCATCGACATCCTGGAGAGCGTGAGCCGTCTGACCCGCGACATTTGCACCCCGCAGGAGGTCGAGCTCGCCGCCCGGGCCCGTGAGCACCTCGCGCTCTACAAGCGCAACGAAGACCTTATCACGGTCGGTGCTTATCAAAAAGGGGCCAGCCCCGCGCTGGATCGCGCGGTCGCTTTGCACGACGGCCTCAAGGCCTTCCTTCGCCAGTCGGTGGACGAATACACTCCGCGGGCCGACGGCTATGCCCGGCTCGCCAAACTCCTCGGCCCAGCATGAAACGCTTCCGCTTCCGTCTCGAATCCGTCCGAGCCCTGCGTGATCTCGCCGAGCGTGCCGCGCGCGAGCGTCTGGGCGTGGCGCAGCAAAAAGTCGCGGCGGCGGCCGATAGTCTGCGCGCCACGGAACTGCGCCGGGCCGAGATGGCCGAGGCTCTGGCGGGAACCCGATCGGGCAGTTTCCGGCCCAGCGAGCAAATCGCCGGCATGGAAGCCTTGCGCAGCATCGAGCGCGCGGAAGTCGAGGCCCGCCGTGTGTTGACCGAAGCCCAGGCTGCCTGCGAACGCGTGCGTGAAGAATGGTTGGAAACCCGTCGCCGCCTCAAAGTCATCGAAAAACTCGAAGAGCGCGCCCGCCTCGCCCATCGCGAGGCCGCAGAAAAATCCGAGCAAGCCATTCTCGAC
>JAPLTN010000099.1 GCA_026398135.1 Verrucomicrobiota bacterium
CCTCGGCTGATTGGTTCTTATTGGGTGTGCTCAATTCCAAACCCGTTTGGAGTTGGATCACCCAAACGCTTTCTCCTCTTCGCGGCGGCTACTGGGAGTTTCGCGCCCAATACCTAGAGCAACTCCCAATCCCCAGAGCCTCCGCCTCCGACCGTGAGGATGTCGGCAAGCTCGCGAAACAGGCCCAAACTCTGCACGGGCGGCGCCGCGCCCTCTGCGAAAATTTCATCCGTGCTCTCGGCCTCGATCCCGCCGACAGTGGCTCGCGCAATCCCTTGGAGCAACCGTGGTCACTTGCGGCCGACGACTACGCCAAACGCGCCCGCAAACAACTCCAAGGCCGTGCGCCGGACATGAAGCTCTACGAAGCGGCGCGCGACGAAACCGCCGCGCTCACCGAGCAAATCGCTAAAATGGAGGCCGAAATCGACTCCCGCGTCGCCGCCCTCTACGGCCTCGACGCCGAAGACCAACGCTGGGCCGCCAAGTCCGCCCCGGTAGAGGCCAAGCAAACCGTGCTTTTTGATCTTCTCGGCCGCCTCAAGGCCCGCCGCGCCCACTTCTCCCACACGGAGGTGCAGGCCGCCGTCAACGACGCCGAACTTTCCCTCACCGACGAGACGCTCAACGTCTATCTCAGTGAAGCCACCAAGCAGGGCATCATCCACGATGCCGGTCGCGGCTGGTATTCGCGTCTCTCCGAGCCGCTCCAGCTCGATTCGCAGCCGGTGCAAAAACTCATCCGTGCCACCCAAAAGGCGCTACCGCTCCTCGATTTCTGCGCGTGGAGCACCGCCCAGCTCAACCCTTGGATGCACCATCTGCTGGCCCAGCCGGTCGTCTTCCTTTACGTGCCCCGCGAAACACTCGAATCGGTCGGCGACACCCTGCGCGCCCAAGGCTGGGAAGTATCGGTCAACCCCGGTAAAAAGGAAGCCGCCCGCGATGTCCGTCCCGGCGAAAAAATGGTCGTCCTCCGCCCCTCGAACTCGAAGCAACCAAGCCCGAGTGGACACCAAGCCGCCCCCGAGCAAGTGCTGGTCGAAATGCTCCTGGAAACCGAGGCTCTCGCCCTCATGGACAGCTCTGAGGCCAAAGGCGTGCTCGTGCGTGCCACCGATGCGGGTTGGGTAAAACTGTCTGAAGTAAAACGTTTTGCGGAGTTCCGTAAGCTCGAATGGAGCGATTTTTGGCCGATTAACTAACGCCACAAAATAAAATAAAGTGGCATTGATTAATTACAGCTGAATCCGTGTTTCCCTCCGCCGTTTACACCCGAGCCTGGGCAGACAAAGAGCGAAAAAAGCTGGGTAACTGCGACCCCGGTCTTCTGGAGAAATGCGTGCGCGCCCTGACCCTCTTGGGGCACCTCGCCGATAGCGGGCTGCCCTTCATGTTCAAAGGCGGCACCAGCATCTTGCTTCACCTGCCGGACATACGCCGTCTATCCATCGACATTGATATTGTGTCACCGGCTGGTGACGACGAATTGAACCGTGTGGTTGCCCGGATTGGCCGGATCGCCCCTTTCACCCGCAGCGAGGAAAGCGTTCGCGGCACCACCTCCGGACGGGAACCGCTGCCCCGGCGGCGGCATTTCAGGTTCTGGTTTCCCAGCGAACGGGCAAAGACCGGCGAAGATTTCATCCTGCTCGATGTCGTGCAAGAGGAGCACTGTCCGCACGTAACCGTTCAGCGCACAATCCGCACCTCCTTCGTGACCCCGGATCGCGAGATCAGGGTCGCCTTGCCCACCGTCGAAAGCTTGCTCGGCGACAAGCTCACCGCTTTCGCCCCAACAACAACCGGCGTGCGCCTGCGCAAAGCGGGCGGTGACGAAGGCGAAACAATGCAGGTGGCCAAGCAGCTTTTCGATGTCGGGGTTTTGTTTGAGCATGCTACCGACTTCGCTGAGGTCGCCCGTGTATATGACGGTGTGCAGGCCCAGGAATCCGGTTACCGGGAAAACCTCCACAGCCGTGAAGCAACCCTGACCGACACCCTGAACGCCTGCCTCGGCGTCACCGGTCAGCGGGTCAGATTAGCTCCGGCCACGGTATTTCCGGACGCTCCGCTTTTGGTGGAAGGTTTTGATCGCTTGACCGGCCACCTCACCCAACCGCGCATTGATGACAATGGCCGGCGCATCCTCGCCGCGCGGGCTGGCGTCTTGGCGGCACACCTCCGCGCTGGTCGTGCCCTCGATTTTGCCGCGATCCGTTACACCCAAACCGCAGCCCAACTGGAAACACTGCGCGCGGCCACCCTCAAGGGCCATCCCCACGCATGGCTTGACGGTATCAAAGCCGGGAACGCCGAGGCATATCATTACTGGCACATGGGCTTAACGCTGTAAGGGAAAAGTTATCCGCCATGCCGACCGTCTTTAATAAAACCAACGTGTCTCCGGTTCGATTCCGGGTCTTGCAGTAAACTTAAATAAACCAATTATAAAAAGCTGTTTACGGGTTTTGGGTTGGTTGCCTTGGCGAAGTGGCGACTCGATCCGCGAGTTTGGCGTGACTCGCTGCGAAGTAGGGGCGTGAGTTGAGGCATGATTTTTCTGCGTTTTCTCTGGGTTGGTCTGGCTTCAGGCGCTCTGCTGCTCGCACGCAGCGGTTTCGATACCGGCATGGGACTGGCGGATAACCGCGACATCTTCGTCTCCCGGGGTGTGACGGGTCGGGAGGTGGAGTGGATTCGGATTCGCGCCGTGGCCGAGAGTGGCAGCGAGGGCGATCATCCTACGCGCGTCCTGGAGACTGACCGGCAGGCGCTGCGCGATCTGCGGGCAAGCGGGGTGCGCACCTGCGTGATTTTGCGCTGGGGCGACGAGGCTTGGAAGACGGGTTTCCGGGTGCGGCAACAAGGTGCGGGGGTGCGCGCACCGCTCGATCTGCGCGAGGCTTTCGAGCGCACCCGCCGGCTGGCGGCCAGCTACGGCGATTTGGTGGACGCTTGGGAAATCGATAACGAGCCCGATATTGGGTTTTTCGCCGACAACGCCGATGTTTTTGCCGCCTATTACAAGGCGCTCGCGCTCGGTCTGGCCGCCGGGCGGGCGGAGGCCGGAGTGGCGGGCGGTCCGCCGCTGGGCAGTCAGTTAAACTACACCGCCCCGGCGCGCATCCTGATGGCCGCTCCGGGCCTGCCTCCCGGGCCGCATTTCGAGCAATTGCTGGCCAACGGCTACCTGAGCTACACCGAGGGGTTTAACTATCACCACTATGGCTTCGCGATGGATTACGCCGGGGTGTATGCCAGTTTTAAGGACGCGATGGGGCAGTTTTCCGGGCGTTCGGAAAACCGGGATTATCCGGCCCGTCGCCTGCCGGTGTTTCTTACCGAGTGGGGCTACAGCCTGCTGGATGGTTACGAGGCGCAAACCGTGGCCGGGCGGGTGCGGCAGTGGGCGTATTTCCGCGACGTCACCACGCTGAACCACCGGTTGCGCGTGGCCGCGCCGATGGCGTTTGTCGCCATGCCTTACTACGAGCAAGGGATGAAGGAGTTTGGTTTGGTCATGCCTGCGGCGGACCAACGCGCGGCGCACTACGGATTTGCCGTCGCGGCGCGGGAGGACGCGCAGGGCATGGCGGGTAAAAGCTATTCCGCGGGCGGCATGGTGTTCCGTCCGGAGGATTTCGGCGCGACGCAGCCCGAGCCGTGGATGCGGCGGATCGGCGAGACCGGCTGGCGCGGCGAGGCTTCCCCTGCGCTCGCCTGGCTGCTCACGCACGCCACGCCCGAGGCAGACTACGCTGCGGGGCTTCGCTGGCCTTTGCGCAAACCCGCCGGCGCGGGTGAGCCCCGTCCGGCCTCGTCGGGGGCGGGCGATTGGACGGCGCGCACGCCGGCGGCTTCCCCGGTGGTGCTCGATATGGCGCCGGGCGACGATGCGCTGGCGGTTAAATCTTACCAAGGATACTGGTTGCGAACGCCGTCGGGGGACGAGGCCTGGACGGGGCAAGCAAAGCTGGTACTTTACAACTTCGCCGCCAGGGAGGCGCGTCTCCGTTTTAATTGGCCGCAAGGAATGGCTCCGCAGCAAGCGGACGAGGGGGTGTTTGAGGCAACTCTGGCGGCGGGAGAGCGCAGGGAGATTCCGGTGCGTTTCTCGGTGTCGGCGCGGGTGTTTGAGCCCAGCGCGGTTAATCTCGCGGCGGAGGTGCAGTTCGCAGGCCAGCCGGTTGCGCAGACCACGTATTGGGCGTCGCGGTTTTACCCTTGGCCGAAGGGACTCGCCGCCAAAGACAGGAAGGATTTCACCGCATTTTCCGCCCGGGATGCTTCGGACAATCGGGCACGGCTTTTGGGTCGTCCACTCGCCCCGGAGGAGCCTGCTTTGATCGAGCAAGGTCGCTGGCTGGTGACGCCCGGGGTGCGGGTGGAGGATACGCCAAATGGGTGGAGGATCCACCTCGACCGACTGCCTGGTGTCGGCGCTCGGCCGTCGGTGGCGGAGCTGCCCCTGCCGAAGGATTGGCGCATGCCGGTGGGCACGATGTTGAGTTACGATTATCGCCTGACGCCGCTGGAGGGGGCGCAAGAGCTGCGCAGCGATTCGACGGATGCCGGCCTGCGTCCGCTGGGAGGGCGTTTCGGCGATATGGCGGAGTCCTATATTCGCACTGAAAACGGAAATTTGTTTTCGACCGTGCCCAGGCTCATGCCGACGGAAACATGGAAGCGGTATAATCAAAACGCGGAAAACCTGACCCTGCACTTTCTCGGGCGAACCGCGCCGCCCTGGCGTTTCCTGGACAACCGGCCGGCCGCGCTGGTGTTTTTTATTCGTCCGAAGCAGTTGCCTGCGGTGTTTGAGGTACGCGATCCCCACATCGCCAGCTGGGTGAAGGCGGGGCGTGAGTAGTGGGTGAGTTTCGTCAGTCGGCGAAGCCGGGCTTACCAAGCGGGGGGGGGCGGGGACGACGCGGGGCCAGGCACCTCGCAGGCAGGCCTGGCGACGAGTAAGCAAAGCGAAGCCGGGGGTGGCGGGGTCGGGGGCGACGGGACGGCCGGAGGCGTCGAGGTAGCGGCAGCCGAGCTCCTCGGCGGGCAGGGCATTGATGAGTTGCTCGGAAGCGCGAACGGCGTGAGAAACCGTTGTTTGAGATCGACGAGCGTGAGCGGTTCCCGGAGGTGGACGTCTTTTAAGTCATCCGGGCGATAGCGGCTGTTACGGACGAGTTCGTTGAGGATGAAGAGGGGACTCATGCCGGGGTCTTTGGCGGGTGCGGCCAAGCGAGGGCACCGAGGGGGAGCCAGCCGTCGTTTAGGAATACGAGGTCGATGAAGTCGCGGATGACCATGCGGCCTGCGCCGGCGAGGATTTTATTGGTGGCAAGGTCGGCCCAATGAAGGCGATAGCCGAGGATGGGGTCGGGTTCGACCGGGAAGAAGCGGAAGGCACTATCGCGCGCCCATTCGAGTTTGATGCGTTCGCCAGTGGCGGGGTCGGCGACCCAGGCGCGGAGGAAGGTCTCGTGTTCGGTATCCCAATGCACGGCGAGACCGGCGGCGCGCAGGGTGGCCAAGTCTTGCGCGGCGAAGTCCCGAACCCTGACGGTGGGATCGTGAAAGATGTCCACATCCTCCGAATAGCGCGGAGAGAGCGGGTCGCGGTGCAGGGCGGAGGCCTCGGCGACGTAGCTGTCGGGGTTGCGGTGTTGCGCTATGAGGCTAAAATACGCGCCTGAAATGGATGGAGCGGCATAATTTTGCGGCGAGCAGGAAGCCGGGTTTTCCGCCGTAGAGGCGCAGGGCACCGCCTGTAGCGGGAAGCCGCTCCTTGGTGACCTCAATGGGTTCGGGCCAATTCCAGAAACACAGAGCGCGCCAGCGGGGAGTGGTTACGAGTTCGCGGGCGAGGCGCAGCCGCTCTTCCAAAGGAGGAAGCGTCGCAGGGGTGGTGGCGCGGGTCGCGGGAACGGGCATGGGGTGAATTTGGTCGTGAGTAGCTGGGGCTTCAATGCATGGGGTTTAGGGTGGATCCGTGATAGAGCATGAACGCACTCGTCTGGATGTGCTGCGGTGATGCGGCGTAGTTTTTAGCCAAGGAGTTCGCGGATCCAGCGGCGGTGGGGGCCGGAGATCAGGACGGTTTCCACCTCTTCGACCGGCACCCAGACGAGTTCGGCGGGCAAGGGGCTGGGCAGGGAGGCGGCGGGCAGGGCGTGGATGGGCTCGGTGAAACGGTAGCGGGTGATGCCGCGTTTGCGGGTGGCGAGATGCGGGCCGGCGGCGGCGAGGGCGGCGGGGGTGAGTCCGAGGTGTTCGGCGGAGGGTAATTCGTGTTGTCCGGCGAGACGTCGGGCGTCGGCGGCGTTGCGGTGCAACAGGAGCGCGTGATCGCCGGGGCGGCGGCACCAGGCGCGCAGTACCGTGCGGGCTTCGATGATTTTGGCCGCGAGGCGGGGGTAGGCCTCGGGGTCGCCGGCGCGGGCGGCGGCGCAGAAGGGGCGCACCGGGCAGACGGTGCAGAGCGGGTTGTGACGGGTGCAGATCGTGGCCCCGAGCTCCATCATGGCTTGGTTGTGGTCGCCGGGTTCGGCGTGATTGAGCACGGTGCCAGCCAGCGGGGTGAGGGCTTTGCCGGCGCTGGTGGTATCGCGCCACGCGGTGGCGTCGGCGGTGAGGCGGGCGAGGATGCGGACGACGTTGCCATCGACCACGGCGGCGGTCGCGCCGAAGGAGATGCTGGTAATGGCGGCGGCGGTGTAGGGGCCGATGCCGGGGAGTTCGCGCCAGGCGGCGGGGGTGCGGGGGAGTTCCGGCAGGGCGACGAGGGCGCGGGCGAGTTTGTGCAGGTTGCGGGCGCGGGTGTAGTAGCCGAGGCCTTCCCAGAGTTTTACGACCTCGGCTTCGGAGGCGGCGGCTAGGGCGGTGAAATCCGGCAGGGCATCCATCCAGCGGGCGAAGTAGGGCAGCATGGTTTTGACCTGCGTTTGCTGGAGCATGAATTCGCTCACGACGGTGCGATAAAGCGAGGGTTCTTCGCGCCAGGGCAGACGGCGGCGCTGGGTATGATACCAAGCGAGCAGGGCGGCTTGAAAGGCGGGGGCGTCGGAGGGAAGGGCAGGCACGGCGGGCAGGTAGGCGCAAGCAGGCGGGCGGGGCGAAAACAAAAAAGCCCCGGCCGCGGGTGCGGTCGGGGCCTTGAAGCTAGCCGGAACGGGTGGCTTAGAGGCGGCCGGCGTAGATGCCGGTGCTACCGAGCTCTTCCTCGATGCGGAGGAGCTGGTTGTACTTGGCCACACGGTCGGTGCGGGAGGCGGAACCGGTCTTGATCTGGCCGCAGTTGGTGGCGACGGCGATGTCGGCGATGGTGACGTCCTCGGTCTCGCCGGAGCGGTGGGAGAGGACGGCGGTGTAGTTGCTCTTGTGGGCTAGCTCGACGGCGTCGAGGGTCTCGGTGAGTGAACCGATTTGGTTGACCTTGACGAGGATCGAATTGGCGGTGCCGGTGGCGATGCCCTTCTTGAGGAATTCGACGTTGGTGACGAAGAGATCGTCGCCGACGAGCTGGATCTGGTCGCCGAGGGCGTTGGTGAGTTTCTTCCAGGTGGCCCAGTCGTTTTCGGCGCAGCCGTCTTCGATGGAGTCGATGGGGTATTTGGCGCAGAGCTCTTTGTAGTAGGAAACGAATTCGTCGCCGGTGAACTGCTGGCCGTTGGACTTCTTGAAGACGTATTTGCCGGTCTTCTTGTCGTAGAATTCGGAGGCGGCGACGTCGAGGGCGAGGGTGATGTCCTTGCCGAGTTTGTAACCTGCGCCTTTGACGGCTTCGGCGATGGCGTCGAGGGCATCGGTGGTGGAGGCGAGCTTGGGGGCGAAGCCGCCTTCGTCGCCGACGGCGGTGGCGAGGCCCTTGGCCTTGAGCACCTTCTTGAGGTTATGGAACACTTCGGCGCCGGCGCGGAGGGCTTCGGAGAAGGTGTCGAAGTTGATCGGGCGGATCATGAACTCCTGGAAATCGATGGGGGCATCGGAGTGCGCGCCGCCGTTCATGATGTTCATCATGGGTACGGGGAGGACTTTGGCATTGGGGCCGCCGATGTACTTGTAGAGGGGCTGGCCGAGGCTGTTGGCGGCGGCGTGGGCGGTGGCGAGGGAGACGCCGAGGATGGCGTTGGCGCCGAGCTTCGACTTGTTCTTGGTGCCATCGAGCTTGATCATGAGCTGGTCAACGCCGATCTGGTCGCAGGCATCCATGCCGACGAGGACGGGCGAGATGACGGTCTTGACGTTGCCCACGGCGGCGAGGACGCCCTTGCCGAGAAAGCGGGTCTTGCCATTGACGCCCTTGGGCAGGGACTTGGCGGTGACGTCGGCGTCGCGAAGCTCGTGGGCTTCGTGTTCACCGGTGGAGGCACCGGAGGGAACGGCGGCGCGGCCGAGGGTGCCGTCGGCGAGACGAACGTCGACTTCGACGGTGGGATTGCCGCGGGAATCGATGATTTCGCGGGCGGTGATGCTGGTGATGGTGGTGTTGCTCATGTGGTGAGGAATGCTTGTCGCCGCTGGGGCGGTAAGCGCAGGAGCGAAGCGGTCCGCACCAGGAGAGGGAAGCACAAACCCGCTTGGAACGGACTAACGCGACGCGGCTGCGGCGTTTTCGCCAAATTGTGCGCCGGTCCGGGGCGCCAGGCTTCGGGCGAAGCTCAGCCGTTTTTGGTCAAACCCAGCCAAGACCGCAGGCGTTCGCTCAGGCTGGGTGGGCCGGGTTGAACGTGTTCGGGCAACTGGCCGAGGTGGCCGCGATGGCGGGCGACTTGGAGCGGCGTGGTGCCGGCGTAGTTGCGCAGTTCGAGCAGTTCTTTGCTGAAAATGGCGGGCGGGATCTGGTCAAGGTGGCCTTCGGCGGCGGCGGCGTGCATGGGGGTGTCGCCGTAGTCGTTGCGAAGGCGCAACAGGTCGCTGGTGAGGGAAGCGCGGGGAATGGCCGCCAGTTGTCCGCTCTCGGCGGCGGCATGAATGACGGTGTAGCCGGTCTTGCTGGCGGCGCTGAGGGTGTCGTGCACGAGGTGTTCGGCCGGGATGTGATCCAGGTGGTGGGCGAGGGCGGCGGCGTGGAGCACGGTATCTCCGGCGCTGGTGCGGGTGAGCAAGGCTTGGCGGGTGAGCAGGGCGAGCGGCACTTGGGCGAGGTGGCCGTTTAGCGCGGCGGTGTGCAGGGGCGTTTCGCCGGTAAGATTAACCAAGGCGAAGGACGCGGTGTTTTGGAAAATCGGGGGCAGCGCGTCGATCTGGCCGGTCTCGGCCGCCTCGTGAATCAAGGTGTTTCCGAGGTGGGTGCGAATGGTGAGCAGCTCGGGGGTCAGAATGGAGTGGGAGAGTATGCTGAGATGCCCGTTGGCGGCGGCGAGGTGGTAAACCGAGAAGCCGGCATTGCTGGTGATGGCGAGCAGGTCGTGAAGCAGGAGGCGGGGAGGTAATTCGGAGGGAGGTGAAGTAAACTCGAAGGCGCGATGCAGCGGAGTGTAACCGGCCTGGTTTCTCAGGGAGAAATTCTCCGCCTTGAACAGTTCTGGCGGGACGAGGTTGAGGCGTCCGTGGCGAGCCGCTACGTGAAGCGCGGTGTTGCCGCTGGCGTTTGGAGTCAGCCACAGCTCGGGCGAACCGAGTTCAGGCGTGTAGGGTAGATCGTCACGGTTTCGAAGTGCGGCAAGGAGCGAGGAGACGTCCATGGTGGTGACGAATATGTGGGCAGGACGCACAGCATGGAGCAACCACGGAAAGACTGGGTTTTATTAACCAGTGTAAAACGGTTTGCCATGGACGCGCCGCTCGCGGAGAAAGTACGCACATGACGCCGGCCAGCTCTCCCGCCCCATCCACCAACCCCTTGGACGCCGTTCTTGTCGTTGATGACGAGTCGCCGATTCTGGAAATGTTTGAGGGGGCATTATCTCCTTATTTTCAGGTCGTGACCGCCAGCTCGGTCAAAGAAGCCGAGACGGCTTTGCGTAAACGTGCTTTTCGCGTGGTGGTGGCGGATCATCTGATGCCCGGAGGCAACGGGCTGAGTTTTCTGGTGCATCTTCGGGAGGAATACCCCGATACCGCTCGTGTTCTTGTCACCGGTTACATGAAGCCCGAGATGCTTTTGCGGGCGGTGAACGAGGCGGCGGTTTTCCGCTATTTGGTAAAACCAGTCGCATTGAAGGAACTGATCTCCGTGGTCCGAGACGCGGCCAAAAGCGTCGGGGCCGCTTGACAGGGCTGAGTTTGGCCGATGCCGCAATACGGGGTCGCCGGGGCTTGTTATCGTAGCGGGGCCACGAAGCTGATTTGAGCGCAGATGCGATGAAGAATTGGTTTAACGCCGCTTTTTACCAACGCACCGCCGAACAGCTGAGTGGGCTGGAACCGCGGTTTGATGCGGAGCGGTTTCTCGACCACGTGCTCCCCGGTTTGGCCGAACGAGAATTGCTCGCGCGGCTGCATCGCACCGCCGGGGCCTTCCATCTTGCCCTGCCGATTACGTTCCTCGAACAACTCGCGGTGCTGCGGGCTCACGCGCCGCAAATCGGGCACAATTTTACCGCCATCTGGCCCTGCGCCCACGTGGCCGCACGCGGACTCGAACACCCGGATGTGGCTTTGGGCGCGCTGCACGATTTGACGGAGTTTGGTTCGGCTGAATTCGCGCTCCGGCCTTTTTTGATCCGTGATCAGGTCGGCGTTCTCGCCGTGCTTGCCGAGTGGGTGCGCTCGCCCAACGAGCATGTGCGTCGCCTCGCCAGCGAGGGATCCCGGCCACGTTTGCCCTGGGGCGAAAAACTGGGCGCTTTCGTGGCGGATCCTTCGCCCACGCTTCCTCTGCTCGACGCCCTTCGCGCCGACCCTTCGCTCTACGTGCGGAAATCGGTGGCCAATCATCTCAACGATATCACCAAGGATCACCCCGAGCTCGTCTTGGATTTCGTCGCGGGCTGGGACCGCGCTGATCCGCGTACTGCCTGGATCGTTCGCCACGCTCTGCGCACGCTGATCAAGCGCGGCCACCCTCGCGCCCTTGCCCTGTTCGGCGCGGGTGAAAAGCCGCGTTTAACGGCCGGCTTCACCGCAGCACCCGCGCGGCTGCGTCTCGGCGAGAAACTCACCCTGTCCGCCACACTGGTTTCGGAGGCGCGCCGACCGCAGGATCTGATCGTCGATTACGTGGTGCATTACGCCCGCGCCTCGGGTCGTGCCTCGGCCAAGGTTTTTAAGTGGAAAACACTCACCCTCCGCCCCGGGGAGTCGATAACGCTGACCAAGCGCCAGCTCATTCGTGATTTCAGCACCCGCCTTCACCACCCCGGACGACACGAGTTGGAACTACAAATCAACGGGCGCATCGTGGCCCGCACTCATTTCCTGCTGCGCACGTCCGGGTAGTGGATTATCCTTACTTCCCGGGTGGAAAACACCCCGGACCTTGCGGGGTGTATCCGCAAAACGCCCGGGGGTGATTCCCCTTTTGCTTAAGCGTGCGTGACGGAGGCCGATGTCGAAGCCAAGCCCAACTCCGTCATGAATCATGTAACCCTCCAGGAACCCACCCAGTTCCAGACCCAGAACTACCTCGGCGCAAAACACCGCTACGACCACGAACTCAATGTCGCGGTCGGACCCAAAACCCAGACCGTGCCGCACGGTGCCAACGCCATTCAGCTATTGGAATCCGCCGCGCCGGCCAACCCGGACCCCAAGCCCGATTCGGGGTCCAATTTTAACGCCTACGCCTGAACGGAAACTACGCCTGAAGCCCGAGGTTTTCGGCGTGGAACGCAAGCGCTTCGCGGACGTGCAGATCCCAGTAATCCCAATCGTGGGCGCCGGGAAACTCCCGGTAATGATGCGGCACTTCTTCGGCCAGCAGCCGGGCGTGGAAAGCGCGGTTGTCTTCGAGTAGAAAGTCCTCGGTGCCGCAGTCCAAAAGCAGTCGCGGCAGTTGGTCGGATGCTTGTGCCCTTCTGGCCAGCCATGCCACGTCATGCTCGGTGCCGCGCGGATCGTCGCCGAAAATGGCCCGTAACTCGCGTTGAAAATCCGCTCCGTAGCCATGCAGCGACGGATGGGTGGCGAAATCATTTTGGAGGTTGAGTGCGCTCCAGCCGACCGCGCCTGAGTGGCTGTTAGCCGAGCAAAAGCGGTCGGCGTGAGCCAGCCCTACGCGCAACGCGCCGTAGCCGCCCATGGAAAGTCCGCCGACGGCTCGCGCTGAGCGTTCGGGACGGGCTTGAAAATGCCGCTCGATGCAGTCGGGCAGCTCCACTCCGATGTGCGCGGCGAAATCCGGTCCTGCGGGCGGCCGGGTATAAAAGCTCCGATAACCATCAGGCATTACCACGATAAGCGGCAAATCGCGCACGTAGTGTTCGATGCGGGTGCGTCGCAGCCAGATCGAGGAGTCGTCGCTCAGACCATGGAGCAGGTAAAAGGTCGCGAAGGGCGGCTTGCCTGACTCGGGCAAAATCACTTGCGCGGTGGTTTGTTTGTCGAGGATTGGACTGAACCAGTGGAGGGTGCTTAAGGCCATGGCTTTGGTGGGGGCTTGTCTATGGTCGCTTGCAGGGCGGTGAAGCGAAGGAAATACTGATCGGCTTACTTTAGCCGTTTCTGCGGGCGGACTTAAGAAAACGAGTGCAGTCCCGATGGGTGCATGGCCCGGCAACTTCAATGCGTCTTGGGACACCCCATCCTTATCATTTTCGATATAAACGTCCGCCCGATACGGACTATCGCGGAAGCAGGGGAGTTTCGCCCCGAGGAAATTTTTTTTCCACCACGGACCTCAAGGGCGTTATCCTATCCGGAAACGACGTGTTTCCCGTATCAGCGGCCACAGCAAGGCCGCGCTTTACGGCGATCCGCACACTATCATCCGGCATCCCGATATGCCGCGCGCCGCTTTTTATCTACTCTGGGCCAAATTGAAACAGGGCCTGCCCTTCGCCGGTTATGTGAAAAACATGGCCAAGGACGGACGCTATTACAGGGTGTTTGTTTTGGCGGTCTCGGCCGGCCCGCAGCGTTATCTTTCGGTGCGTTTCAAACCCACCACCGCGCTCCGCGGGACGCATGCCTTGCGTGAAAAAATCGGTGCCATCACCCAGTGTACTGAAGTGATCAACACGCGCATTTCCATGGCGCATTTGCAGATGGAGATGCTCCGGTTTTTTCAAAAGGAAGCCGCCGCACGTCAAACCCCGCCCTGGCCCGGCTCCGGGAAATCATCGCCCCGCTAACAGCCTGTCGCGATAAATCATAATCACCATCGAGATGACGCAGGTTTTTGGAAACACCGAGACGGCGCGCATTCCCAATGGAGAAAAGCTGGCTGCGATGTTCTCTCTTTTTCGGAAAAAAAATGGCCTTAACCCGCGCGCAAATGGAGGAGCTTTCCAACGTGATTCAAGGCATCACGGAAATCACCGGCGGATCGGCGGAGTAAACCGCGACTCGGTCAATCGCGTCGCGGCAGGTGCGATACGCTTCCACGTTGGCGGGCGATGGTGGCGGGGGGCAGATAGCCGGTGAAAGAGGTGCCCGGGGCGACCAAGGCTCGTTTGCCGAGCACGCTGCCGGGATTGAGCACGGCGTTGCAGCCGACTTCGGCGGCGTCGCCCATAATCGCGCCGAATTTCCTCAGCCCTGTCTCGTAGGTTTGTTCGGGGGTGCGCACCGTGACCGGCTTTTGGTCGAGGCGCAGGTTGGAGCAAATCGCGCCTGCGCCGAGGTGCGCTTTGTTACCCAGCACCGAGTCGCCGACGTAGGAAAAATGCGGCACCTGCACGCCATCGAGCAGCAGGCAGTTTTTGAATTCGCAGGCGTTGCCGATCACGCAGCCCGCGCCTATGATCACGTTGCCCCGAATAAAAGCGCCCGGCCTTAGTTCCGTGCCCGGGCCGATCCAGGCCGGGCCGAGGATGGTACAGGTGACCGGCAGTTTTACGTCGGGCGCGATAAACACATCGCCCTCGATCCGCACCGCCGGGGAAGGCGACACGGCGCGCACCCAGTCCTCTTGCGAGTGGCGGGCTAGCGCAGGCGCGATGGCCTTGATCCACGCCCAGGGTTCGGCTGCCGGGACGAAGTCGGACGCGAAACGTGCCAGCGAGGGCGGAAGAGTGAAGAAATCAGCGGCTTTCATGCGGAGCGAGGTGCGCATCCAGGGTGAAGCGCGGGCCGACCGCAAGCCGCCCGGGGCGAAGTGGGGCGTATTCTACACTTTGTCAGCCGATTGAAGGGCGGCGTGGGCGCGGGCGACTTCCACATATTTCTCCGCCAGGCGCCGGCCTGCGCCGCGTTCGGCGTCGGTCAAGGGACGCGTTACCTTGGCGGGTCGGCCCATGACCATGGACCCCGGCGGACAGGTAAAGCCCATGGTAACCAGAGAGCCTGCGCCCACGATGCTGTCGGCACCGATCACCGCGCGGTCCAGGATAATGGCTCCCATGCCGATCAAACAGCCGTCCTCGACGGTGCAGGCGTGCAGCGTCGCGGCGTGTCCGACCGTCACATAATCGCCCACGACCACGCCTTGGTCGTCGGACAGGTGCACGATGGCGTTGTCCTGGAGATTGCTGCCCGCGCCGATCACGATGGGGGCGATGTCGCCGCGCAGGACCGCCCCGTAAAAGACGCTTGATTCCGGTCCCAGGCGCACGTCGCCGCACACGGTGGCGTTGGCCGCGATGAACACGGCCGGAGCCGTTTCCGGCGTTTTGGCTAGATGTTGGTGGAGTCGTTCAGACAATGTCATGGGCACAGCCTCGCGCGGCACGGAGCCTGCGACAAGTCTGCCAACTCCGCATTTTCTCATGGATTTTACGCACGTTCTACGCGGCCTGCTCGGACTGGCCGCCCTCTTGGGCATAGCAGTGCTTTTTAGCACCAATCGCAGGGCTATTCCCTGGCGCGTGGTCTTCGCCGGGCTGGCGCTCCAGCTCGTGCTCGCGCTGCTCATTTTGAAGGTGGATTTCGTGCGCGGGCTTTTTGACGGGGTGGGGGCCTTTTTCGTGAAATTGCTCTCCTTCACCGCCGAGGGCAGCGCCTTGGTTTTCGGCTGGCTCTTCCAGATCCCCTACGGCGGGCAGGGTCTGGTGGTCGCGGCCACCGACGGGCGCACGTTTAATACGTTTGCCCCGGTTTTCGCCATTTCGGTGCTGCCCAGCATCGTGTTTTTCGCCGCGTTGACCTCGTTGCTCTACCGTCTGGGCTTGCTCCAGCTGGTGGTAAAAAGCTTCGCCTGGATCATGTCGAAAACGCTGCGTCTGTCCGGCCCGGAGACCTTGAGCGCCTCGGCCAACATCTTCGTCGGCCAGACCGAGGCACCGCTTTTGATCCGGCCGTTTTTGGATAAAATGACCCGTTCCGAACTGCTGGCCGTGATGGTCGGCGGCATGGCCACCATCGCCGGCGGCGTCATGGCGGTTTACATCACCCTGCTCGGCGGTTCCGACCCCGCCGAACAAGTGCGCTGGGCCACCCATTTGCTGACGGCTTCGGTGTTGTCGGCTCCGGCGGCCTTGATCACCGCGAAAATCCTTCTCCCGCAAACCGAGCCGGTGGACGAATCGCTCATCCTGAGCGCGGAGCGACCCGGCGCCAACGTGATCGACGCCATCTGTCTGGGCACCACCGACGGACTGAAACTCCTGGTGAATGTCGCCGGCATGCTCATCGTTTTTACCGCGCTGGTGGCGATGGGAAACTGGATACTCTCCGCCGGACCCGGCGAGTGGTTCGGACTCAATGCCACCGTCAACCAGCTCACCGGCGGTCAGTTCAAGGTGTTCTCCCTGCAATTTCTCTTCGGCATGGTCGGCGCTCCCTTCGCGTGGTTGATCGGCATCGACGGCGATCTTTTGTTGGTCGGCGGGCGTCTGCTGGGCGAGAAGGTGGTGCTAAACGAGTTCGTCGCCTACTTCACCATGTCCAACATGCAGACCACGGGTGAGCTGGTGGACGATCGCTCGCGCATCATCCTTACCTACGCGCTGTGCGGGTTTTCCAATATCGTTTCCATCGGCATTCAAGTGGGCGGTCTGGGTGCCATGGCTCCCAATCGTCGCGCCGATCTGGCCCGTCTGGGTTGGCGTGCCTTGCTGGGCGGCAACATCGCCTGCTTTTTCACCGCCTGCATCGCGGGGATGCTTTTTTGACCGGCGATCGTTCGTGGCTTAGTCCTGAAAGCGGAAAACGAACTCCTCCGGCTTGGCGTAGCCCAGGCGGCGGCGGATGACCATTTCAACGTAGGCGGGGTCGGTGCGGAGGCGTTCCAACACGATTTCCTGCTCGGCCAGGCGCACCTCGATCTCCGCCAGGCGCTGACGCGTCTGTGCCTCGATTTGCAGCATCCGCGTGTATTCGGCCCGGGTGCGGGAGAGCACGACCACCAAGCCGCCGATCACGCCGAGCGAGAGCACGGCGAGCAGGAGGAGGAGGAAGCGATGCAGCCAGGCGGGCATGGTGGTGTGGATAATGCAGGGTGTGACGAATCCGCCGCCGCCTGTAAATGTCCGCCCGGAAAAATCTGCGCGAGTGATTTGGCGTGCCATGGCTGCCTTCCGCCCGCTAGTTGTGCCCCCGATGTATCAGAGCTATTACGGTCTTTCCGAACTACCTTTCCACATCACCCCCGACCCTAAGTTTCTTTATTTAAGCCCCACCCATCAAGAGGCGCTTCAGCACCTCAAATACGGGGTTTTTGAGAAAAAGGGATTTATCGTGATCGTGGGCGAGGTCGGCTGCGGCAAGACCACCCTGTGCCGCCAGTTCCTGAACGATCTGGAGTCTGACGGGCGTTTTGATACTGCGTTGATTCTTAACCCAAGCATCAACGAAACCCAGATGCTCCGGGCGATTTTGACCGAACTCGGCCAGACGCCGGCTCACGTTGAGCAGCCCGATCTGCTCGGCCAGCTTAACCGCTTGTTACTCGACCGCATCGCCGCCGGGCGGGACATCCTGCTCATAATCGACGAGGCGCAAAATCTCTCCTACGAGGTGCTGGAGCAGGTTCGCCTGCTCTCCAATCTGGAGACCGATAAACACAAGTTGTTGCAGATCGTTTTGATGGGGCAACCCGAACTCAAGGATCTGCTGCGTCAGCCCCAGCTTCGTCAGCTACGCCAGCGCGTGCTTGTGCATTATGATCTGCGCCCGCTCACGCGCACCGATCTCGATCACTATGTGCACCACCGCTTGACCCGGGCCGGGAGCCAGGGGCGGCCCTACTTTACGCGTTGGGCCTTGCACTCCATTCATCGCTTCAGCGCGGGCATACCGCGCGTCGTAAACAATCTTTGCGACAAGGCCCTGCTGGCGGCCTTTATCCGCGAATCCGACGAGGTCACTTGGTGGGATGTGCGCCGTGCGATCAAGGATCTTAAAAGTCTCACCGAGTAACCTTTAAAGCGTTTCCCTTCCTGTTGTTTTACGACCTGACACCCCCGCGCCATGAGCCTGATCAATGAAGCCCTGAAAAAAGCCCAGCGTCAGCGCAGCCTGGACAATGCTCCGCTCTCCTCCGCGCCCAGCGGAGTGGCCGCCGCCGCCGTCACCACTCATGTGCGCGCGGCGAGTCATCGGCGTTCCTCCGCGCCCGTCTATTTCGGGCTCGGTTTGCTGGGGTTGGGGGTGGTGAGCACGGTGGTGGTCATGCGTTATGGGGTTGCGCCCGAATCGCCCGCTCCGGTCACGATAGTGCCGACATCGGTCGCTTCTACGCCGCCTGTCGCAGTGGCGCCAGTCGCGCCGACCACTGCGGAAACCGTCGGATCCAAGTCGGCGGAAGTCGTGACCGTAACGATGCCCTTGGCTGCTCCGGCACCCAAGGCTCCTGAGCCAGTGGCGACCCCAACGGTCGTTTCGCCGCCTGACGCCGCGAGCGTAGTAGCGGAAAAAACGCCGGTTTCGCCGCCGTCCGTGGTAGCCGCGCCGCCAAAGCCCAAGCCGACAGGGCCTACCGATGCGGAGCGGGAGGCGCGCGCCCAGGCATTTATCAGCACCGTGCGACTTACGGGCGTGCGCGGACTCGGTGCGCAGGCGCGCGTCCTGATGAATGAAAAGGTGTATCGTTTGGACGATATCGTCGAACCGGGTATTCCCCTGCGTTTGAGCGCGGTTCGTGCCGGCCTGCTGGTGTTTACCGATGGCAAGGGCCGGACCTACGAGAAGACGTATTGACGGAAAACGGCTGCTTGAGCGAATCGCCTCAAGGGAAAGGACGCATTCGATTTAATTCCAATGCACTTTCAAGTTGATCGGAATTGGCCGGAAAAGAAGCATTTTCTTTCCCTTTCTCCGCGCCTTTGCGCCTCTGCGTTATAGTCTGAATGTTTGGGGCTATCGGTATCAGGCGCCTGCAGACGCGCGGAGGAGGCAACGATTTTACCCCAGGATTTCTTGTGATTTTCGTGGCAATCCGTGTCCGACGTTTTGCGCTTTCGTGAATACCCGCTGGAGCGATCCGTATTTCGCAAGATTTGTTCTTGCCGAACGCGGTTTGGGTTGTCCTTACTCCGCGTCCCAAATTTTAGCGGACCCTTAGCTCAGTTGGTTAGAGCGTTTCCTTGACATGGAAGAGGTCACTGGTTCGAGTCCAGTAGGGTCCACCATTTGGCGCTTAGCGCTTGGCTGATTTGGAGTTGCGTAAGTTACGCGACCGAAAAACACGGTTATTTCAGTCCACAATGACCACGTGGTCGCCAACCCTCACTTCGTCGTAGAGGCCCACGATGTCCTGATTGCCCAACAGCACGCAGCCCGCGCTGTGCGGATGGCCGAGGCGGTCTTCCCGGTTGGTGCCGTGGATGTAAACGTAGCGATCGTAGGTATCGACGACGTTGCCGTGTTCGTCGCGGCCGGCGTTGCGCCCTGGCTCCAAGCCGCGCAGCCAGAGGATGCGGCTGGTGATGAGGTTTCCATTGTCCTCGTGCTCGGAAAAGTGGCGGCCGGTAGGGCGGCGGGACTTGAAAACCATTCCGGCGGGTTGTTCGCCGCCGATGCGTTCGGCGATCTCGTGCAGGCCGCGCGGGGTGCCGAGCGAGTCTTTCACGTTGCTGGGCGGTTTGAGCGAGGTGCAGGCGGGGTAGGCGCGCACGAGTTCGCCGCCGCGGAAGAACTGCAAGGTCTGCGCGCCGATGCGCACGACAAGCAGCCGGTCTGCGGGCTTGATGCCCAGCGCTGCGCAGGTTTTGCTGATCGACTCTTTAATATCATCCATCGTGAACACGCGTAAATATGTTGTCGGTATCGTCGGCGCCACCGGCGCGGTCGGTCAAGAACTGGTCCGCCTGATGCAGGAGCGTAATTTCCCGCTCTCCCGGCTGAGGCTTTTTGCCTCGGCGCGCTCGGCTGGAAAAACCGTCAAACTGGGCGGCGAAACCCTCACCATCGAAGAGGCCAAACTGGGCGCGTTTGCCGGCGTGGACCTGGCGTTTTTTGCCGCCGGCGGCTCTGTCACGCGTGCGCTGGCGGCGGATGCCATCGCCAGCGGCTGCACCGTGATCGACAAGAGCTCCGCCTACCGTCAGCAGGCCGATGTGCCGCTGGTCGTGCCCGAGATCAACGCCGACGCGCTGCGCACGCACCGGGGCCTGATCGCCAATCCGAACTGCTCCACCGCAGTCATGCTCATGGGGCTCTACCCGTTGCATCAGCTTTTCGGGCTGAAGCGCATCTTCGTTTCCACCTACCAATCCGTGTCCGGCACCGGCGCGGAGGCGGTCAAGGAGCTGGCCGAACAAATCGCCGCGCACTCGGCCGGACAGCCGCTCACCGCCAAGGTTTACCCCTACCAAATCGCGTTCAACTGCATCCCGCAGATCGATACGTTTGGCGCCGACGGCTACACCGGCGAAGAGGAAAAAATGCGCCTGGAGAGCCGCAAGATTCTTGGTCTGCCCGGCCTTCGCGTCTCCGCTACCTGCGTGCGCGTGCCGGTGGTGCGGGCGCACTCGGTGGCGGTCAGCGCCGAGTTTGAGCGTCCGGTCAACGTCGAGCAGGCGCGCGCGGCCATCGCGGCCTTCCCCGGTGCGGAACTGGTGGACGATCCCGCCACGAAAAAATACCCGACCCCGCTCGATTTCGCCGAAAAAGTGAAGTGCGGCGTGGGCCGCGTGCGTGTCGATACCGCCTTCGACAACGGTCTCTCCTTCTGGGTGAGCGGCGATAATCTCTGGAAGGGCGCCGCCCTGAATGCGGTGCAAAACGCCGAGCTGATGTGCCGCGAAGGCTGGCTGCTTTGCCACCGCCCGGCCGCTCAATCCGCATCGGCAAGCAAATAAACCCTTGTCAGGCGGCGTGACCGCTTGCTTACCTCCGACCTTTGGTTCGGACGCTTAGCTCAGTTGGTTAGAGCACCTCGCTTACACCGAGGGTGTCGGGGGTTCGAGTCCCTCAGCGTCCACCAAGAACTTTTCCCCCTTTCGTTTCTCTCCTTTCACCATGCGTCACACGATCTCGATTCTCGTTGAGAACAAGTTCGGCGTTCTGGCCCGCGTCACCGGACTTTTCTCCGGTCGCGGCTTTAACATCGACTCGCTCAACGTCGCGCCCACGCACGTGGCGGCGTTGTCTCGTATCACCGCCGTGTTGATGGGCGACGAGGCCGCGCTGAATCTCGCGATCAAGCAGCTGCGCAAGCTGGTCAACGTGGTCGAGGTCACCGATTTCAAGGACGGCCAGGCCGTGCAGCGCGAACTGGTTTTGGTCAAGGTCAAGGCCTCGGCTAAGTCCCGTTCCGAAGTCATGCAGATCTGCGAGATTTTCCGCACCAAGATCGTCAACGTGGATCACAAGGATGTGATCGTCGAACTCGTCGGAGACTGCGCCAAAGTCAGCGCGTTTCTCAACCTGCTCGAACCCTTCGGCATCATCGAAATCGCCCGCACCGGCACCTTGGCCCTCAAGCGCGCCTAAGCCGTCGCCCTTCTCACTTTCCCGTTTCCTTCCCCTAAACCCACCACCTCTTTTCCCAACATGCCTGCCAAAGTATACACCGACAAAGACGCCGACCTCGGCTTTTACCAAAACAAGACCATCGCTGTTCTCGGCTACGGTTCCCAAGGCCATGCCCACGCCTTGAATCTCAAGGATTCCGGCGTAAACGTGATCATCGGCCTCTATCCAGGCTCCAAGTCCAAGCCCGTCGCCGAGAAGCACGGCTTCAAGGTCGTCTCGACCGCCGAGGCCGTGAAGCTGGCCGACGTCATCCTGGTCGGCTTGCCCGACATGAAGCAGGCCGACGTTTACCTCACCGACATCGCCCCGAACCTCACCAAGGGCAAAACCCTCGTCTTCTCCCACGGTCTCGCCATCCACTTCGGCCTGATCAAGGTCCCGGCCGACATCGACGTCATCCTCGTCGCCCCCAAGGGCCCCGGCCACATGGTCCGCCGCCTCTACGTTGAAGGCAAAGGCATGCCCGCCCTCATCGGCGTGTTCCAGGACAAGTCCAAGAAGGCCAAGAAGACCGCCCTCGCCTGGGCCAAGGGCATCGGCAGCACCCGCGCAGGCGTGCTCGAGACCACCTTCAAGGAAGAGACCGAGACCGATCTCTTCGGCGAGCAGGCTGTGCTCTGCGGCGGCGCTTCCGCCCTCGTGCAGGCTGGCTTCGAGACCCTCGTCGAGGCCGGTTACCAGCCCGAGATGGCCTACTTCGAGTGCCTCCACGAGCTGAAGCTCATCTGCGATCTTATGTACGAGAAGGGTATCTCCGGCATGCGTTTCTCGATCTCCGAGACCGCCAAGTACGGCGACATCACCCGCGGTCCTCGCGTGATCAACGCGAACACCAAGAAGGAGATGAAGAAGATCCTAACCGAGATCCAGAACGGCAAGTTCGTGAAGCAGTGGGTCGCCGAGTACAAGGGCGGCCTGAAGAACTACAACGCCCTGCTCAAGGCCGGCGAGAAACACCAGATCGAGAAGACCGGCGAACGCCTTCGCAACCTGATGCCTTGGATGCCCAAGCGCAACATCAGCGGCGTGGCCGGCTCCTACGCCTCGTAAGTAACCGCGCTTCACCTCGCATTCCCAAGCGGGCGCCGACCCTTTTCCGGGCGGCGCCCGTTTTCGTTTTTCGAGTTTCAACCGCTCTGCCTCCGCGCCCTTCTTTCGCTTCTCTTGAACAAAATCATCCTCGCCACCCGCAAGAGCCCGCTCGCCCTGGCCCAGAGCGAGCAGGTCGCCGCGCACCTGCGCGCCACCCTCGGCTGCGAGGTGGAGTTGTTCAAAATCGTCACCACCGGCGATAAACGCACCGAGTGGTCGCTGGAGAAGCAGGGCGGCAAGGGACTTTTCACCAAAGAGCTCGAAGAGGCCTTGCTCCGCGGCGACGCCGATCTCGCCGTGCACAGCTGCAAGGACCTGCCGGGCGAATTGCCCGCCGGCCTCACCGTCGCCGGTTACATGCCGCGCGAAGACCCGCGCGACATGCTGGTGCTGCGCGACGGGGTGGAGACGCCCGCCCTCATCGCCACCAGCAGCCCGCGCCGCCGCTTGCAGCTCGGCATGATTTTCCCGGACGCCACCTTTAACGAGATCCGTGGCAACGTGGACACGCGTCTGCGCAAGATCGGTCAGGACCACGTGGCCGATGCCACCGTGCTCGCCTGCGCCGGTCTGCGGCGGCTGGGCATCGGCGGCTGGCAAGGCGTTAAATTCCACGCCTTGCCCTGCGAACACATGGTGCCCGCAGTCGGTCAGGCGGCCATCGCCTTGCAAACCCGCACCGAGGACGCCGCGTTTTTCGCCCCGGTGCTCGATCACCGCACCTGGCGGGCGGTGACCTTGGAGCGCGCCTTCCAGGCCGCGCTCGGCGGCGGTTGCCAGACGGCCTTTGCCGCCCACGTCACCGCTGACACGCTCTGGTTTTACCATCACGAGATCGGCCTGCGCAGCCTCCCGCTGAGCGACGCCGAGATCGATTCCCCGGTCGAGACCGCCCGCACGATTTTAAAACACCTCGGCTTTCAGCTCTAGTAGCGAGTAGCGGGAAGTGAGTAGCGAGCATCTCAAGAACCGGAAAACCACTCTCTGACCATTCCTAAACGACTCGTTACCCGCTACTCGCTACCCACTACTTACCCATCGATCATGTCTTCCACTGGTATTGTCTATCTTGTCGGCGCCGGTCCCGGCGATCTTGGTCTGGTCACCTTTCGCGCCAAGGAGCTCGTCGCGAGCGCCGATGTGCTGGTTTACGACTACCTCGTGCACCCCGAGTTGGTGAAGTGGTGCCGGACCGACTGCGAAGTGTTCTACGTGGGTAAAAAAGCCGGTTGCCACACCGTCCCCCAGGAGGAGATCGAGGCCCTGTTGGTGAAGCACGCCCAAGCCGGTAAGCAAGTGGTGCGGCTCAAGGGCGGCGACCCCTATATCTTCGGGCGCGGCGGCGAGGAAGCCCGCGCCTTGGTCAAAGCCGGCGTTGCCTTCGAGGTCGTTCCCGGCGTCACCGCCGCACTCGCCGCCGGGGCTTACGCCGGCATTCCCCTCACGTATCGGAATCTCAGCACGTCGCTGGTTTTGCTCACCGGCCACGAAGACCCGAACAAGACCGGCACCCAGGTGGATTGGCGAAGCTTCGGCGCGCTCAAACACACCACGCTCGCCATCTACATGGGCATGGGGCGGCTGGAGTTTATCCTCGCCGAGTTGCAGGCCGGCGGCCTCGCCGCGACCACCCCGGCCGCCGTCGTGCAATGGGCCTCGCTCGGCCGCCAGCGCAGCGTGGCCGGCACCGTGGCCGATCTCCCGGCCAAGGTGACAGCCGCCAAGCTGGCCGCGCCCGCGATCATCTTCATCGGCGAAGTGGTGCGCGATCACGAAGCCATCGACTGGTTCGAGCACCTCCCGCTCTTCGGACGCCGCGTGGCCATCACCCGTACCCGCGACCAAAACAGCGAACTGCGCGAGAAACTCGAAACCCTCGGCGCCGAGGTCTTGGAGCTGCCCCTCATCACCATTTCCAAGGCGGTGGATAAACACGGCTTCGTCGAGATCCTGGCCGAGCTGGGCGGCTACGATTGGATCGTGTTCACCAGCGCCAACGGCGTCCGCTACTTCTTCGAGGATTTCCTCAAAGGCTTTAAAGACATCCGCGCGCTCGGCCTCCTGCGCTTCGCCTGCATCGGTCGCGCCACCGCGTGCGAGATTGAGAAATACCACATCCGCGTGGAGTGCATGCCCGACACCGCCACCGGCACCTCGCTGGCCGAAGCCCTCATCGCCACCGGCAGCCTCGACAGCGCCAAGATCATCGTCGTCACCGGCAACCTCAACCGCGATAAACTCGTGCGCAAACTGGAGGCCGCCCGCGCCATCGTGGACCAGCTCCCGCTCTACAAGACGGAGAAAACCGACCTCACCAACGACCCCGTGGCCGACGACTTCCGCCAGCACGGAGCCGATGCGATCCTCTTTGCCAGCTCCTCGGCCGCCGAGTCCTTCCACGCCCAGGCGGAAGGCTTGAAACTCGCCCCCGGAGCGAAAAAACCCCTGGTCGGCAGCATCGGCGAACAGACCACCGAGAGCCTGACCGAGCTCGGCATGCCCCCGGATTTCATCGCCGCCAAGCCCAGCCTCGACGCCCTCCTCGCGGCCTTAAAAACGCGTTTATAGACCCGGTCGTGCCTTTGCATTAAGCCGCACGAGTCCGAACCTTGGAGTCCCGCCTTTAAGCGGTCCGAAGCATCCATCCGTCCCATAGTCCGACATCCGTCATTAGGCATTCGTCATTCCCCTTCCGCCCCCCATGCAGGGCGGGTCGCTTCGACGCTCCGCCACCTCACCTCGGAATTGGCCGAGGACGGCCGACGCTACATGTAATGTATAGCTTACTCACATCAGGAGGTTTGTGTAGCGTTGGCCCTCGCCGGCCAATTCCGACATTCTGTTCATCCTGACTGCGAATTGGAATAATCAAGAACCGACGGAAACAGCAGCCGAGGCGGGAGTTGCGTTGCGGTTTACGGCCACTACCCCGTCGTGGTTGAGCTCGCGCAGCAAGGTACCGAGGTAGGGGATAAGTTGTTTCTTGCGGCTGACGATGCCGGGAAGGTCGAAAATCTCGCCGTCTTCGACGCTGGGGTAGGTGATGCGTTTGGTGATTTCCGGGTCACCCTTAAGCAGGAGCAGCGAGTTTTGCGTGTTGATGTCGGTGACTAAAAGGCAGGCGAAGCAAAGACCTTCCTGTGTGCAGAGTTCATCGAGCGCGCGGAGGAGGGATCTGGAGTTTTGCCAGAAATTACCGAAGCCGAGCTCCTCAACCTGCGAAACCGCGAAACGGACGGCTTCTTCGTCGTAAATTTTAAAATCGGTGCGGATGACTTTTTCCGGAGGATTGGAGAGAATCACCGAGCCGGAGCTGAAAATCAGATCTGCCAGTTGCCGGGAGTTCACATCGGCGATTTTAGACAACCAAGTAAGGAGGAGGGTGTCTTTTTCCGTCGAAGTGGGGCTCTGCAGGTGGAGGGTATCGGAGATAATTCCGCCCATGAGAATACCGGCAATTTGCGGCGTTGGGGTGAGCCCTTCGCGACGGAAAAGATCGGCTATGATGGTGCAGGTCGAGCCTACCGGATCATTGATAAAAAGGATCGGCTGGTTGGTGGTAAATGCCCCTATACGATGGTGGTCAATAATTTCCGTTATAGTGACTTCTTCCGCACCGGTCACCGCCTGGGTCATTTCGTTGTGATCAACCAGCACCAATTTGGTGCGCACGGGTTTGAGCATGTCCGTCTTGGTCAGGATGCCTTGGAGGCGGCCATCGTCGCCGAGCACCATGTAAGCGGCGACATTGGAAGTCGCGAGTTTTTTGCGCACCTCCGACAGACGTTGATCGGGCGAAAGCGAGGTGAAGCGGCGGTCAACGATACGGTCGATTTTGGTGGCGGAGCGAATGACCCAGGCGGTGGTGGCGGTATCGTAAGGGCTGACCATCACCGCCACTCCGGTGGAGCGGGCATATTCCACGATGAAGCTGTCCACTGGCAGATTGCCCGTGATCACGAGCAAACGGACATTCATGTTAATGGACTTCAGTTGAATGTCGGCACGGTCGCCGACGATGATGATCGATTGGCTGGCCAGGATGCCGTCGCTCTGGGCGGCTTGTCCGAACGATTTAACATCCATCGCACCGACGCGAACAAACAGCTCTTCTTCGCGAGCGGCGTCGGAGAGATGGATGACGTTGGCGTGCAGGGCTCGGGCGATTTGGTTAAGGCTGGTTTGTACTTTGCGCATCTCTCGCAACGCACGGACCTTGGGAACGAAGAAGCCGCCGAGTTGAAAGATAGACACGGTGCCGACGAGACGGCGGTCAGCCGCCACCACGGGAAGCACCCGCACGTCATGTTCGTCGATGAGTTCGAGGGCCTCGGAGCAGGTGGCATCCTGGGGTATAACCACGACATCGCTGACCATGACATCGCGGACGCGCGGAGTGACGTCCATGAGCAAGGTGGGCAAGGGGTGCTGAAACCGGTTGAGGATGGCGTCGATGCGGGCGTTGGAGTTTCCGCACCTGGCGGCGATGTAGCCGTGCTGGCCGCAAGCCTCTTTGAAGGCGGCATAGGCGATGGCGGCGCAGATGGAATCTGCGTCGGGGTTTTTATGGCCGATAACGTAAGTGGGAGCGGCAACAGAGGGACCGGACATGAATGGAATATAGTTTAATGCTTAAACTAACTTAGAGTAGGACAAATTATGAAGAACAAAAAACCCGACCGGGTAGGTCGGGCTTTTGGGCCTTGTGGTGGAGCAAAAATTATGGACCTGAGCCTGCTGCACCACCAGAGGTGCCAATGCCAGCATTTGTACTACCATATACCGAAGCGGTCGGACGAAGTACTTGTAGAAGTTGTTTGGTTCGAGCTCCCGAGGCACGTACGAACACGCCGCTGCCATCGCTGCTAGCAGTATCCTTGTAAAAAGTAACGTTACCACCGATATATCCTACGTGACCACCTTCATCCTTGTACGCACCTTTGGTCGCCACCCACTGTCCAGAATTGTTGTCTAGCCCACGGGTGAAAACGATTGGAGTAGTTGAAGCATCCGATTGACGTACGCCCGCCACGATTTCGACCGACAGCTCGGCATTGTTAAAATCTGTATTCAACCCAGTTTTGGTCTCGTTAAGAATCGTCCTCGGAGTGGATTCAGGCGCTAACGAATCATTTTTTGAAATGTAAAAAGAAGGTTCGTTGACTCCTGAGTTTAATGCCAATGTCCCAGCCCATTTCCATAAATCATTTGCTTGGGTGCCGGTTCCACTAAAATTGCGAATCGTGGTTCCGGGAAATTTACCATCGTTATCGTTGGCGTAGAGCATCGCGCTTTGGATGACCTGCTTTATGTTGTTGAGATCGGTCGTGCGATGCGCTTTGGCCTGAACATTTCCAACCGTTGGGATAATTATGGCGGCAAGAATACCGATAATTGCAATAACCGTGAGCAACTCGATCAGCGTGAAGCCCTTGGAGAATCTAGATTTTGAGGTAAGCATGGAGAGGGATAAGAGGCGTCAAAATCTTCCGCAGGGACCGGTTTTACAAGTCAAAACTCGACGCGGGCTGGACAAATTTGGGCGGGTTGCTCCACCGTGTGCGCGATGAAGATTTACCTCGATGGCCAGTTCGTCGATCAAGCCGACGCCAAAGTTTCCGTGTTCGATCACGGTCTGCTCTATGGCGACGGCGTATTTGAAGGCATACGCCTTTACCAAGGAAACATTTTCCGGCTCGATGAGCATCTCGAGCGGCTCGAAATGTCGGCCAAAGCCTTGCTCTTGGATATGCCTTGGTCGCGCCAGGAAATCGCCGAAGCCACGTGCGAGACCTGCCGCCAAAATGGACTCACCGATGGCTACATTCGCCTCGTGGTGACTCGTGGGGTGGGCGACCTTGGCCTGTCCCCCTGGCTTTGTCCCAAGCCGTCCATTTTCATTATCGCGGCCAAGATCGCGCTCTATCCGGCCGAGCATTATACCTCCGGGCTGAGCATTTGCACGGTGGCCACCCGCCGCATTAGCCCCGCCGCGCTGCCTCCTACGGTTAAGTCTCTCAACTACTTAAATAACATTCTCGCCAAGATCGAGGCGCGTCAGGCCGGATGCCTGGAGGCGATTATGCTCAACGATCAGGGCTACGTGGCCGAGTGCACGGGGGATAATATCTTCACGGTTTTCAAAGGCACGATCGTCACCCCCGCCGCCTCGCAAGGCGCGCTGAAGGGCATTACCCGCGATACCATTTTTGACATCGCGACCGAAATCGGGGTGCCGATGCGCGAGGGGAATCTCACCCGTTATGACGTTTGGAATGCGGACGAGTGTTTTCTCACCGGCACCGCCGCCGAGGTCATACCCGTGGTCAAGCTGGACGGGCGCGTGATCGGCACCGGCAAACCAGGCAGCATCACCGCGCGCGTGCTGGAGGCTTTCCGTCGTCGCGTCTTGGTCGAGGGTACCCGGCTTTAATGGTGAGCGGTCGGTTTGAGCGCTGACTTCGCACCACCCGCACCCGCGCCAGATCCGCGCAGGTGCGGGTGAACTTTGCGCCGTGCTGGCGCGTATTTTCTTTTTGTTTTTCGGGTCTGCCGTCGCGTCGCGAGTGACGGCGGTGCGAATTTGCTCTGGCATACCGCGTGCAAAGCCTACGTGGTTTTACCGTTCACTTTTTATCCGGCGAAGGTCGAGTTTTCCATCAACCTCACATAACTCTTTAGCATGGCCAGTTCCCTTAAATGCGACCTTTGCGGCAAGTCCGCCACGGTTCACCTCACCCAGATCGTCAACGGCAAGATGCACAAGGTGGACTTGTGCGAGGCGTGCGCGCAGGCCAAGGGCGTGACGGATCCGGGCGGGTTTTCCCTCGCGGACCTGTTGCTCAAGGCCTCGCTCAATCCCGAGGAAACCATTCAAGGCTCGGAATGCCCGACCTGCGGATTCAAGCCCAGCGATTTCAAGAAACTGGGCCGCTTCGGCTGTCCGCAATGTTACCGCACATTCGAGGGCATGGTCACGCCGATGCTGGACAACATGCACAAGGGCACGCGCCATGTCGGCAAGGTACCGCACCAAGCTATTGAGCGACGTTCGTTGCTGGAACGCGTGACCGAGCTGGAGGGGGCGCTTGCCGACGCGATCAAGACCGAGCGTTACGAGGACGCCGCCCGCGTGCGCGACGAATTGGTTCAAGCCCGGCTCGCCATATCCAAACCTGTTGGTCCATCCACTGGCACCCGCGCCACCCCCGCCCGTTCATGAAAATCGCCGCGCTTCTCGCCTCTCCTTCCGAGCTTACCGACACCGCCAGCTCCAAGTGCGCGGTGGTGCTCATGACCCGTATCCGCCTGGCGCGAAATCTGGCCGGTCACTCTTTTCCCGGTTGGTGCAAGGAAGCTCAACGCGAGGCCGTGCTGGAACGGTGCCGCGAAGCGCTCGGCGCAGCCGCGCCGATGAAGCGCTCGGTCAATGTGCCGGTGTCCGAGCTCACCGAACTGCAAAAACAGATCTTGGTGGAGCGTCACCTCATCTCGCGCGAATTGAGCGGCTCCAAGCACGGCGGCGGCTTGGTGATCAATCGCGACCAAACGTGCTCGGTCATGATCAACGAAGAGGATCATCTGCGCATCCAGGTGCTGCGGGCCGGGTTCCAACTCAAAAAAGCGTGGTCGCAAATCGACAGCCTAGACACCGAGTTGGAAGGACGGCTCGATTACGCCTTCGATCCTGCGCTGGGGTATTTGACCGCGTGCCCGACCAATCTGGGCACCGGCATGCGCGCCTCGGCCATGATGCACCTTCCGGCCCTCGTGATCTCCAGCCAGATGGAGAAAGTGGTGCGGGCGGTGAACCAATTGGGCATGGTGGTCCGCGGTTTGTTCGGCGAGGGCTCCGACGCCTCCGGCAGTATTTTCCAGATCTCCAATCAAACCACGCTCGGCGAGTCTGAAGAGGCCATTCTCAAACGGCTCGGCAGCGTGCTTCAGTCGATCATCGAGCATGAGCTAAACGCCCGCGAAAAGCTGCTCGAAGCCGACGCCCCCAAACTTTTTGACAAGATCGGCCGGGCCTACGGCATTTTGCAAAACTGCCATCAGCTCAGCTCCAGCGAGGCCATGAACTTGCTCTCGCTGCTTCGTCTGGGCATCGACTTAGGACTTTTCCCCGAGCCTACCCGCGCCCTTACGGACCGACTCTTTATCGAGGCGCAACCCGGCCACGTGCAGGCCGCCGCCCGCCACGAGCTAGATTCCGGTCAACGCGACGCGCTTCGTGCCGATAATATAAGGACTGAATTTGCCAGCATTGCCCGGCCTGATTTTAGCTTACACCAGAAACCCTGATTTTCCCCGCAGTTTTTCGCTCATTCTCCCTCGCGCGCTTCAGCTTCGCCCAGGGCCGATAGCCAACCTCTAAAAAAACACTTTATGGAACCGATGAACAATTTCACCCCCCGCGCCCAGCAGGTCCTTGCGCTCGCCCGCAAGGAAGCTGATCGCTTCCACCATAACTACGTCGGCACCGAGCACTTGCTGCTCGGCCTGATCAAGTTGGGCCAAGGTGTGGCGGTGTCCGTTTTGCAGAAAATGGGCCTCGACCTCGAAACCGTGCGCGCGGCGGTCGAAAAACAGGTCGGCACCGGCCAGGAGACCAAAAACCAAGGCTCCATCCCCTATACTCCACGGGTTAAAAAGGTCCTCGCGCTCGCCGGCAAAGAGGCCAAGGCGCTTAATCATTCCTATGTAGGCACCGAGCACATCCTGCTCGGTTTACTGCGCGAGGGCGAGGGCGTCGCCGCCCGGGTTTTGAAGTCTCTCGACATCGACATCGAGCGCACCCGCAACGAGATCCTGCGCGAACTCGATCCCCAGTTTTCCGGCGGTGAAGAGGGTGCCGGTTCCGGCGAGGCCGGTGCGCCCGGCGCGTCTGATTCCGCCGCCCGGAGCGGTGAAGAGACCGCCGCCGGTTCCGGTCGCTCCGAGGATGGCAAGAAGGACGTCAAGACCCCCGCGCTCAAGGCCTTTGGTCGCGATCTCACCGAGCTCGCGCGCAAGGGAGAACTCGACCCCGTGGTCGGTCGCAAGAACGAGATCATGCGCGTTATCCAAATCCTCTGCCGCCGCACCAAAAACAATCCGGTGCTCATCGGCGAGGCTGGCGTCGGCAAGACCGCCATCGTCGAAGGTCTGGCCCAGGAAATCGTCAACGGCATCGTGCCCGAAATCTTGATCGACAAGAAGGTCATCACCCTCGACCTCGCCCTCATGGTCGCCGGCACCAAATATCGCGGCCAGTTTGAGGAGCGTATCAAGGCAGTGATGGACGAGATCAAGCGCGCCAAAAACATCATCCTCTTCATCGACGAGCTCCACACCATCGTGGGCGCCGGTGCGGCGGAAGGCGCGATGGATGCCTCGAATATCTTCAAGCCCTCCCTCTCCCGGGGTGAATTGCAGTGCATCGGCGCGACCACCCTTAACGAATACCGCAAGTATATCGAAAAGGACTCCGCCCTGGATCGCCGCTTCCAAAACGTGAAGGTGGAGCCGCCGTCCATCGAAGACACGATCATCATTCTCAAAGGCATTCGCGGCAAATACGAGGATCACCACAAAGCTATCTTCACCGACCCCGCCATCGAAGCCGCAGCCAAGCTTTCTGATCGCTACATCACCGGTCGTTTCCTGCCTGACAAGGCCATCGATGTGATGGACGAAGCCGGTTCCCGCGCCCGCATCGGCGCGTTGACTCGTCCGCCCGCGTTGGAAAGTCACGCCAAGGAAATCGAAACCGTCTGCGCCCAAAAGGAAGACGCCATTGCCAAGCAGCACTTTGAAGAGGCGGCCAAGTTCCGCGACACCGAGAAACAACTGCGCGCCCGCCTGGAGCAAGTGACCGAGGAGTGGAAGAAATCCCGCGAAGAGAAACGCGTTACCATCGACGAAGACCTGATGATGAAAGTCGTCGCCGATTGGACCGGGATCCCGCTTTCTCGCATGGAGAAAAAGGAGTCCGAGAAACTGCTCGGACTCGAAAAAGAGATTCAAAAGGTCGTCATTGGCCAGGACCTCGCCTCCACCTCGATCGCCCGTGCCCTGCGCCGTTCGCGCGCCGACCTAAAGGATCCCCGACGTCCCATTGGTTCCTTCCTCTTCGTCGGTCCGACCGGCGTGGGTAAGACGGAAACGGCCAAGCAGGTCGCCGCCCAGATGTTCGGAAAGCAGGACGCTCTGGTGCAGATCGACATGAGCGAATACATGGAGAAATTCGCGGTCTCCCGGCTGATCGGCTCGCCTCCCGGCTACGTCGGTTACGAAGAGGGCGGCCAGCTCACCGAAGCGGTGCGTCGCAAGCCTTACTCCGTGATTTTGTTCGACGAAATCGAGAAGGCCCATCCCGACGTCTTGCAGCTCTTGTTGCAGATTCTGGAAGACGGGCGCCTGACCGATTCGCTTGGTCGTCAGATCGATTTCCGCAATACGATCATCATCATGACCTCCAACGTCGGCGCGCAGCTCTTGATGCGCCAGACCTCGATGGGCTTTGCCGCCGCCGGTTCCGGGGCCTTTGGCGACCATGAGAAGATGCGCGAGAAGGTGCTGGAAGAGGCCAAGCGCGTGTTCAAACCCGAGTTCCTGAACCGTATCAGCGACATCGTGTTCTTCCGCCCGCTGGCCAAGACCGACCTGATGCGGATCGTCGATATCGAGTTAACGAAGTTCACCAAGCGCCTCACCGAGCGTAAGATCGAGCTGACGTTCTCGGCGGAGGCCAAGGACCTGCTTATCGAAAAGGGTTACGACGAAAAGATGGGCGCCCGTCCGCTGCGTCGCGCGGTGGAGCATTACCTGGAGGATCCGTTCGCCGAGTCTTTGCTCAAGGGCGAGATCACCGAGGGGCAACACCTGCACGTCACCCGCAAGGGCGAGGTGTTGGAATTTACCCTCAAGGATCCCAGCGCTTCATCGAGCGCCGACACCAACGTGTCGTCGTAATATCCGAAGCGTTTTTAGCTTCTTTCAAAAAGCACCGCGCGGGCGGTGCTTTTTTGTGCACGGGTTTCTACTCATTCCAGTTCGTTTTCAAGAGTAGCTTAACTGGTCCGGGGGGCGCCTGCGTCTCGCAGGCTGTTTCTGGCGTCTCGCCGGAAACTCAGATCACAGGGCGGGACGCCCTGCGAAGCACCCGGGACGGGTGCGCTCCCCGGACATTACAAAGCCTCGAAATTGCGCTAGGCGCCCTGGCCTAGTTTTACGATGCGGTCGAATTGGGCGCGGGTGAGTGGCATGACGGAGAGGCGGCTTTGTTTCAAAAGCGGAAGGTCGGCCAGTTTCGCGTCGGCCTTGATGGTGGCGAGTTCGACGGGGCGGGCGAGGGTTTCAACGGCTTCCAGTTCGACCGAGGACCAGTCGCCTTCGGTGGCGGTTTTATCGGGAAAAAACGCCTTCGTTACTTGGGCGGTGCCGAGCACCGCTTTGGTGGTGACGCTGGCGTAGAAGAGAACGGCGTCGCCGGGGCGCATGGCGCGCAGATGATTTCTCGCCTGGTAATTGCGCACGCCGTCCCAATTCGTGCGGCGGTCGCGCAGGAAGGTTTCCCACGCGTAGGCTTCGGGCTCGGTTTTTACCAACCAGTATTGGGTTGTCATAGCTGATCACGATGAATGCGGTGCCGCCCATGGACGCAACTCCGCCTGATGAAGAGATACGGCTGGCCGCGCAAACGGCGCGGGCGAGGAAACTCCTTTTCGGCGTAATGGCCTTGATGATTGGTTTACCGGTCTTGCTGTTCGTGATCTTCCATACCTGAGTGGCCTTTTCTAACCGATGAATCGCACTCTGCTTCCCATTCGCCTCGTCTTTGTCCTGCTGTGTGCCGTGGTCGGCTGGCTGGTGTGTTATACCATCACGGAATGGGACGCGTTTAGATTGAAGGCATCGCTGTTCGGGTTGATGTTGGGCGTGCTGGTGGTGCTGGTGGATCTGCTCTTAAAGGGATTTTCGCTGCGCGGGTTGTCGGCCATTACGTTTGGCTTGGGGGTTGGGTGTTTGATTTCGTTTTTGATCAGCGTCTCCCCGCTCTTCAGCGAGGGGGACCGGGAGACGATTTACTTGGTCCGTTTGGGTTTGTTTTTGGTTTCCACCTATTTGTGCACGGTCATCGCCCTGCGCGGGAAGGATGAGTTCAACTTGGTTATTCCCTACGTGCGCTTCGTGCCGCACGAGGTGGATGTGCCGCTCATTATAGTGGATACCAGCGCGTTGATCGACGGCCGGATCGCACGTATCTGCCACAGTGGGTTTGCGCCCGGCGCGCTCATCATCCCTCGGTTCGTGCTCAACGAATTGCAGGGTATCGCCGATTCCCATGAACCACTTCGCCGGGCGAGGGGACGGCGCGGATTGGATACTTTGGGCGAGTTGCGCCGCATCAAGCTGCTCGATTTACGAATCCAGGAGAGTGAGGCCAAACGCTCCGAGGTGGAGGCCAAGCTCGTCTTCCTCGCGACGTCGATGAAGGCGAAGGTGATCACCACCGACCAAAATCTGGCAAAACTCGCCGAGTTTCACGGGGTTATTTGTATTAATCCCGGAGATCTGGCGCGCGCCATTCAGCCGATTTTGGCCGTCGGGGAGGCGGTGGATGTGGATCTGGTCAAGCCTGGCAAGGAAGATGGCCAGGCGGTGGGGTATCTCCTGGATGGCTCCATGGTGGTGGTCAACGAAGCCAAGTCGGCGATCGGCATGCGCATCGCGGCGGAGATCATCAGCATCATGCCCTCTGCGGGCGGACGTTTGATTTTCGCCCGTCCCATTATGCGTGAGAACGTTTAAAGCCTGTCCTTGGTTTACGTCCTCGCCAGCGACAAACGAGGCGCGAGCATGACGCCTTCCTGCATGTCCACGTCCAATCTTAGTTACACTGTTCCCGAAGGCACGCGCCGCGAGCGTGCCGACAAGCTCCTCGCCGCCGCGTTTCCGGAGCATTCGCGCTCGGCCTGGCAGCGGACTTTCGATGCGGGCCGGGTGCTGCGCGCCGGGTTGGTGTTGGATAAAAAGGACGAACTGCGCGCCGGCGACACGGTGGAGTTTTCCCATGCCGAGGTGGTGCCGTCAGAGCTCAAGGCATCGGACACGATTCTGGATATTATCTATGAGGACGAACACCTGCTGGTGGTAAACAAGGCGGCGGGCATGGTCGTGCATCCGGGCGCGGGCACGGGCGAGGATACGCTGGTCCATGCGTTGCTGGGCCATTGCGCCGGTTCGCTTTCGGGCGTGGGCGGGGTGGAGCGGCCGGGCATCGTGCACCGGCTGGATCGCGATACCACGGGCGTGATCGTGGTGGCCAAGACTGACACCGCCCATCGCGGGCTATCGACGCAGTTCTCCGAGCGTAATTTACACAAGGAATACCTGGCCTTGGTCGTGGGCGTGCCACGCTTGTTGAGCGGACGCATCGAGACCGGCATAGCCCGGCATCCGACGCATCGGCACAAGATGGCGGTCAGCGACGAAGGCCGGCCTTCGCGCACCGACTGGACGCGCGAGAAGTCGTTTCCGCCCTATGCCGCGCTGATGCGTTGTCACATCCTCACGGGGCGCACCCACCAGATTCGGGTGCATTTGAAGTCGATCGGGCACTCGCTGCTGGGCGACGCGATTTATGGCTGGAAGGATAGCGCGCCCCTGCCGATGAAGCCGCCGCGCGTGATGTTGCATGCGGAATATCTGGTTTTTGAGCATCCGATTTCGGGCAAAAAACTCGAAATGCGCGCGCCGCTTCCGACGGACTTCAAGGCCATGATCGACGCCTTCGAGCGTCCGGCCAAATAGCGCTTTGGCACGTTTTTCGTTTTTCGTCCGTGTCATTGCCCGGTATCCGTGGACACTTGAGCGACATGCCAAGCTCCGAACTTCTCGCCCGCATCGCCGCCGCCAAAGTCGCCGTTCTGGCCCAGACCGATTTTTTGCACCGGGATTTTGGCCGGGTGCAGAGCACCTGGAAGAGCGATGGTTCGCGCGTGACTGCGGCGGACATCGCCATCTCGGAGGCGATTTTCAAGGAGCTCGTCGCCCGGTTTCCCGAAGATGAATACCTGAGCGAAGAACTCGGGGACGGCACGGCCGCCATTCCCCTGCGGGCCCGGTTCGCCTGGGTGCTCGATCCGATCGACGGCACCAATAACTACGCCACCGGCATTCCCTATTGCGCCATTTCCCTGGCCTTGCTGGAAAATGGCACGCCGGTTTACGGAGTGATCTACGATCTGGCGCGACGAGTCTTGATGCACGGCGGGCCGGCGTTCGGAGCTTGGGACGGCGAGCAGCCGGCAAGGGTGAAAACCGAAACCCCCCAAGGGCAACGCACACTCGGGTTTCACAGCCCGATGGATAAGCGCTTTTCGCCCCACGCCACGCTCTTGGTCGAGCGTTTCAAAATTCGCGGGCTCGGGAGCAGCACGCTGCACCTGGCCTACGTCGGGGCCGGTCTGCTCGACGCCACCGTGGACCACAACGTGAAGGTGTGGGACATCGCCGCCGCCGTGCCCTTTTGCCAAGGCGCGGGCGGCGAGGTTCGTTATCTAAAGGAGCCCCTTTTCCCGCTGCGGATTTTTGATCTCAACATGGCCAGGGTACCCTTTGTGGCCGGTGCTTCTGCGGTCTGCGAAGAGCTGGTCGCCTTGCTCGGCTACCCAAAAGCTTAACCCGAGTTCCGCAGTTGGCGCGGGTCACGCGACAAAGTAACCCATTAGGTTACTTTGTGTTGGAGGCGGGCGCGGGTCGCTCGGGCTTTTTCCAATTCGCGTTCAAGATGAGCCGAAAACCGTAATTGGCCGGGGACGGCCAACGCTACACAACGCATCATCTGAAAGTAATTTGTGCAGTAGATGCAGGGTTGGCCGTACCGGCCAATTCAGCTAAATTTGCAGGCAAATCAGGCTTACTTGAGGATCATTTCCTTCACCGTTTTACCGGCGGGGATCATGGGCAGCACGTGTTCGGTGTAGGGCACGATGACGTCGAGCAGGTATGGGCCGTCGTGATCGAGCATCTCCTGAATCGCCTCGCGCAGCTCGGAGCGTTTGGAAACGCGGCGGGCCTTTACGCCGAAGCCTTTGGCGATGGTCACGTAGTCGGGATAGATGGCGGCCAGATTATCGGGCGAGCCGACGTTGTTTTTGTCACCGAGGATGGTGTTGCCGCGCACGCTGTTGTAGAAGCGGTCTTCCCATTGCACGACCATGCCGAGGTGTTGATTGTTCAAGATCATGGCCTTGGCGGCGATTTTCTCGATGTGGCAGGTGGCCAGCTCTTGCACGTTCATGAGGAATGAGCCGTCGCCGTCGATGTCGATCACGTGCTTGTCGGGACAGGCGACCTTCGCACCCATGGCGGCCGGGTAGCCGTAGCCCATCGCGCCGAGTCCAAGCGAGCTGATGTAGCGACGGGGTTCTTTAAAGGGATAAAACTGGGCGGCCCACATCTGATGCTGGCCCACGCCGGTGGTGATGATTGCTTCGCCCTTGGTGAGCTCGTGCAGTACCTCGACCGCTTCCTGCGGCACGATGTGGCGGCTGTCCTCATAGCTGAAGGGATAGTCGCGTTTCCAGGCGGAGCACTGGGTGTGCCAGGGCTTGGTATCGGGCGGGGTGAACTTAAGGGCGGCGATGAGTTCGTTGAGGCGCTTGAGGGCGTGCTTGATGTCGCTCTCTATGGCATACTGAACGCGTTTGTTTTTGTTATGTTCGGAGGCGTCGATGTCGATGTGGACGATGGTCGCGCCACCCGCGAATTTACCGGCGTCGCCCGTGATACGGTCATCAAAACGCGCACCGAGGCAGAGGAGCAGGTCGCATTGATCCACCGCCCAGTTGCCGAAGGCCGAGCCGTGCATGCCAAACCAGCGCAGGGAAAGCGGGTGGTCCTCCGGGAACGCACCCAGCCCCATAAGGGTGGTGGCGACCGGGATATTGGTTTTCTCGGCAAAGAGACGCAGGTCGGCGGAAGCCTCGGCAGATACGAGGCCGCCGCCGGTGTAGAGGATGGGCCGCTGGGCCTTGGCGACGAGGTCGAGGACCTGCTTGAGCTGGTCGTCGCTCGCGAGCGGGAACTCGGTCAGGGATTTGTTGGCAAACTCGATCGTGGCCGGAAAAACGGGCGTGAGTTTTGCCTGCTGAACGTCCTTGGGAATGTCGATGATGACCGGGCCGGGCCGACCGGAGCGGGCGAGGTAAAACGCTTCTTTGAAAATACGGGGCAGGTCGGCGGCGTTCAGCACGAGGTAGCTGTGCTTTACGATGGGCAGGGTCATGCCGAAGAAATCCGTTTCCTGAAACGCGGATTTGCCGATGAATTTGGAGAAAACCTGGCCGGTGATGCACACCATGGGGGTCGAGTCCATGAAGGCGTCGGCGATGCCGGAGACGAGATTGGTGGCGCCGGGGCCGGAGGTGGCCATGCATACGCCGACTTTGCCGGTGGCGCGGGCGTAGCCTTCGGCGGCGAAGACACCGCCTTGTTCGTGGCGGGGCAGGATGACGCGAACCTTGTCGCTGCGGGCCAGGGCCTGGTGAAGTTCTTGCGAGGCGCCGCCGGGATAGGCGAAGATCACGTCCACATTCTCGCGCGAGAGACACTCGACGACGACATCAGCACCGTTCATGGCGCGGCCGATTTCGGGCTGAGGAGACGAGGTGGTCGAGGGGGACGGTTTCATGGGCAAAAGAGAAAAGGAAAAGGGGGAGCAAAACGTCGGGCGGGGGCGCGAGGCAAGAGGGAAGGCTGACGCTCGGCCTGGGAGGGTAACCCAAACCGAAGTCAGTGAATTCGTGAGGCAGTCACTCTTGCCTGGTGGATTCGCTTCGAAGGCAAGCGGAGATCAAGCGGCGAGGGTTTTGGTCCAGCGGGCGATTTGTTTTTTCACCTGCGCGGGGCCGGGCATGCCGGTGCCGCGGCGTTTGGCCATGGCGCGTTTGAGATCGAACACCGTGGCCCAGTCGTCCGCGTAGGCGGCGTGGCATTTTTTCACGTCGGCGGTGGCGAGTTGATTCAAGGGCTTGCCCTGAACTTCGGCGAGTTTCACCACCGCGCCCACGGCGTGGTGCGCCTCGCGGAAGGGTACGCCGCGCTCCACGAGGTAATCGGCAAGATCGGTGGCGAGCAGGGCGGGATCGGCCACCGCCGCCGCGCAACGGGCGGGATTGACCGTCAGTCCGGCCAGCGTGCCAGCGAGCACTTCGGCCGAGACCGCCACGGTATCGAAGGTATCGAATACCGGCGGTTTGTCTTCCTGGAGGTCGCGATTGTAGGTCAGAGGCAGGCCTTTCACCATCGTGAGAAGCGCGGAGAGGTTGCCCACCAGTCGTCCGGATTTGCCCCGGAGTAATTCGCAGGAGTCGGGGTTTTTCTTCTGCGGCATGAGTGAAGAACCGGTGCAGAAGGCGTCGGGCAGTTCGATAAACTTAAACTCGGCGCTGGACCACAGGATCAAATCTTCGGCGATACGGGAGACGTGCACGCCGAAGAGTGCACCGGCGGCGGCGAACTCCAGGAAGAGGTCACGGTCGGCCACGGTATCCATGGAGTTTTGGGTCACGCGCGGGCGGCCTTTTTCATCTACGAAACCGAGCTGGGTGGCGGTAAACTCGCGGTCGATGGGCAGGGTGGTGCCGGCGATGGCCCCGGCGCCGAGCGGGCACCAGTTGGCGTGTTTGGCGACGGCGAGGAAACGGGCGTGGTCGCGGTCGAGCATCTCCATCCAGGCGAAGAGGTGGTGGGCGAGGTAAACCGGTTGGGCGCGTTGGAGGTGGGTGTAGCCGGGGATGAGGACGCCGGTCTCGCGTTGCGTGAGAGTCAGCAAGGCGAGTTGGGCGTTGCGGATGCGAGTCTGCACCTCGGCGCAGGCCCACTTGAACCAGAGGCGCATGTCGGTCGCCACTTGGTCGTTGCGAGAGCGGGCGGTGTGGAGCTTGGCGGCGGCGGGCACGCGGGCGGTCAGCGCCTGCTCGATGTTCATGTGCACGTCTTCGAGCTGGATGCTCCAGGGGAACTTGCCCGCCTCGATCTCCTTTAAAATCGAGTCCAGCCCGGCGTGGATGGCGTCGCGCTCCTTGGGGGTGATCAGACCGACATGCGCGAGCATGGCGGAGTGGGCCTTGCTGCCCGCGATGTCGAAAGGAGCGAGGCGTTTATCGAAGGAAACGGATTCGCTGAATTGCTGCATCAACGCGGCCGGTCCGCTGGAAAAACGCCCGCCCCAAGTCGCCTGAGATTTTTTCGCCATGTGTTTTTTATAATGAAGCGGCCAGCACACGGCGCGGCTAAAGCTTGGGCAACGCGAATGTGTGAGCGACGCACGAGCTTGGGTTATAACTGTGCGCCAGCGCGGAGAAAAAAATCAGTCCGCCCAGACGAACACGATGTCTTTCTGAACTTCAGGGGCGAGGGAGCGGTGCACGGGACAGCCGCGGGCGGCGCGTTCCAGTTCGCCGGCGGGCACGCTGCGCGCGGAGGCGGGCAACCAGATCGTGGCCGCGAGGCGGGCGATGGAGCGCGGCGGCGTGGCGGTCATCTCTTTGGTCACTTCGTAACGCAGAGGGCCGAGTTCCTGCCCGTGTTTGCGGGCCATCAAGGCCATGGTGGTGGCGATGCAGGTGACGAAGGCGGTGGCGACGAGATCGGTGGGGGAGAAGGATTCGCCCAAACCCTGGTTGTCGCGGGGGGCATCGGTGGCGAGAGACGTGCCCGAGGGCTCGTGTTTGGCGGTGCAGCGCAGGCTGCCATCGTAGGTGCCGGTGATTTTGACCATGCGTGATTAAGGTTAAACCTCACGTCGTGAGGCAAGCGTGGTGTGCCCGGCGGGATTCGAACCCACGACCGTCCGCTTAGAAGGCGGATGCTCTATCCAGCTGAGCTACGAGCACATGTTTCGCTGACTGGAGATGACTATTTTCGCTCCGGGCCCGGCGGCAAGACGCGTTTCGCCGTAAGGGCGAGGAAACGCGCGGGCGGGAGTAGGCATCAAAGTTTGAGCTTGGTGCGGAGGTAGGGCGCGGTGGGGGAATTCTTTTGTTTAAGCAGGCCGGCGAGGGGGCCTTCGTAGAGGAGTTCGCCGCCGTCGGGGCCGCCGACCGGGCCAAGTTCCAAGATCCAGTCGGCCTCGGCGAGCAGGTCGAGGTGGTGTTCGATGACGATCACGGTGTGGCCTTGATCGACGAGGGCGTGGAGTACGCCGATGAGTTTTTCGCAGTCGCTCAGGTGCAGGCCGATGGTGGGCTCTTCGAGGATGTAGAGGTTTTGAAAACCGATGTTGCGGCTGCGTTCGCGGTAGCTGGCGAGGCCGTGGGTGAGCTCGGTGACGAGTTTGAGGCGCTGGGCTTCGCCGCCGCTCAGGGTGGGGGATGACTGGCCGAGGGTGAGGTAGCCCAGGCCGCAGTCGCACATGAGCTGGCAGACTTGGCTTAGTTGGCTGTGAAAATCGAAATAGGTGACGGCCTCCTCGAAGGTGAGGGCGAGCACGTCGGCGATGTTTTTGCCCTTCCAGCGAAGATCGGAGAGTTCGGGCGCATAACGGGTGCCGCGGCAGTCGTCGCAGGGCAGGTAGGTGTCGGGCATGAAGGCCATTTCGAGTTTCACCCGCCCGCCGCCGGCACAGGTCTCGCAACGGCCGCCGGCGGTGTTGAAGGAGAAACGTCCGGCGGTGTAGCCGCGGATTTGAGACTCGGGGATGCCGGCGAAGAAGGTGCGGATGAGGTCGAAAATGCCGAGGTAGGTGGCGGGGGTGGAGCGCGGGGTTTTGCCGATGGGGGACTGGTCCACCTCGATAACTTGTTTGAAGCCGTGGGCTCCCGTGAGCGTGGAGAAGGGCGCGGAGAGCGTGGAGTCGGAGGCGGCATTCGCAAGCGAACGCCCTACGCCGGAGGAGGGGTAGTCGGTGGCTTTGGCGTAGGCTTTTCCGGTGAGTTTGGCGGTCTTGGTTTTGATCGCGTGGGCGACGGCGGGGTAGAGCATGTCGCGGAAGAGGGTGGATTTACCCGCGCCGGAGGGACCGCAGACCATCGTCAGACGCCCGAGGGGGATATGGACGTCGAAGCCTTTGAGGTTGCGCAGGCGGGCGTCGGTCAGGGTGAGCCAGGTGGGGGCGGAAGACATGGGAGCGAGGGCCGCAGGGAGTCACCGTTTGGAGTAAATGTCAGGCGGGCGGGCCGGAAAAATCAGCTCAAGAGGTGGAGGGCGGCGGGGCCACCGGGGATGAGGGTGGGGTCGAGGGCGCGGTCGAAGGTGGCGAGGCGGGCGTGGCGGGAGACGGCGAGGGCGAGCAGGTAAAGGTCGGTCAGGTGCGCGGCGGCGGGAAGGCGTGGGAAGCGGCGGGCGTCGAGCAGGGAGTGGGCGTCGGGCCAGAATTGGTGGCCGGGCAAGGAAGTGATACTGGAGAGCAGGATGCGGGTGGCTTCGGTGGAGCCGGGGCTGTTGGGATAATTGGGATTCCCGAGGATGCGAAGCACGGCGTTTTCGGTGATGGGGCAGGTGGCCCAGCCGGAGCTTGAGTGGGCCTTGAAAAAGGCTTTTGCGGGTTGGTGGTGAGGATGGGCCGGATCGAGCAGGGCGATCAGGACGTTGACATCGAGGAGGTGCATTAGCTTCGGCGGGCGAAATTTATGGCACGGTCGAGTTCCTCTTGGTCGATGTCGTCCTGGATTTTGCAGATGGTCTCGAGGGTAACAGTTTCGCCGGGGTGGCGTTTGAGGACCAGAAAGCCGAGTTCGTTGAGTTCGAACTTATCGTCGGGAAGGGGTGCGGCGGGGGCGGGTTGCTGGATTTCGCGACGGAGGGCGTGTTCGACGATGGCTTTGAGGGTGGTGTGGCGGCGGGCGGCGACGGCCTTGGCCTCAATGAGCAAATCGTCGGGAAGATCGAGGGTGGTTTTCATATATGGGTGGATATATGGTTATATGGGTTAAGGGCAAGGCCGGGGTGTAAATCCAAGGTGTGGCCGATGCCGATGCAGCCCGGCGCTCCGGGTCCTAAGGAGGTTGGCGCTGGCCGTAGTTAGGCGAGGGAAAGGCGGTGATGACGTAGGGGTTGCCGCGTTCGAGGTCCCAGAAGTAGTGAAGATTGCCGTTGGAAAGGATGACGAAGCGGCAGTTCTGGGATTTGGCGTAGCGGCGGGCCTGCTCTTTTCCGATGAGCGGGTTTTTATCCTCGGCCTTGGCTTCGAGCACGATGAAGGGGAAGCCCTTGTCGTTGAGCAGGAGGAAGTCGATGAAGCCCTTGGCGGCCGTCTCAAAGTTTTCGCCGAGTGCGTCGAGATCAGCGGGGCGCAGGGTGACGCTGGGCTCGAGCTGGATGTTGGCAGGGCCGGAGGAGTCGGAGAAAAAGCGCCAGCCCGCAGCTTCGAGGAGGCGGTTGATTTTGATGCGGGCGGAGGCTTCTTTCATCGAGGCGCGGTTGTGACAGTGGGCTGTCCGTATACGGCGATAAGTGGATGTGTTGTGGGTGAAGTGGCTGGGTGCAGCAAGTGTGCACAGCGGTAGGGGGTAAGGAGTGCGGATGTCAGCTGCGGGAGCGTGGCTTGGCGGCGGGAGGCTTGGGCACGGGACGGTAGGAACCGCGCAGGGGGTGTTTGATGCCGTGGCTGAGGTAGCGACCGGTGAGGGATTTTTCGATGCGCTTCACCTCGGCGGGGGTGCCTTCGGCGAGGATCTCGCCGCCGTGTATGCCGGCGGCGGGGCCGAGGTCGATGAGGTGGTCGCAGCGCTCCATGAGGTCGTCGTCGTGCTCGACGACGAGGAGGGTGTTTCCTTTGTCGCGCAGGGCCTGGAGGGTCTCGATGAGGCGGTCGTTGTCGCGGGCGTGCAGGCCGATGGACGGCTCATCCAGCACGTAGAGCACACCGGCGAGGTTGGTGCCGAGCTGGGCGGCGAGCCGGATGCGTTGGGCTTCGCCGCCGCTGAGGGTATCGGTGGGGCGGTCGAGGCTGAGGTAGCCGAGGCCGACGTGGTCGAGGAATTTGAGGCGTTCGCGGATCTGGGGCAGGATGTCCTGTACGATGGCGCGGCCGCGTTCGTCGAGGTCGAGTTGGTCGAGGCTGCGCAGGAGCGAGGCGGGCGGGGCTGCGAGCAGCTGGGGGAGGGAGAGGGGCGGGTGTTTGCCGGTGAAGTGGAGTTTTACGGCGCGGGGAATGCGGGCGAGGCGCTGGCCGTGGCAGTCGGGGCAGGCGGCGCCGGCGTCGGCGAGATCGGCTTCAGATTCGATGCCAAAGGCGCGGAGACGGGCGGCAGGATCGTCGTCGTTTTTGGCGTCGTCGTCGGGCACGAGCATCCAGGGGAAAACGCGGCCGTGGCCCCGGCAGGTGGGACACCAGCCGCGGGGGGAGTTGTGGGAAAAGTGCTTGGGGTCGAGTTCGGGGAAACTCTCGCCGGTCTCGGCGTCGGTGCGGGTAGTGGAAAACCAACTGAGCACGGTGCCTTTTTCGCTGAGGAGGAAACACGCGCCTTTGCCGAGGCGGAGGGCTTCGTCGAGAGCGGCGGCGGGTTTTTCTTTGGCGTTGGTGGTTTTGAGATCGGCGACGACGACTTCGACGTCGTGTTCGGAGTAGCGGTCGAGCTTGGAGAAGGCGGAGACGGGGAAAACTCGGCCGTCGGCGCGCATGAGTTCGTAGCCGTGGTCTTCGATCCAGGTGGCGATGGGTTGATGGTGTCCCTTGCGGCCGCGCACGAGAGGGGCGCAGAGGTAGAGGTGTTTGGCTTTTTTGCCGGCGGGGGAGGCGATAACGGTGGCTAAGAGGCGGGCGAGCTGAGGGCGGCTGAGGGGGCGGACGGGGCGGTCGGTATCGGGGTGGTGCTGGATGCCGAGGCGGGCGTAGAGGAGGCGGAGGTATTGGGCGACCTCGGTGATGGTGGCGACGGTGCTCTTGCGGGAGCCGCGGGTGATGCGTTGCTCGATGGCGACGGTGGGCGGGATGCCGGTGAGGCGGTCCACGGCGGGGCGCGGCATCTGCTCGACGAATTGGCGGGCGTAGGCGCTCATGGAGTCCATGAAGCGGCGCTGGCCCTCGCCGAAGATGATGTCGAAGGCGAGGGTGCTCTTGCCGGAGCCCGAGACGCCGGTGACGACGTTGAGCTGGCGGTGGGGGATGGAGAGAGAGAGGTTTTTTAGGTTGTTTTCGCGTGCGCCCTCGACGCGAAGGACGGGGGCATTCGCAAGCGAGCGCACTACTTCGTGGGCGGGCTCGGCTGCGAGCTGGTCGGCGTCGGCGGCAGTAGTGTAACCAATTTGGTTACACGTGTCGGTCTGGCCAGTGCGGCAAGGTGTAACCAAATTGGTTACACTTTTCAGGAGAGTGGATGTGGGGATCGGGGGGATGGTGTAACCAATATGGTTACACTGTAGCGCCAGGGCTAGGTAGGGGGCGGTGGCGGTGGGGGAGCGGGAGACGTCTTCGGGCGTGCCTTCGGCGACGATGTGGCCGCCGCCAGAGCCGGCGTCGGGGCCGATCTCGATGAGCCAGTCAGCGGACTTGAGGACGTCGAGGTTGTGCTCGATGACGATCAGGCTGTGGCCGCGATCCACCAGGGATTGGAGCACGGTGAGCAGGCGGGCGACGTCGTGGCGGTGCAGGCCAGTGGTGGGTTCGTCGAGGAGGAGAAGAGCGCCGCCGCCGACGGCGGCGGAATGACCAATGGAGGAGGCGGATGACGGAGCGGCATTCGCAAGCGAACGCCCTACGGTGTCGGTCGTGTAGCCGGTGAGGTATTTGACGAGTTTGAGGCGTTGGGCCTCGCCGCCGCTGAGGGTGTTGAGGGGTTGGCCGAGCGTGAGGTAGCCGAGGCCGACTTCGTCGAGCACGGCGAGGCGGGCGCGGATGGCGGGTTGGGCGGCGAAGTGTTCAAGGGCGTCGCTGACAGAGGTGTTGAGCAGGTCGGCGACGGATGTGCCTTGGTGGGTGATGGCAAGGATCTCGGGCTTGAAGCGGCGGCCTTCGCAGACGGGGCAGGGGACGAAGACGTCGGAGAGGAACTGCATCTCGACGCGTTCGTAGCCAAGGCCCTGGCAGTGGTCGCAGCGGCCGTCGCCGGCGTTGAAGGAGAAACTCGACGCGCTGAAGCCGGCGGCTTCGGCGGCGGGGGTGTCGGCGTAGAGTTCGCGGATGAGTTCCCAGGCTTCGGTGTAGAGGGCGGGGTTGGAGCGCGGGGTGCGGGAGAGGGGGGACTGGTCCACGAGGACGATCTCGGTGAAGGCGTCGTCACCGGTGATGGAATCGATCTGGGCGGCGTCTTCGGTGAGCTGGCGGCGTTTGGCGAGCAGGCCTTGGTGGATGACTTTGTCGAGCAGGGTGGATTTGCCGGAACCGGAGACGCCGGACAAAGCCACGAAGCGGTGGAGGGGGAGGTGGAGGGTGAGGTTGCGGAGGTTGTGCTTGTTGACGCCGGTGAAGGTGAGCCAGGGCTGATTTATGATTTGAGATTTATGATTTGAGATTTGTTGAACCGGGCGGCGGGTGGACGGCGTGGGGATGGTCTGGCGGCCGGAGAGGTAGGCGCCGGTGAGGGATGCGGGGTGGCGGAGGAGCGCAGGGAGGTCGCCTTGGAAGACGAGGTGGCCGCCTTTGGTTCCGGGGACGGGGCCGATTTCGACGACGTGGTCGGCGGCGCGGATCATGGCTTCGTCGTGCTCGACGACGACGACGGTGTTGCCCGCGTTTACCAGGGTGCGGATGATGCCGATGAGGCGGTCGATGTCGCGGGGGTGCAGGCCGACGGAGGGTTCGTCGAGAACGAAGAGGGTATCGACGAGGGAGGTGCCGAGGCAGGCGGTGAGGCCGACGCGCATGGTTTCTCCGCCGGAGAGGGTCTTGCTGGTGCGGTCGAGGGTAAGATAGCCGAGACCGACTTGGGTAAGATAGCGCAGGCGGGTTTGGATGGAATCGAAGGCGAGGTGGGCGCTGCGGGCGTCGGAGGCGGCATTCGCAAGCGAACGCCCTACATCGGAATTTAAGAGGGCGGTGAGCTTGGAGACGGGGAGTTGGTAGAGCTCGGGGAGGGTTTTACCCTGCCATTTCCAACAGAGGGAATCGGGGGAGAGGCGCGCGCCTTGGCAGTCGGGGCACTCGTTGTAGGCGCGGTAGCGGGAGAGGAAGACGCGGACGTGGGTCTTGTAGGTGTTTTTTTCCAGCCACTGGAAAAAGCCTTTGAGGCCATACCAGGCGTGGGGCCATTCGCGGCCGGGCTGGCCGTAGTCGGGCTCGCCTTCGAGCACGAGTTTCTGGTGGGCGGGGCTGAGGTCGGCGAAGGGGACGCTGACGGGGAGCCCGATTTTTTTGGCGAAGCGGAGCAGGTCTTTGAGCGATTCGCCGTAGGTCTCGCCCTGCCAGGCTTTGATCGCGCCGTCGGCGATGGAGAGGGAGCGGTCGGGGATGGCGAGGTTGAGGTCGTTTTCGATTACGCGGCCGAAGCCCCGGCAGCGCGGGCAGGCGCCAAGGGGGGAATTGAAGGAAAAGAGGGCGGGTGAGGCGGGGCGGAAGGTGCGGTCGCTGGAGGGGGAATGGAGGCCGCGGGAGTAGTGCCCAGCGGGCACGAAGCTGGGAGCAGGCAGCGAGGAGCTGGGAGTCGATTCGGAGGGGGCGAAGAGGTGGAGTTGGCCTTGGCCGAAGTGGAGGGCCTGTTCGGCGGCTTCGAGGAAACGCTGGCGGGCGTCGGGGTTCAGGGTGATGCGGTCCTGAGCGACGTAGAAGTGGTCGGCGGCGGCGAGCGGGGCGGGATCGGTGAGGAGGTCGTCGATGCGGTGGGAAGTAAGCGGGGAGCGGGGAGCGGGGAGCGGGGAGTGAGTAAGTGGGAGCAGGGCGCGGACGTAGGACTGGCCTTTGAGGCTGGTGAGGATTTCGGGCCAGGTGAGGTTGGCGGGGCGAGGGATTTTAAAGGCGATGACGAGGGTCTGGCCGGGGTGGGCGGCGTGGGCTTGGGCCCAGATGGTGGCGGGGGTGTCGTCCTGGACGGGTTGGCCGGTGGCGGGGTCGAAGCAGGTGGCGACGTGGCTGAACCAGACCTTAAAGTAGTCGGCCAGCTCGGTCATGGTGCCGACGGTTGATCGGGAGGTTTTTACGGTGTTGGTCTGCTCGATGGCGATGGAGGGGCGGATGTTCTCGATCGAGTCCACCTTGGGTTTGTCGAGCAGGTCGAGGAACTGGCGGGTGTAGGCGGAGAAGGTCTCGACGTAGCGGCGCTGGCCCTCTGCGTGGAGGGTGTCGAAGACGAGGGAACTTTTGCCCGCGCCGCTGGGTCCGGTGACGACGATGTAGCGGCCGAGGGGGAGATCGAGGTCCCAGCCCTTGAGGTTGTTTTGGCGCACGCCGCGCAGGCGGATGCACTCGGGGGCGGGCGCGGCGGCGGGCGGCGCGTTGCGGGCGGGGGCGGAGGGAGAGGATGCTTGGCGAACCACGCCCGCACGAAGTTCAGGCGGCGGGCGAAGGCAAACGCGGAGACGCGTTGCGAAGGGGTGGCGGCTACTCGCTGGCGGGAGCGATTTCGATGTTGGCCTTGGCGGCTCGGATGGAGGCGGCGATGGCGGGGGCGGGGGCGCGGTCGGTGACGAAGGTGAAACGCGGGTCGAAGGGGCAGGCGAGGGCGAGGGCTTTGCGGCCGAATTTGGAGCCGTCGATGGCGAATAGGGTGCGCTCGGACGCGGCGATCATGCGGCGCTGGGAGGCGACGAGGAGGGCGTTATGGTTCCAGACACCGGCTTCGGTGACGCCGGCGGCACCTAGAATGGCGAGGTCGGCGTGGATCTGGCCGAGGGATTGTTCGCAGAGCGGGCCGACGAGCACGCCGAGGCGGTTGTCGATGCTGCCGCCGGTGACGATGGTTTCGAGGGAGCCGAGGTCGGCGTAGAGCGCGGCGATGGGCAGGGAGCTGGTAATGACTTGCAGGCGCTTGGTGGCGAGCAGGCGAGCGACGGCGTAAACGCTGGTACCGCCGTCGAGGATGATGGTCATGCCGGGCTGCACGAGGTCGGCGATACGGCGGGCGACGGCGTGCTTTTCGGCGGCCTGGCGTTGGTCGCGGGCGATGAAATCGTATTCGCGGGCGCGTTCGTCGGTCTCGATCAGGGTGGCTCCGCCGTGGTGGCGGCGGAGCACGCCGCGAGTCTCCAGGGTGTCGAGAGCGCGCCGGATGGTGGAGAGTGACGTGTCGCAACTCGACGCGAGGGTGTGCAGATCCGCGTATTTATGTTCGCGGATGTAGCGTTCGATGAGGTCGAGGCGCTGCTTAGTTGTCATGCTTCGCGATACCCGCAGCGGGGACGGGCGGGAAGGATTTATTTCGTTGCGACGGCCGGGGCCGGGCGAATGGTGCGCGGGATGAACAGTCGGTTTCTGAATCTGATCGTGCGGTGGCTGGTGCTGGCGCTGGGCGTGACGCTGGCGGAGAAGATCGTGCCGGGCATCCATTGCGACGACGCGGGCACGCTGGTCGTGGTCGTGGTGTTGTTGAGTTTTTTCAACGCGGTGCTGCGGCCGCTGCTGGTGTTGTTCACCCTGCCGTTTATCGTGCTCACGCTCGGGCTGGGGCTGGTGGTGATCAACGCGCTGCTATTTCTGCTGGTGAGCCGCCTGGTGGAGGGATTCCACGTGGACGGGTTCTGGGCGGCGTTTTGGGGCGCGATTATCGTGGGTATTACGAATCTGCTGCTGGCCAGAAACACGGGAAGGCCGAACGGCGGCGCTGGACGCGGAGGCAATGCAGGCGGCGGTGGTGGCGCGGCGAATGAGCCCGTGCGCAAGGTGCGAGGCGGGCCGGATGTGATCGATGTGTGAGCCCGGCTGGTGGCGGGTGTGAGGAGCTCAGGGCTGGACGAGCGGGTTTTTCTTCAGCTTGTCGATCTTTGGACGGATGACGGCCTGACAGTAGCCGGCACCGGGGTTATTGCGATAGTAGTCCTGATGGTAAGCTTCGGCCGGGAAGTAATCGGGTAGCGGGGAAACTTCGGTGACGATTTTGCCGTCCCAGCCGGGGTTGGCGCGCTCGCGGGAGGCGAGGATGAGGGCCTTTTCGGCGTCGTTGGCGTAGTAGATGACCGAGCGGTATTGCGTGCCGGTGTCGGCGCCCTGGCGGTTGAGGGTGGTGGGGTTGTGGATGTCCCAAAAGTAGTCGAGCAGGGCGGTGCGGGTGACCTTGGCGGGATCGAAGGTGAGTTTGACGACCTCGGCGTGGCCGGTGACGCCGGTGCAGACCTGCTCGTAGGTGGGGTTGGGGCGTTTGCCGCCCGCGTAGCCGCTCTCGGCGGCGAGTACGCCGGGGACGAGTTCGTAGGCGGCCTCGACACACCAGAAACAGCCGCCGCCGAGGACGAGGGTTTCGGCATTGGCGGGGATGACGACGGGCGAGGAGGCGGCGGGAAGATCGGCGGAGGAGTTGGTGCAGGCGGACATAAGGAGGGTGGCGAGGGCGAGCAGCGGGGCGGGCAGGAGTCGGGTGAGTTTGGTGTCGAAGGGCATGACGATGAGAGCGGGAGCATGCCTAAGATATTCCCGGGGGCAAACGGGGCGGACGGGGGAACGGAATTAAGGCAGTATTTTAACCGCTAAGGCAGCGGCTCAATGAGCGCTGCTGGGAGCGGTGGTTTCGCGGAGCGAAACTTGGGGTGTCGATGGTTCGGCCAATGGCCTCAGTTAAGGAGGGAGGCGGGGGCGGGGTTGCGAGCGGCGGGGTGCGGCGATCCCGACTTACACGGGGAGGCGGAGTTGGGTGGCGGGGTCGAAGAAGTGGGCGCGCTCGGCGTCGATGTGGAAGTGCTGGCGGGTGCCGGGAGCGAGAGATTCGTGGCCGACGGGGTTTTTGCTGATGAAGGCGTGCGCGCCGGTATGGGCGTAGAGATAGGTTTCGGAGCCCATGGGCTCGACCATTTCCAGGGTGGCTTGGAAGTCGGTGGCGGTGGAGTGGCCAGCGAGGCGGCAGTTTTCGGGGCGCAGGCCGAGGATGAGTTCGCGGCCTAAGTGGGCGGTGGTGGCGGGGCGTTCGGGCAGGGGGAGGACGAGGGTGCCGGGGGCGTTTTCGCGGAAGACGAGGCCGGAGGGTTCTTGGTGGAGCGTGCCTTTGAAAAAATTCATCGGCGGGCTGCCGAGGAAGCCGGCGACGAAGAGGTTGGCGGGCTCATGGTAGATTTTGAGCGGGGTGTCGATTTGTTGGACGATGCCTTCCTTCAGTCCGGTGGCGGGGTTGAGCACGGCGTCCATCACGACGATGCGGGTGCCCATGGTCATGGCTTCGATCTGGTCGTGGGTGACGTAGATCATGGTGGCCTGGAGGCGGCGGTGGAGTTTGATGATCTCGGCGCGCATCTGGACGCGCATCTTGGCGTCGAGGTTGGAGAGGGGTTCGTCGAAGAGAAAGACCTTGGGCTGGCGCACGATGGCGCGACCGACGGCGACGCGCTGGCACTGGCCGCCGGAGAGGGCCTTGGGAGTGCGGTCGAGGAGCTGGCCGAGACCGAGGATTTCGGCGGCGGCGGCGACGCGGCGCTGGATTTCGTCTTTGGGGGTTTTGCGCAGCTTGAGGCCGAAGGCCAGGTTTTCGAAAACGGTGAGGTGGGGGTAGAGCGCGTAGTTTTGGAAAACCATCGCGATGTCGCGGTCCTTGGGCGGGGTGTCGTTCATGCGCACGCCGTCGATGCAGAGTTCGCCGCGCGAGATGGACTCCAGTCCGGCGATCATGCGCAGGGTGGTGGATTTGCCGCAGCCGGAGGGGCCGACGAACACGATGAATTCGCGGTCGGCGATTTCGAGGTTGAAGTCGCGCACCGCCGTGACCTCCCCGGTTTTGCCGCCGGGGTAGGTTTTGTAGAGGTTCTGGAGCGAGACGGTGGCCATGAGTGGGAGCGGGACGGGCGGCGTTTAGCGGGAAAGCTTGCGGTATTTGATGCGGTGGGGGCGGTCGGCTTCCTTGCCTTTGCGCTTTTTGAAATCTTCGAGGTAGGCGGAGTAGTTGCCGTTGTAGTAAACGACTTCGCTGTCGCCCTCGAAGGCGAGGATGTGGGTGGCGACGCGGTCGAGGAACCAGCGGTCGTGGGAAACCACCACGGCGCAGCCGGCAAAGCCTTCGAGGCCTTCTTCGAGGGCGCGGATGGAGTTTACGTCGAGGTCGTTGGTGGGCTCGTCGAGGAGGATGAGGTTGGCTCCGCTTTTGAGCAGGCGGGCGAGGTGGACGCGGTTGCGTTCGCCGCCGGAGAGGACGCCAACTTTTTTCTGCTGATCGGCCCCGGTGAAGCCGAACTGGGCGCAGTAGGCGCGGGCGTTTACCTCGCGTCCGGGCATGCGGATGATCTCTTCGCCGCCGCTGATGGCTTCGTAGATGGTTTGGGTGTCGGGCAGGGAATCGCGCGACTGGTCCACGTGGGAGATGAGCACGGTGTCGCCGATGCGCAGGGTGCCGGTATCGGGTTTTTCGGCACCGGTGATGAGGCGGAAGAGGGTGGTTTTGCCCGCGCCGTTGGGGCCGATGACGCCGACCAGGCCGCCGGGCGGAAGGGAGAAGCTGAGGTTCTCGAAGAGAACTTTTTCGCCGTAAGCTTTGGCCACGCCCTTGAGCTCGACCACGAGCTGGCCGAGGCGCGGGCCCTTGGGGAGAATGAGCTCGAACTCGCGGTCCTGATCGGCGGTGACAGAGCTGCTGACCATTTTTTCGTAGGCGCTGATGCGGGCCTGGGATTTGGCGTGGCGGGCCTTGGCACCCTGGCGAATCCATTCGAGCTCGCGGGCCATGGCTTTCTGACGTTTGTCCTCGGTGCGTTGCTCGGCGGCGAGGCGGGCGGATTTTTGTTCGAGCCAGCCGGAGTAGTTGCCCTTCCATGGAATGCCGTGGCCGTGGGCGAGTTCGAGGATCCACTGGGCGACGTTGTCGAGGAAGTAGCGGTCGTGGGTGACGGCGATGACGGTGCCCTCGTAGCGGGCGAGGTGTTGTTCGAGCCAGTGGACGGATTCGGCGTCGAGATGGTTGGTGGGCTCGTCGAGCAGGAGGATGGCGGGCTTCTGGAGAAGGAGGCGGGCGAGGGCGACGCGGCGGCGTTCGCCGCCGGAGAGGGTGTCAACGAGGGCTTCGGGCGCGGGGCAGCGAAGGGCGTCCATGGCCATCTCGACTTGGGGAGCGACGTCCCAAGCACCGAGGCGCTCGATCTCGGCTTGGAGTTTGGCCTGGTTTTCGCCGATGGCGTCGCGGGCCTCGTCGGTGTCGGCGGCGGCGAGTTCGTCCCAAGAAGCATCGTAGGCGGCGGTGAGGTCGGTGAGGTGTTTGACGCCCTCCTCGACGCAGGCGCGAACGGTGGAACCGGGGGTGAGCTGGGGTTCTTGTTCGAGCAGGCCGACGGCGTAGCCGGGTTCGAAGTGGAGTTGGCCGTCGATCTCTTTGTCACGGCCGGCGAGGATGCGCAGGAGGGAGGATTTTCCGGAGCCGTTGAGGCCGAGGACGCCGATTTTGGCCCCGTAGTAAAAGGAGAGGGAGATGTCGCGGAGGATCTCCTTGCGCTCGATTTTTTTCGAGACGCGCATCATGGAGAAAATGATCTTGGGTTCTTCGGGTTTGGCCATGGGAGGAAGGAGCGAGGAGCTGGGAGCTAGGAGCGGGGAGAAAAGAGGGAATCAGGGGGTGGAAGTGGCTTGAAGGATTTTTTCCTTCAAGTGGGTGTTGCGGGTTTTGGCTTCGTTGTTGCGCACGGCCATGCCGTAGGCGGCGGGTTCGCCGACGAGGAAGACCTTTTTTTTGCCTCGGGTGATGGCGGTGTAGAGGAGGTTGCGCTGGAGCATCATGAAGTGGGCCTTGAGCAGGGGGATGACGACGGCGGCGTATTCGGAGCCCTGGCTTTTGTGGATGCTGATGGCGTAGGCGAGGGCGAGGTCGCCGAGTTCGCCGCGGGCGAAGGTGTGGCGGGTGCCGTCGAAATCGGCTTCGAGGGTGCCGGCGTCGGGGTCGGCGGCGACGACCACGCCGATGTCGCCGTTGAAGAGGCTTTTGTCGTAGTTGTTGCGCAGCTGGATGAGTTTATCGCCGACGCGGAATTCGCCGGAGGGGGCGCGCAGGCCGCGACCGTGGGCGTTGAGCGCGGTTTGGAGCTGGAGGTTGAGATTGCCGACTCCGGCGGTGCCCTTGTGCATGGGAGCGAGGACCTGCACGTCGCGGCCGGGCTTCAGCCACGGGTAGTGGGTGGGGATAAACTCGGCGCAGAGGGCGAGGGTTTTTTGGAGGCAGTCTTCGGCGTCGCGGGCGACGATGAAGGTGAGGTCGGCCCAGGGTTGGAGTTTTTCCAGTGAATCGATCGCGATGGGCAGGGAGGCGTTGCCCTCGTTGATGGCGTGGGCGGTGGTGACGATCTCGCTCTGGCCTTGCTGGCGGTGGACCACGCTCAGGCGGGTGACGGGCACGGTGTCGGTGGCGATAAGGTCTTTGAGCACGTTGCCCGCGCCGACGCTGGGGAGCTGGTCGGTGTCGCCCACGAGGAGGAGATGGGCGCGGGAGGGCATGGCGGCGAAGACGGCGGCGGCGAGGCGGGTGTCGAGCATGGAGGCCTCGTCCACCACGAGGAAATCGAGGGCGAGCGGGGCGTCTTCGTTGGCGTCGAAGCCGCCGCGCTGGGGATTAAACTTGAGCAGGCGGTGGAGGGTTTGGGCGAAGGCGCCGGTGGTCTCGGTGAGGCGCTGGGCGGCGCGGCCGGTGGGGGCGGCGAGCGCGAGGCGGACTTTTTTGGCTTTGAGGATTTCGACCAGGGCGCGGAGTGAGGAGGTTTTCCCGGTGCCGGGACCGCCGGTGAGAATGGAGACTTTGGATACGAGGGCGGCGCGCACGGCGTCGCGCTGGGCCTGGGCGAAAGTGAAGCCGGCTTTTTCCTCGGCCCAGATGAGGGCTGCGTCGAGTTTTATGGGCGGCAGGCTGCTGGGGACGACGCGGAGGCGCTGGAGCGAGCGGGCGATTTTTTGCTCGGCGCGGTCGAGGACAGGGAGCTGGAGAAGGGAAGTGCCGGGAAGAGGAGCGGGGAGCGGGGAGGCGGGAGAGGGGAGTAAGGAGGCAGGGGCGTGGCGGGAGAGGTTTTTTTCGGTGACGAGGGCGGCGCAGCGGGCCTCGATGCGTTCGCCGGAGGTTTCGAGCAGGGTGGCAGCGTAGTCGCGCAGGTCGCTCTCGCGCAGGGCGGTGTGGCCCTCTTCCTGGAGGGTTTCCATGGCATAGAGGATGCCGGCGTCGAGGCGGGGCGGGGCGTCGTTGGCGAAGCCGAGGTTAATGGCGATGCGGTCGGCGGTTTTGAAGCCGATGCCGTCGATCTCGCGGGCGACGCGGTAGGGTTGTTGTTGAAGAATCTGACGGGCCTCGGCCCCGTATTTCTCGATCAGCTTCACGCATTGGCCGGGGGTGACGCCGTAGGTTTGGAGGAAGATGTAGAGTTCGCGGAAGGTGCGCTGTTCGTCCCAGGCTTTTTTAATGGCGGTGGCGCGGACCTTGCCGATGCCGGGGACGTCGCGCAGGCGGGCGGATTCCTCGGAGAGCACGCGGAAGGTGTCGGTGCCGAAGGCGTCCACGATCTTGTTGGCGTAAACTTTTCCGACGCCGGGAACGAGGCCGGAGCCGAGGTATTTTCGGATACCGTAAACGCTGGAGGGCAGGGCGCTGGTGAAGCTCTCGATTTTGAACTGGGCGCCGTGCTGGGCATGCGAAGTCCAGACGCCGTTGAGGCGGAGGGTTTCGCCGCATTGAACGCCGGGCAGGGCGCCGACGATGGTGACTTTTTCCTCGGTATCGTCGGGGCGGAACTCGGCGATGGTGTAGTGGTTTTCCTCGTTAAGGAAAACGATGCGTTCGAGTACGCCGGTGACGGTGTTGCCGTCGGCGCGAGCAAGGGCCGGGGTGGGGCGGGGAGGTTTGGCGGGCGGAGGCGGCAAGCGGGTTAAACGGAGAGCAGGGCGGGAGTGAGGTCAACCAAGCCGGAGACGACGTGGGCGGCGGGCGCACCGTGGGCGATGAGTTCGGCGGCGGTGTGGGTGCCGGTGGTGACGGCGAAGTAAGCGGCGAGGCCGCCTTGAAGGGCGGCGGAGACATCCCAAGGCGAATCGCCGACAAGGGCGGTGGTGGCGGCGGTGGCGGAGAGCTTTTCCAACGCGTAGGCGGTGAATTCGGGCTCGGGTTTTAGCCACGGGGTGTCGGTGGCACCGAAGACGCCGGCGAGGTAGGGATCGAGGCCGAGGTGGGTGCAGACGCGGCGGGCGGAGGGGGCGTGTTTGTTGGTGAACACGGCGACCTGGGCACCGGAGGCGTGGAGGGCGCGAACGAGGTCGAGAGCGCCGGGGAAGAGCGCGGCATCGTCGAGCATGGTGCGATCCCAGTAGGCGCGGTAAACGGGGAGGGCTTCGTCGAGCAGGTGGGCGTGGGTGGGGCCGAGGGTTTTGGCCAGGGCGGAGGGCAGGCCGCCGCCGATGGCTCCCATGACCTCGTCGCGGGTGGCGTCGGGCAAGCCGTAGTGGCGGCGCACGTGGGTGTGGGCGCGGTGGATGGCGGAAAAGTGGTCGAGGAGGGTGCCGTCGAGGTCGAAGAGGACGGTGCGGTAGCGCGGAGACATGATGCCCTATGGAGCAGGGGGAAGCGCGCGGGGGGCAAGGAATCGTTTGCACGGCGGGAAAATGCGGCAATGAATGCGTGCGAATGTCGCGCACCAATGCAAACCTGGCCCTCTCGCGTAGCGCGGCGGAAGTGTGCGTGGACGAAAGGGCGGACGGGGTGGTCGTTACGTTGAGCGGAGTATGGAAAATTACGGCGGCAAAGCCGGATTGGCGGCCAAGCCGTCTGGTGAAAAAACCGTCGGCGTTGCGGGTGGCGATTGCGCCCGGAATCGGGGAGTGGGACAGTTCGTTATTGTTGTTCGTTCATGAGCTTCGCAGCTGGGCGACGGTGGCGGACGTGGCGTGCAATCTCGATGCTTTGCCGGAGGAAATGCAGACCATGCTGGCTCAGTTCAGCCAGGCGTGTTTGCAGGCGAGGCCGCAGGATCGGAGCCGGAATTTCGTCGCGGCGATCGGAGTGGCCGCGCACGACGTGATGGACAAGACGCGCGAGATCGCCCGCTTCATCGGCGAGTGTGTATATAGCGGCATTCATCTGGCTAAAAATCCGCACAAATTCCGGTTGCGGGATTGTCTGGAGGAAATGCAGCAGTGCGGAGCGATGTCGTTGCCGATTGTGAGCCTTATCGGGTTGTTGGTGGGCTTGATTCTCGCCTACCAGGCGGCGGTGCTGATGCGGCAGTTTGGCGCGGATATTTATGTGGCAGATGCGGTGGGGCTCTCGATGGTGCGCGAGATGGGAGCGATGATGACGGCGGTGGTGCTGGCGGGTCGCACCGGGGCGGCGTTTGCCGCAACGTTGGGCAATATGCGGGCGAATGACGAAATTGATGCGCTGGAGACGCTGGGCATTCGGCCGGTGGATTTTTTAGTAATGCCTAAGATCGTGGCGTTGGGATTGATGATGCCGCTGCTGGCGCTTTACGCTAATTTCATGGGCATTTTTGGCGGGATGCTGGTGGCGCAAGGCATACTCGACATTCCTCCGTCGGCTTACTGGATAGAAACGGTTTCGGCCATCGACCTTTCGGACGTGATGTCGGGCATGATCAAGGCCTCGGCTTTTGGTTTTTTGGTCGGTTTATCCGGGTGCCATCGGGGTTTGTTGGCGGAGCGCAGCGCGGCGGGTGTGGGGCGCGCGGCGACCTCTGCGGTGGTTATGGCGCTGGTTTTGATCATTCTATCGGACGCGTTTTTCGCGATCGCGTTTAACCTTTTGGGTATCTGAACCATGGTCGCCTCTCGAAATCCACTGGAACCAATCGAACCCCCTGCCGTGGAAGCGGTCGGCATCGAGTGCGGTTATGGGAACGAGCCGATCTTGAAGGATCTTAGTTTCACGGTGCGTCCGGGAGAGGTGTTTTTTATCATAGGCGGCTCGGGCTGCGGGAAGAGCACCTTGCTGCGGCATTTGGTGGGCTTGAATCGGCCGACTGCGGGGGACGTGAAGTTTTTTGGCCATTCGTTTTTGGATGCCGACACAGCGGCGCGCCGGGACTTGCTGAAGCGTTTCGGGGTGCTTTACCAAGGCGGTGCGCTTTGGAGTTCGCTCACGTTGATGGAGAATGTCGCGTTGCCCCTGGAGGAGTACACGACGCTCACCCGGCGCGAACGGAGTGAACTGGCGGCCTTCAAGCTCTCGCAAGTGGGCTTGGCGGGGTATGAAAACTATTACCCCTCGGAGATTTCCGGAGGCATGAAAAAACGCGCGGGGCTGGCGCGCGCCTTGGCCCTGGATCCGGCCATCGTGTTTTTTGACGAGCCTTCGGCGGGGTTGGATCCCATCACCTCGCGCAAGTTGGATGAACTTATCCTGCAGGTGCGGGCCTTGCAGGGAACCACCTGCGTGGTGGTATCGCATGAGCTCGACTCGATTTTTGGCATCGCGGATCGGGTTTTGATGCTGGATCGGACGGCCAAGGGACGGATCGCGCTGGGCGATCCGCGAGTTTTAGCAATGGAATCGACTGACCCGAGAGTGCGGGAGTTTCTCCAGCGTGGCGTCCGTCCGGGAGAAAAGGGTTTCGACAGTGGGCGCACCGGCAAACATTGAACGAAAGCCATCAACCATCGTGAAAACCAAAGTCAGTCCCACCATTGTCGGTCTTTTTGTCCTGGGCGGATTGCTGCTGGCCGCAGTGGCCTTGTTTTCGTTCGGCGGGGTGAACTTTTTTTCCAAGCCGGAGCGGTTTATCGTCTATTTCAATGAGTCGATACACGGACTTGATAACGGCTCTCCGGTTAAATTGCGCGGTGTTCGGATCGGCCGCGTGGTGGGCATGAATGTGCGTGCGATTCCCGTCGAACCGGGCTCTTCGGCACCCCGTTCAGTCGTCGCGGTCGTCTGCGAGCTGAGTCGCAACGTGGTCGCCGACGGCAACGGTAAGTTGGTCGATGTGTCCGATCGCAAGGAGTTGCAGCGCCTGATCGACGAGGGGCTGCGGGCGCAGTTGGGAGTTATCGGACTGGCCACGGGTCTGCTTTATGTGGAGCTCGATTTTTATGATCCCTTGCTCAACCCATTCACCCGCCGTTCGGGTGTTAATTCCGAGTATGTGGAAATGCCGCCGGTTAAATCGGCGATTGCGGAGTTTCAGGCGAATTTAACGGAAACGCTGAATAACATCAAACGCATCGATTTCGTCGGCCTTGCGACTGAGATTCAGGGGCTGATCGTGGATACGCGCCGACAAATCAATACGGCGGATCTGGCGGCGGTGACCAAGGAATGGGCCGAAGCCGGTCGGGCGGTGCGGACCTTGGCGGATTCGCCTGAGACGCGAGTCATGTTAACTAACATTGCTTCGGCCTCCAAGCGTTTGGACTCCTTGCTGGCGGAGCTGGAGAAATCGGTCGGGCCCAGTGCGCAGGAACTCAATTTGGTTTTGAAAGATACCCGCGTGGCACTGGGGCAATTCACGGAAACCACCACGATCATGAAACGCTTCGTGAACGCCCAGCAGTATCTGGGCGACGACGCATCCAAGGCGTTTCAGCGTTTCGGGGAGGCTTCTGCGGCGATCACGCGACTGGCTGATTTCCTGGAGCGCAATCCGAGTGCGCTGCTGAGTGGCCGCCCGGCGGACGCAAAGTGATCTAAAATTTATCGGTTTCCTTTTGTTTCTATGAAATCCCGTCATCACTTTTTTAGCAGCGCATGGATGTTGATCGTCGCCAGTTGTCTGCTCGCTGGATGCAGTTTCTTACCACAGCCAAAACAGGATCCGACCCGTTACTATGTTTTAACCGGTCCGAGTGTGGCGGCCACCAATCAGGGCTTGGTCAAGGGGACCTTAAAGATTGGCGTGCGCAGTGTTTCCATCGCGCCCTATCTGGATGGCAAGGCGATGATCGTCCGGCGAGGAGAGAACGAAATCGATTATTGCGAATACGCGCGCTGGGCGGAGCCGCTGGCCACCGGGGTGAGTCGCATGTTGATCGCGCGACTTCAGGGTTCCGATCAAGTCGCGCGCGTAGTGTCCCAGCCGTTCCCCTTTGACGTGCCGCGTGATGTGGATGTGGCGATTAACGTGTTGCGCTGCGAGGGGCGGGTGCGAGATGACGGAGTAACCGTGGTGGATTTCCGTTGTGATTTAGAGGTGATTCGCGTCGCTGGCAAAGAGTCGGTGGGCGGCGAGGTTCTCCTGCGGGAGGTTTTCGAGGCTACGGGCGTTGACTGGAAAGAAGGCGACTACGCCGGATTGGCGCGGGGCTTGAGCACGGCGGTGGCGCAGCTCACCGATGCTATCATCGCGGCTCTGCCTGCGAAATAGCCCGAGAACGGCCTTATCGCTTCAGTTGCGCGACGATCTCGGGGTGCGCGTCCAAGTGACGCGTCAGGCGTTCGAGGGCATCGAGAGTTTCGCCACTGATGTGATGTTCCATGCCTTCGACGTCGCGGAAAATAATGGCTTCGGGCAGGTCAAAAAACCGTAGAAGCTGGGTGAGCAGTTCGTGGCGGTGGGCGATACGCGTGGCCACGGCCTCGCCGGCGTCGGTCAAGACCATGCCGCGGTATTTCTCGTACTTCACCAGGCCATCGGCGTCGAGGCGCTGCACCATGGTGGTGACGCTCGCCTGGGAAATTTTTAATTCGGCGGCAATATCGACGACTCGAGCGTAGCCCTTGGTCCGGATGAGCGCGGCAATGCGTTCGAGGTAGTCCTCGGCGGCTGCGGTGGTGCGCGGAGTGGAGGGTGGAGTAGCTTCAGATTCGCTCACGGTCTGCGGTAACGTGGATGGGCAAAAAAAGGCCGCGATCAGAGATCGCGGCCTGAGCTAGATCAGGGCGGGTGATTACTTGGCGGCGCGCTCGGCCTTCAAGCGCTTTTCACCGGCGTAAACGACACGAAACATTTGAATCGCCATCCAGAAAACTCCGGTGACGCAGAGGGCGGTAGAAGCACCGAAGAAGATAACGAACTTGGGGTCGCTGGAGGCGACGTGGGTTTTAACCCAACCAAACATGAAGTAGAAAAATACCGAAACGAGCACGAGATCGGTGGCGATGGTCACGGGCGTGACGTGTTTTTGCTCCATGGGAGCGTGGATATTGTCGTTATGGGAAGAAGACGTGGAGGCCATGCTAAGCCTACTCAGAAGGTGGACGGCGGCTTGTCGAATGCGTTTTTATAACGAATGGGGATTCGTGGTTAGTGTTGCCGACTGCGTTTAACGTCGCACTTGTATCGTTCAGCTAATCATTTTTTGTCCCTCTCATGAGTTCACCATCCGATTCCGCCCAACGTAGCCGCGAATTCGTGGACAAGCTCAAACGAAGTCGCATTTTCCGCGATTACGAGCAGGCTTTCCGCGACACGACGGGCATGCCGATTAATTTACGGCCGCTGGAAGCGTTTGATCTTCCGCACCATCAAGACCCGAACGAAAATCCGTTCTGCGCACTTATGGCCAAATCGAACCAGAGCTGCGCGGCGTGCTTGCAGCTTCAGCGCAGAGTGGAGGTCGAGGCCCAGATCGAGCCCAAGACCCTCAAATGTTTCGCCGGGCTGTGCGATTCCTCGGTGCCGGTACGTGTCGGAGAGGATTTGGTGGCGTTTTTACAGACCGGGCAGGTCTTTTTGGATAAACCCGACAAGCGTCGCTTCGATGCGGCCGCGCGGCAGATTTTGAAATTTGGTACGGAAATCGACATGAAGAAAGCCGAGGAAGCCTGGTTTCAGGGGCGGGTTTTGGATCGCCGCCAACATGATTCCATCCTGCGGTTGCTTTCGATTTTCGCGCAGCACTTGTCCACCCTTGGACAGGAGTTGGCGGTTCAGGCGGAGCATGGCGAGGCCCCGCCTATCGCCCGGGCGCGCGCCTTGATTTCTGCCCGCCATGGCGAAGATCTGGCGTTGGATGACGTCGCGAAGGCGGTGAACATGAGCGCGTTCTATTTCTGCAAGACGTTCAAGAAAGCCACGGGAATGACCTTCACCAATTATCTGGCCCGGGTGCGGGTCGAGAAAGTGAAGAATTTGCTGCTCAATCCGCACAAACGCGTGAGCGAGGCGGCCTTCGAGGCCGGCTTCCAATCGCTCTCCCAGTTTAATCGAGTTTTTCGCCGGATCGCGGGTCAGTCTCCGAAGACTTACCGTGAACAGCTTCAGAAGCGCCTTTCACCGTCACGTTGAGCACTTCGTGAGCGTGTGTGTGACGTGCGGCGAGAATTGCCGTCGTCGCGTGCACGTGTGCCGCGCCCATGGCTGCTCCGCGCTGGCATAGACTGCAGAACAGGGCGATCTCTTCGGTCGCTACGCGGTACCAGGCTTTTCGCAGTTTGCGGCAGAGTTGTTCCCGTAATTCAGGCGCAAGAGGAGCAAGGGCGTCGGGCTGGGCCCAGAGCACGTCAAAGGCTGCGCACTCCCCGGTGAGGTAGAACGTAACCATGGGGTTGAGGCCGCAGCGGCAGTCCGACTCGGTATCTGCTGCGGTCGAGCTGTTCAACACCGACTCATGCCGCACACGCGCCAAGGCGGGGGCCATCAGAGGCGCGAGCAATTCGGGCGCGGCCAGCGCGCTGGATGGTGGAAGGGCGCGGAGTTGCTCACGCCAGCGGGTAAGAATGCGCGCTGCGTGGCGGTCAAGCAGGGGACGCGGATCGCCTAGGTTCATGATCTTATCCTAATCAAGTGCGGGGCAAGCTGCGCCGCCTTCTTTGGCCGACGCTACGCATGGCTTGGCACGCGTTTTTTGACCTGCGCAAAAAATGCGAGATCACCGCCAAGTCCCGCGCAGCGGGACTGCGCTCGGTGCGCTAGGATGGAGTTCTTAATAACCCTCGCGCCGATCTCTAATCATGGACGTCATACCGCTCACTCTCACGATCAGTTTATTGTTATCGCTTACTTTTATCGCGCTGTTTTTGCGCGAGTTCACCCGGCCGCGACGTGCCGGGGCTGAACACGATTCCCTTTTGCCACTCGAGGCGGACTTGGTTGCCACCTCTTCGGTGCCAATGGCTGCGCATAACCGTAATTCCGATACGCATGCCCACCACTCCGATCATCACCACGCCGAAGGTGAGGCGTGCTCGCAAGGCAAGCCCGGCGTCGCCTGTTGTAATTCATGCCGCCGCCGCCGTGAGCGTCAGGAACAAAAAGCCACAGCTGCGGCTGCCGCCAGCAACACGGACACCCACGCTTAAGAACGTTTTCCACCCTAACTTTTCATCATGTCCGCCCGTACCGTAACGATCCATTACAACGACAAGATCGTCCGCCAGTTCCTGCTCGCCTCCATAATCTGGGGTGTAGTGGGCATGTTGGTCGGCGTTTTGATCGCCAGCCAGCTGAACTTCTGGCGCGTCAATTTTGATTTGCCGTGGCTGACCTTCGGGCGGCTGCGTCCGCTGCACACCAACGCGGTCATTTTTGCCTTCGTAGGCAACATGATGTTCGCGGGCGTGTATTACTCCACGCAGCGTCTGGTTAAGGCGCGGTTGGCGAGTGATTTTCTGTCCCAGCTCCATTTCTGGGGCTGGCAGCTGATTATCGTTTCCGCCGCCATCACCCTCCCGCTTGGTTTTTCGCGCGGTAAGGAATACGCGGAGTTGATCTGGCCGATCAACATCGCCGTGGCGGGCATCTGGGTGGTCTTTGCGGTCAACTTTTTCTGGACGCTGGCGCGACGCCAGGAACGCGCGCTCTACGTGGCGATCTGGTTCTACATCGCGACCATCATCACGGTGGCGATGCTGTACATCGTCAACCACTTGAGTCTGCCGACTTCGTTGACCCACTCGTATCCGGTCTTTGGTGGCGTGCAGGACGCGCTGGTGCAATGGTGGTATGGGCACAACGCGGTGGCGTTCTTCCTGACCACGCCGATTTTGGGCATCATGTATTATTTCGTTCCGAAGGCTGCGGAACGTCCCGTCTATAGCTACCGGTTGTCGGTCATTCACTTTTGGTCGCTGGTCTTCGTTTACATCTGGGCGGGGCCGCATCACTTGCTGAACACGGCGCTGCCGAGCTGGCTGCAAATCCTCGGCATGACGTTTTCGCTCATGCTGTGGGCACCTTCTTGGGGTGGCATGCTCAACGGTTTGCTGACGCTGCGCGGAGCCTGGCACAAACTGCGGACGGAGCCGGTGCTCAAATTCTTTGCCGCCGCCGTGACCTTTTACGGCATGGCGACGTTTGAAGGACCGCTGCTTTCGATCCGTTCGGTCAATGCACTCGCGCACTATTCCGACTGGATCATCGGGCATGTGCATGCCGGTGCTCTGGGTTGGAACGGGTTTATGGCCGCCGGTATGATTTACTGGTTGGTGCCCCGGCTTTGGAACAAGCCTCTCTACTCAAATTCCCTGGCCAATGTTCATTTCTGGATCGGGACGGTGGGCATACTGCTCTACGTGGCGGCGATGTGGGTTTCTGGCATTACCCAAGGTCTGATGCTTAATGCCACCACCGAGGGCGGCACGGTGCTGGCGTATCCAAATTTCCTCGATACCCTGAATTCGATCCGCCCACTTATGGCGCTGCGTATCGTCGGCGGGACGCTCTATCTTGCCGGGTTTCTGCTCCTCGCTTATAACGTATTCCGCACGTTGCAGGGAGCGCAGGTGGTGGACGGCGCAGCCGAGGTTTTCGTGGACGAAACTCCGGAAGTCCGGGTGGGTGTCCGTGGAACTTTCATCAATCCACCGGTGGTGTTCGCAATCCTTGGCACCTTGTTTGCCTGCGCCTGGATGTTTGGCGGCGATTTCACCAAGTTAGCCGGGCTATTTGGCACGATTACCTGTGTGATTCTGGCTTGGCTCCATTTCCAATCCAAGACCCAAGGCTGGGCCGATTGGTATGAGCGCCTCTTGGTCAATGCGGCTCCCTTCACCGTATTGACGTTTATGGCGGTGGCGGCGGGCGGTCTTATCCAGATTATTCCCACCACGATCGTGAATCGCGCGCAAAACGTGGAAGATCGCATTCAAGTGCCTTATACTCCGCTGGAGTTGGCTGGACGTGACATCTTCATCTCCGAGGGCTGCTACAATTGCCATTCGCAGATGATCCGCACTCTGGTGCCCGATGTGATGCGCTACGGCGATTACTCGCGACTGGGTGAGTCGATTTACGACCATCCTTATCAGTGGGGTTCACGCCGCATCGGACCGGATCTGGCCCGGGTCGGTGGCAAGTATCCTGACTCCTGGCACTTTAAACACATGATGGATCCGCGCGCCATTTCGCCCGGTTCAAACATGCCCAACTATCCCTGGCTGTTTGATACCGACACGGACGTAGCCGCGCTGCCGTCCAAACTGTCGGTCCAGCGGACGCTGGGTGTTCCTTATGCGGCACTAACCCCAGCTGAGATTCAGACCCAAGTCGATGTTCAGGCGCAGGAGATTGTCACACGACTTCGTGAATCCGACATCCAGGTTAAGCCCAGCCGCGAGATCGTGGCCGTTATCGCCTTCCTGCAGAAACTCGGGAAATCCGAACTCGTGCCGGCCAAGCCCGCCGCCGTTCAACCATAACCCTCGATCCATTTCCTGAATATGTTTCGCCGCCTCATACTCGAAAACTGGATGAGCATCTTCACGCTCACCGCCTTTATCACCGCTTTGTCGATTTACATATCGATCACTTGGAGCGCGTTGCGCATGCCGCGCGCCCAAAGGGATCGTTTCGCTAATTTGCCGCTCAACGACTAAACACACCCAGGGCGCGGCTAACTCGCGTCCGCTTGAACACCATGTCCGACCACGCGCCCAAACCGCCCCAAGAACCCGGCGAAGATCCGATCCGCCACCATGTATTCGACGGTATCGCCGAATACGACAAGCGACTGCCCAATTGGTGGCTGCTCACGCTCTATGCCTCCATCATATTTGCCATTGGTTACTGGATGAGCACGCAGCATTTTCGCCGGCCCACCGATGGAGCCCGGGTGACGGCGGCGATTCAGGAAATCCGCGCCGCCAAACTGGCTGCGGCGGGTAATTATGACGATGCTGTGCTGGCCGAAATGAGCCGCAATGTCGGCATCGTGACGGCTGGTGCGGCGACGTTCCAATCGACCTGCGCTTCCTGCCACGGGGCTAATCTTGAGGGTGGAATCGGCTTTAATCTGGTCGATGCCACTTGGGTGCATGGCGGCAAGCCTTCTGAAATCATGAAAATCGTCACCGAGGGTGTGCTGGCCAAGGGCATGCCCACCTGGGGGCCGGTGCTGGGGCCAAAGAAAATCGCCGAGGTCGTGGCCTTCGTTTTGAGCAAGCAGCCTTCCTCGTAAGGGTGTTGATCCGTGGGTGGCGCTTCAACCACCCACGTGACGGGGCATATCCCGTGTCCGTGTTCCTTCCATGAAACCTCCCGTTCCCTCCAGCCTTCGCCCCAATCGCGATTCGGTCACCACGATCCGCGATGACGGTTCGCGGTTCTTTTTGCATCCGGCCGACAGCCGGGGGTTCTGGACTCGTATGCGACGAATATCGGCTTGGCTGTTAGTCGCATTTTATCTCGCGCTGCCGTGGGTCCCGGTGGGTGGTTATCCGGCGGTGTTTCTCGATATTGCCGAGCGACGCTTTCACCTTTTCGGCTACACGCTCGCGTTTCAGGACGTGTGGCTGCTTTTTTTCGGAATTACCGGGCTCGGATTTTCTCTCTTTTTTATCACCTCTTTGCTTGGCCGGGTATGGTGTGGATGGGCCTGCCCGCAGACGGTTTTTCTAGATCACGTTTTCCGGCGGGTTGAGCGCTGGATTGAGGGCGATGCGCTGGCGCGGCGCCAATTGGACGCCGCCCCGTGGACGCCGATCAAAGTGATCAAACGCATGGTCAAGCAGGGGGTGTTCGTTCTGCTTGCGGCGGGAATCACGCATCTGTTTCTCGCCTACTTTGTGTCGATTCCGAAGCTTTGGCTGATGATGCATGAGGCACCGGGCACGCATTGGAGCGCGTTCCTGTTTATCGCGTTTGCGACCGGGGTTCTTTACTTCAACTTTGCCTGGTTTCGCGAGCAGCTCTGTTTGATCATTTGTCCCTACGGTCGTCTGCAATCGGTGCTATTGGACGACCATTCGCTGGTGATTGGTTATGATGCCAAACGCGGTGAGCCTCGTGGCAAGGCAGGCACGCCCGAAGCTGGGGCCTGTGTGGATTGCAGCCGCTGCGTGCAGGTTTGCCCCACGGGAATCGATATTCGCCAAGGTTTGCAGATCGAGTGCATCGCTTGCGCCGCCTGTGTGGATGCGTGCGACGAGGTGATGGATAAACTTAAGCGCCCGCGCGGTCTGGTGCGCTACGATTCCAACACGGGCTTTGCGGGCGGACGCACCCGCTGGCTGCGTCCGCGTATCTGGCTGTATCTTGGTTTGCTGGCGGTTGGGTGCGCGGTGGCGACGTTTGCATTTTCGACCGTTCGCTCGGCCAGTTTGGGGGTAACACGATTGCAGGGCGCACCGTATTTCGTCGATGCCCAGTCGGTGCGAAATCAGTTTTTGGTGCGACTGGTTAACAAGCGCGAGACGCCGGTCGCTTTTACTGTGACCGCAGTCTTGCCGGGCGAAAAATCCGAACACGAAAAACACGGGGCTGACGAGGCGCACGGCGAGCATGCCGCGCGCTTGCAGGTTACGGGTTTTGAAGCGCCGCTGGTGGTGGGGCCACTGGGGGAGGAAGTGCGACCGCTCATCGTGCGGGTGCCTCGATCGAACTATGAAGGCGGGTTTAAGTTTATCATTAAGGCCCGGCCGGCAGACGGTGCATACGAGCTGCTGCGCGAAGTCGAATTCAGCGGCCCGGACGAGAAGCTGCTGCACGAGGATAAGCGATGAAAGGGAGCGCGGGACTTTGGTGGGCGGTTGGAGCCGCATTCGCGCTGCTCGGCTGTGCGTGGTCGGCGATGTTTTTCTTTTCCGGGCGGGCCAAAATCGAGTCGGTGAAACTTCCTGCGCCTGCGGTGCACGGGCAGGCGCGGTAATGGAACTGGCCGCCGTCAATACCCCGGCCACGGCGTTTGTCGCCGGTTTGGTCACCAGCGTGCACTGTGCCGGGATGTGCGGACCACTCGCTTGTTTACTGGGGCCGTCGCGGGGCGAGCGGGTGGATATGGCGACGATCCACTCCGTCTATCATGGCATGCGTTTACTGTCTTATGGTCTGTTGGGAGCGGTGGCGGGGGCGGCGGGCGCGGCACCGGCGGCATGGTTCGATTTTCCAGTGGTGCGGTTACTGCCATGGGTAATGGTTTTTTATTTGGTGCTGATGGTGGTGCGGCCGGGCCAGCGCTGGCCGCGATTGGTTTTTTTGGGGCGTGTGCAGATGCCGGTGCGCGACTGGACGCGGGGGCGCTCCGGCGTGCAGGTCGCCTTGATTATGGGCTTTTTCACTCCCGCGCTCCCCTGCGGACCGCTTTATTTTCTGATCGCGGTGGCCGGTTTCGCCGGCTCGGCGTTGGCGGGAGCTGAGCTACTACTGGCATTTGGCCTGGGGACGGTGCCTTTATTGTGGCTTGTCCAAGCCAATCTGGGCTGGTGGCGCGCGCGGGTGGCCCCGCCAACTTTGGCCCTCATGCGCACTGCGCTCGCGCTAGTCACGGTGGGCGTGCTGGTTTGGCGCTTACGCGGCGATTTGGGGTTAATCGGTCCGACGATTGGCAGTTTGGTTTGCCACTGAGTTCGGGCGATTTTGGCGGCGGTATTGAAGCGTTTCCTACGGGAAACCACGTAGGGTGTATCACCTATTAAATGCGAAAGTTTTGTTAAAATGTGCCGTACATAAGGGCAAAGGATTCTCCCGTGAATGCGCCTCTAATACCCCCATCCGACCTCGTGCCTGCCGAGGTGATCGCGCAGGCGCTGCGGCATCCACCTTCTTCACCCAAGGTGCTCCCTGTTCTTAAGCGTTATCTGCGTGATTTTAACGTATCGGTTTATCAAATCGGCGAGTTGATCCGCTTTGATCCGGGTATTTCGGCACGGGTGCTGCAAATCGCCAACAGCGCGGCTTTTTCACGTGGCGCTCGCTGCAACTCGGTGGAACTGGCGGTGAATCGCATCGGTTTCGATTCCATCTTTGAAATCGTTGCCAATGCGGTGGCGGAGCAGGGTTTGGTTCGGCCCCTGGCCTCCTACGCGTTGGATGCGGATGAATTTTGGCGTCGTTCGGTCACCTGTGGTTTGGCGGCGGAGTGTCTCGCTGACTTGCAGGGCAGTGATCGCAACGTGGCCTACACGCTGGGTTTGATGCATGGCGTGGGCATGGTTGCGATTGATCAATGGGTGCAGAAATTCGCCCCGACCTTTGGTTTTTTTGGCCGTGGATTTCCTCGCGATCACACCGATGGCGAGCGTGCCTTGCTGGGGTGCACCAACGCCGAGGTAGGTGCGGCCGTGCTTCACGGCTGGGAGTTTCCACCCGAGATGGCCGAGCCCTTGCGCTGGCAATATGCACCGCTCGACTCGGCGGCCTTTCGGGAAATGAATTGCCTGCTGTATGCGTCCAAATGGATCTGTGCACGAATTTGCGCGGAAAATCCGGAATCGATTCGCGCCCCTGACGATCGATTCTTGCGCCCCCTGAAGTTGAGCGGCGCAACCTTGAGCAAACAGATCGTTATTGTCCGGTCCCGTATGGATGAGGTTCAGCGCAGCCTGGAAGATCATCAACCGCGCGAAGCGGCCTGAGTTCGGCATTATCGTTGATAAAACGCCTGGCTCTCATCCTGCGCGAGGGTTGACGGAGAACGTGCATATTTTGGCGCGGACTGGCGTATGGCCCAAAAGTGCGGGACAAGACTCGGGTGAATCCCTTGGCCGAATCAGCCCCAACCACGCAGCCCAGTGTGGCTACACCTACGAAGGGGGATAATCGACGCGGCAAACCCGGTTGCGTGCATTGCGGTGCGCCAGTGCCGCTTGGCGAAGCCTACTGTTGCGGAGGCTGCGCGTTTGTTAGCCGCCTTATTCGCGACGAAGGTTTGAGTGATTATTATCAAATCAAGGACGCGGTGACCGCACCGGCCGATGGGGTCTTGTTGCCCGCAGGTGATTTTGCCTGGTTGACCGTGTCCGCCTCCGCCGCCGAAGCCAAGGCGGCGGCGGGCCGGGCAGCGGAGCTGGAGCTCGCGGTTCAAGGCGTTTCGTGCGCGGCGTGTGTATGGTTGATCGACCGGCTCTACCGAAGACAGCCGGGTGCGGGCGATATTGAGGTGTCGGCCGAGTCGGGGCGCATGCGTTTGCGCTGGAAGGCGGGGGAGTTTGACGCGGCGGCGTTCGCGCGGGAGCTGCACCGTTACGGATATTCCGCCGGACCCGCCGGTGAAGCAGAGGAAGGGGAAGGCGAGAGTCGGGCGCTCGCGCGCAAGACCGGGCTTTCCGCCGCCTTGGCGATGAATGCGATGCTTTTTGCCTTGCCGGCTTATTTCGGGATGGCGGCGGATTTCGCTTATGCGCGTCTATTTGAGACGCTGGCGCTGGGTTTTGCCACGCTGACCCTTTTGGGCGGAGGCGGTTATTTTATTACCCGGGCGGTGCGTTCTCTGCGTGAAGGCGTGCCGCATCTCGATCTGCCGATCGCGTTGGGTATCGTGGGCGCTTATCTCGGCTCGGTTTATGGCTGGTTTACGGGTAATCCCGAGTGCCAATACTTCGATTTCGTGAGTGCGTTTATCACGCTGATGCTGGCCGGACGCTGGGCGCAGGTGGTGGCGGTGGAGCGTAATCGGCGGAGATTATTACGGGAGCAACCGGCGGCCGCCCGGCTGGCGGTTTGGCGGGCCGACGACTGGACTTTGGCCGCGCCGGAATCCTTGCGCACGGGGGAGCGCTTTCAGGTCAAATCCGCCGCCATGGTGCCCGTCGGGGCGCGACTGGAAAGCCGTGAGGCGGAGTTTTCGCTCGCCTGGATTACAGGCGAAGCGGAGCCCCGCCGTTTTATGGCGGGGCAGGGAGTGCCGGCGGGCGCGAGCCTGGCGGGCGGAGGGACGGTGGAATTGACCGCGACCCAGGACTGGGAGGGCTCGTTGTTGGCCGAGCTATTGCGCCCAGTCGAGCGGGCTCCAGAGCGGGCGAGATTGATTGAGCGAGTGGTCAAAGCCTACTTGGTCGGAATCATCGGCGCGGCGATGGCGGCCGGTATTTGGTGGGGCTGGAAAACGGGTGATTTGGGGGCAACCGGCGAGGTGGTGATTTCCATTTTGGTGGTGTCGTGTCCGTGCGCGTTGGGGTTGGCGTTTCCGTTGGCGGAGGAAATAGCCACGGTGCGGTTGCGCAGGGCGGGGGTGTTTATCCGCGCGGGCGATTTGTGGGCGCGTTTGAACCGGGTGCGCAGCGTGGTGTTCGACAAGACGGGCACCTTGACGGGCGATACTCCGGCGCTCCGCAACCCGGAGGCGCTGGATTCGCTCTCCTCGGATGCGCGGGCGGCTTTGCTGGCCTTGGTCCGGGAAAATCCGCATCCGGTCGCACGCGCCCTCTTGGAGGTGGTGTTGGTGCGTGGCTGGAGCGACACACTCGCTGGGGAGGTGACGGAAGAAATCGGGCGCGGAGTACGGGTCGGATCCTGGATGCTGGGGCGGCCCGAGGATGGCAGCGGCCAGACGGTGCTGAGCTGGAGTGGGCAGGTGGCGGCCCGGTTCATGTTCTCGGAGAAGGCCCGGGCGGACGCCAAGGTGGAGGTCGATTTACTACGGCGGCGCGGGCTGGAGCTGGCGATTTTGAGCGGAGATCAGCAGGCAAAAGTCACTGCACTGGCCGGCGAACTCGGCCTGCCGGTGAACCGTGCGTATGGCGAACTGTCTCCTCGAGAAAAAGCGGGCTGGCTCGATGCGAACGCGGGGGAGACGGCCTTTATGTTGGGTGACGGGGCGAACGACAGTCTCGCCTTCGATCATGCGCTGTGTCGCGGCACTCCGGCGGTGCACCGCGGCGTTTTGGCCACCAAGGCGGATGTGTATTATCTCGGACGCGGCATTGCCGGGGTGCGCGCCTTGCTGGAGGCCAATGATGCCCGGCGCAGCACGCAGACCGCGTTGTTGATTTTTATGATCGCCTACAACCTCGCGGCGGTGGGCTTGGCGGCGACCGGGCACATGAATCCACTTTTTGCGGCGGTTTTGATGCCACTGAGCTCACTGGCTACGCTAGCCATCGTTTGGATAGGTCTGCGCAGGGTGCGGTGACAATCGAATCCGCGACAGGCGAAGCACAGGGAATGGTTTCCATGCGGTTTGGGACGGGAAATTGTTAAGCTCGCGTAAAGCGGACTGCATTTCGCGCTTAAACCGTATTGGCTTTCGCTCATGACCGCCGATCCCGCAGCACTGCCGGGCCGATTCCGACTTTTGATGATCGATGACGACAAGAAACTTTGTCGTCTCGTTGGCGATTACCTGGCTCCGTTGGGTTATGACGTGACGGCGGTCCATGACGGGCTGGAAGGGGCTGGCCGTGCGGTCGAAGCGCCGGGCTGGGACTGTGTTATCTTGGATGTGATGCTGCCGGGTATGGATGGGTTTGAGGTGCTGCGGCGTATTCGTCGGTCAAGTGAGGTGCCCGTGCTCATGCTTACCGCGCGGGGCGATGAGACGGATCGTATCGTGGGGTTGGAAGTGGGGGCCGATGATTACCTGCCCAAAACCTTTTCCACCCGTGAACTGCTGGCGCGTCTGCGCGCCGTGCTGCGTCGTGGTTCGCGCACCGCAGCCCCCGGAACCTTGCCTGCGGCGGAAATCGTGGTCGGTCCGTTGCGAGTGCAGCCGGAGGCCCGGCTGGCTTTACTTGAGGACCGGCCGCTTACGCTGACTCCGGTGGAGTTCGACTTGCTCGCCAGTCTGGCCAAGGCCCGTGGCCGGGTGCGCACGCGCGAGGCCCTGTTGGATGAAATCCGCGACCGCAACTACGAGGTGTTCGACCGGTCGATCGATGTGCACATCTCCGCTCTGCGCAAAAAAATCGGCGACGACGCCAAGCATCCTCGCTTTATCCGCACCTTGCGGTCGGCCGGCTATATGTTGGTGGACCCGAGTTCTCCCTGAATATTTGCCGATGAAACTGCGTCTGCCCCTCGCGTTAAAGGTCTCCGTCTGGCTGCTGCTGAACCTTGTGGTGCTGGTGGGGCTGGGCCTCGGTTTAATGGTATTCAACGGCGGGCTTTCTTGGAATTCGTTGATGGAGGGACCGGCGGGTCGGCGTGTGGAAGGTTTGGTGGATTCTTCGCTGGCTACTTTTGTGCTGCGTGGCGGCGAAGAGCGGGAAGATGCGCTCGTGTCCTTCGCCCGCCAAAACGGGATCGATGCAGTGGTGGTTAACGGACCTGGCCGGGTGACGGCGGGAACCCTCCGCGAGATTCCCGATGCAGTTCGAGCTGCCCTGCGCGCCTCCAGACCGCCCCGAGAACCGCCGCACGGTCCGGAACGGGAATCGGAGCAACCGCCCAAGCGCCGTTTGCTCCTGCTGCGGGCGGGGGAACCCGTTGTATTTTGGATCACGGTGCCGGTGCATAAACCGGGTGCTCCGCCCGCCTGGGTGGTGTTGCGCGTGCCCTCGTTCGCTACTTTGCTGCGTCTGCTGGATCTCACCACCTGGCTCTGGGTGGCGGCAGGTGCGGCGGTGGTTTCGGTGCTGTTCTGGTTGCCTTTGGTCCGCAGTCTGACGCGGGATTTGGCCAAACTCAGCCACGCCACCCGTGAAATCGCCAATGGCCGTTTCGATACCCGGGTGAGCGCCTCCCGACGCGATGAGTTGGGTTCGCTCGGCGCTTCGGTTAACAACATGGCGGACCGTCTCGACCGGATGGCGAATGGCCAAAAACGATTCATGGGTGACATCGCTCATGAGCTGGGTTCTCCGCTTGGCCGCATGCAGGTGAGCGTGGAAATCCTCCAGCAGCGTGCCGACCCTGCGCTGCAACCGTCTATTCAAGACGTGCGCGAGGAGGTGGATCACATGGCTCGTTTGGTGGAGGAGTTGCTGGATTTTACCCGTGCCGGGTTGCAGCCCCGCGTCGCACCGCTGGTGGCGGTTGATTTGGCGACGCTGGTTGAGCGCGTGCTGGCGCGCGAGGGGGCGGCGGATGCCGTGAGCGTGCGATTGCAGGAAGGCGCGGCGGTGCGGGGCGATCCGGGGATTCTTGCGCGCGCGTTGGGGAATCTGGTGCGCAACGCTGTGCGCCATGCCGGACGCGGCGTTGCAATCACCATCCGAGCCGAGCGCCTTGGCGACGTCGTGCATCTGATCGTCGAGGACGAGGGGCCGGGCGTGCCGCCTGAGGCGTTGGCGCGGCTTGGGGAGCCTTTGTTCCGGCCTGATTTTGCACGAAATCGAGAGGGAGGCGGCACCGGTCTGGGTCTTGCCATTGTGAAGACCTGCGTCGAGTCGTGCGGCGGCTCGGTTACGTTCACCAATCGTAAACCGAGCGGCCTCTGCGTGACCCTACGGCTGGCTGCTGCTGCGTGAACTTTACACCAGCTTAACGATTTTCCGGTTTGGCTACATCATAGCCTTACGTGGAGAGGGTTGAATGATGGCATGACAACCCGCTTGTTGAGTATGCGATTCGCCCCCCGATCTTCTTCGTTAGGGGTGTTGGTACTAGGGCTTACATTCGCTGTGCATGTTAACGCCGCAGATGTTTCCGCTTTAAACTCTCAGAGTTGGGCGCCCTCTAAGACCGACGCTCCACGTCCAGCTTTGCGGGGAGACAAGGCGCTGGGGCCTTACTCGGTTTTCGACACTAATCACGACGGATCGCTTTCCGCGTTGGAGATCAGCGCCGCCGCCGAAGTGCTCCGTAAACTAGACAAAAACCACGATGGAGCGCTCACGGCCGATGAACTTCGTCCGGCGCGCCCGCCGCGTCCGCCGCATGGCGGTTACGGCGAACCTCCGCCCCCGTTAGATGAGCCTCTTTGAATCCACGAATGCCCCATTTTGCCCGTTTGTTTACCTCACACCCATAATATCATGAAACTACTCCCCCCACTGTTCGCCCTCGCTATTGCGAGTGCTTCGTTTGCCCAGCCAAGCCCTCCTCCGCGTCCTCCCTCGCCTGGACAAACCGGTGGACCGATCGCCGGGCTCACGCCGACTGAAATGGCCGAATTTCGCGACGGCCTCGACGACTTTCGCCAGGTAGAGACGGTGGATGGCGGTTTGGGCCCGATCTTTAACGACACTTCCTGCATCGTTTGCCACAACTCCGGGGGCGCAGGCGGTGCCAGCGCTCGCACCGTGACCCGTTTTGGCCGGACTACCAAAGGCGTCTTCGATCCGTTGACCGCACGCGGCGGTTCTCTCTTACAGGCGCGGGCGATTGATCCCGCCTTCCGCGAGGTCGTGCCGCGCGAGGCCAACACCATCGCCCGCCGGGTCGCCACGCCGCTTTTTGGCGCAGGGCTTATCGAGGCGATTCCCGATGCGACTTTACTCGCGCTGGCGGCCGCCCCGAAACCCGACGGCGTGCGCGGACGCGCCGCGCTTATTAACGACGTAACGACCGGCACACAACGCGTTGGCCGTTTTGGTTGGAAAAACCAGCAGGCTACTTTGCTGGCCTTTGCGGCGGACGCCTATGTCAACGAAATGGGCGTCACCAATCGTTTTTTCCCCGAGGAAAACGCGCCCAACGGAAACACCGCGCTCCTGGCCCGGGCCGACCAGATTCTGGATCCCGAGGATGAGGTGAATCCCGCCACGGATAAGGCCGACATCGACCGCGCCGCCACGTTTATGCGTCTCCTGGCTCCGCCAAGCCGCAACACGGTGACCGCCGATGTGCTCGCCGGTGAACGCATCTTTGAAAGCTTGAATTGCACCGCGTGTCATACGCCCGCTTTGACCACAGGCCCGAGTCCTATTGCCATGTTGTCTCAGAAGCGGGTCGCGCTCTATTCCGACCTTTTGCTTCACGACATGGGCAAACTCGGCGATGGCATCGTGCAAGGTCCGGCGGGTGCTCGCGACATGCGCACCGCTCCGCTCTGGGGTTTGTCCGCCCGCCCGGTCTATTTGCACGATGGCCGCACTAACTCGCTCGACGCCGCCATCAAAGCGCACGACGGCGAGGCTGCCGCCTCCCGCAATCGCTACGGGAAACTCCGTCCGGTGCAGCAACAGCAACTCGTCGCCTTCCTGCGTTCGCTCTGATTACGTTTTGGACAACGCGCTTGCATCGGAGCCGATGCATTCGGCACGCTTGTCCTTTACGTAATTGTCATGAAACAACGCACGCTCGCCCGCGAGGTCTCGATTTCCGGCCAGGCTCTCCACACTGGAGAGACGGTCACGCTCACGCTCAAACCCGCCGCCCCGGGTTCGGGTTACGTGTTCCGCCGTGTGGATTTACATGGCGCGCCCGAAATCAAGCCACGCATCGACCTCGTCGGCGACCTGGTGCGCCAGACCACCATCCAGGAGGGCCACGCCAAGCTGCACACCATCGAGCACGTCCTCAGCGCTCTGCACGGCTGTGGTATCGATAATTGTGTGATCGAAATGAATGCCTCCGAGCCGCCTATCTTGGATGGTTCGGCCAAGCCTTTCGTCGATCTCGTCATGCAGGGCGACCCGGTCGAGCAGGAGAAGGAGCGGGAGTATTTTACCTTGGAAACGCCGGTGTCCGTGCAGATAGGCAATTCGTCGGTAATCGCGTTGCCGCATGACGGGTTCAAAATTTCCTGCACCTCGGCCGACGACCGCGGGGTGCACGCGCAGTTTCTCTCCCTGAGCATCGACCCCGATGTTTACATGACGCAGATCGCCGCCGCTCGCACGTTCACGATGTATGAAGACATCGAACAGCTCGTGAAGCTGGGCAAGATCAAGGGCGGCTCGCTCGACTGCGCGGTCGTGATCAAGGGCGACAAGATTCTCTCCAAGGAAGGCCTGCGTTTCAAAGACGAGTTCGTGCGTCACAAGATGCTGGATATCATCGGTGACATCACGCTGCTCGGGCTGCCAATCAAGGCGCACATCATCGCCACGCGTCCCGGGCACGCCATCAACGCCCAGCTCTGCAAGGAGCTTGCCGCCAAGCTGGAGGAGAAGCGCAAGGGTCCGAAAAAGAAACCGCGCCCCGCGATGGTTTTGCCCACCGAGACCGAAATCGATATCCGCCGCATCCTCGACATCCTGCCGCATCGCTACCCGTTTATCATGGTTGATCGCGTGATGGAGTTCATCGGGGACGACGCGCTGGTCGCGATAAAAAACGTTTCCATCAACGAGCCGTACTTTCAGGGCCATTTCCCCGGTAATCCGGTGATGCCCGGCGTGCTGCAACTCGAGTCCATGGCTCAGGCGGCGGGCATTCTCATGCTCCGGCGCGGCAGCAGCGAAGGGAAGACCTCCCTTTTCATGAGCGCCGACAAGGTGAAGTTCCGCAAGCCGGTGCGCCCCGGCGATCAGTTGATTTTGAACGCCAAATTAACCAAGACGCGCGGCACCAAACTCGCCACCGCCGAGGTCACCTGCACGGTGGACGGCCAGGTCGTCTCTTCCGGCGAGCTGATGTTCGCGATCATCGACAGCAGCGAAGTCGAGGGCTAAGCAACGTTTTCGCGTAACGCGCCCATGCCGACTGTCGTTCATCCGTCCGCCTTTGTTGATCCCGCCGCCCAGTTGGGCGTCGATGTGGACATAGGGCCGCTGTGCTATGTCGGGCCCGACGTCCGGCTCGGCGACCGCACCCGCCTGCACCATCACGCCTCGGTGGAGGGCAACACCTGGCTGGGCGAGGCGTGCGAGCTTTTTCCCTACGCTTGCATCGGGGGGAAAACCCAGGATTTGAAATTCAAGGGCGGCAACCCCGGCGTGCGCATCGGGGCGCGGAATGTTTTTCGCGAATACTACACTGTGCATTCGGCCACCGCCCCCGATGGCTACACCACGCTCGGTGACGACAACACGTTCCTCGCCTACGGCCATGTGGCCCATGATTGTGTGGTCGGAAGCCGCGTAATCGCCAGCAACGGAGTCGGGCTGGCGGGCCACGTTACGGTGGAGGACGATGTGGTGTTTGGGGCCAATTCCGGGGTCCATCAATTTTGCCGGGTCGGGGCTTATGCCATGATCAGCGGCTACGCCAAAGTGGTTCAGGATGTAGCGCCATTTTTCATCGCCGACGGGCAGCCAGCGGTGATTCGCGCGATCAATAAAATCGGACTTGAACGCAAGGGCTTCGATGCGGCCCGGATTGAGCGGGTGAAGGCGATCTACCGGATCCTTTTCCGCGATGGGCTGAATCGTTCGCAGGCGCTGGAGCGGCTGGCCGCGCACGAGCAGGCGGGCGAGCCGGAGTTTGTGCGCATCCTCGATTTCGCCCGCGCCAGCGAGCGTGGCCTCGCTCCCGGGGCCTGAGCCTGGACTTGCGGAGCATAAAAAAGCCCGGTCTCGCGAGAGACCGGGCTTTTCTATGAAAGCTAAGAGCGGCTTACTTCTTCAGCACGACGATGTCGGCGCGGCGATCTTTGGCCATGACGTCGGCGGCGGCATTTTCGGAGGCTTCGAGGTCGCCCTTGGAGAGGACTTCGATCTTGGCGTCGGCGACGCCGAGGGTGACGAGATATTGTTTGGCGGCGGCGGCGCGACGGTCGCCGAGGCCGAGGTTGTAGTCACCAGTGCCGCGCCAATCGCAACGGCCTTCGAGCAGGAGGCGATATTGGGGGTTGGCTTCGAGGTAGGCCTTGGCGGCGTCGAGCTTTGCGCGCTCGGGGGCGGCGATGGCGGACTGATCGTAGGCGAAATACACGGGCTGGAGGAGGCCGCGGATCATGTCCTCGGTCTCGATCACGCCATCACGACCGGTGAGATCGGTGCCGGGTGCCTGGCTGTTGAGGTCGGTGCCGAAGCCGGTTGCGTCGCCGGGATTGAGCGTGCCGGGTTGGCCGATCACGGTTTGCGACGGGTCACGACGGGGCTTTTTAGAGCAGCCAACCGAAAACACGGTGGCGGCGGAAATTAGAACGAAGAGGGCCTTGCGGATGGTCACTTGCATGGTGGAGGAGTGGTTGACGTTAAGGCCTAGGCATCTTGCGTCCTCAAGCAGATTATCCGGCAAGCTGCCGCCAACTTTTACCATGCCCGGCGATTACATGTGTTTCCTCTTTGATAACGGGTCGTTTAGACCCGACGCGACGCGTGCCCTGCGGGCCTTGGCCGCGCGCCTGGAGACGGCCTTGGGCAGTCCGGTGCGGGCGGTTTCCTTGCTGCATTCAACACGAATCCCGGCGGCGGAGTTGGACGGGGTGCCGGCCCAGCTTCTGGAACCGGCGCTCGATGCGTGGTTAGCGGGGCAGCCGACTGGCACGGCGCTGTTGTTGCCGTTATTTTTCGGGCCGAGCGGCGCGTTGGTCGATTATTTGCCGGAGCGAATGGCGGCCTTGGCGAAGAAACATCCGCACGGACGCATGATTTTGGCTGATGCGCTGGTGCGGGCGGACGAGGCGGTGAATGAGTTGGTCGAGATTCTGGCGGATCGGGCGCGGTCGGCGGCGGCGGCGCGGGGTTGGTGCCGAGCCAAGGTGGTTTTGTGCGATCACGGGACCCCGCTGCCGAGCGTGACGGCAGTGCGCGACCGGCTGGGCGCGGAATTGGCCACAGCGTTGGCGGGTGAGTTTGCCGAGGTGGGCGTGGCTTCGATGGAGCGGCGCGAAGGTGAAGCGTATGCTTTTAACGAGCCCTTGCTCGCACGGCGACTGACGGAAGCACCCTTTGATACGGGTAACGTGGTGGTGCTTTTGCAGTTTTTATCCCCCGGCCGTCATGCGGGTCCGGGCGGGGACGTCGCGGAGATTTGCGCCCAAGCCGAGACTGCACGGCCGGAACTGCGCACCGGGATGAGCGAGCCGATCGCGGACGACGCGCGATTGGTGGATTTGCTGGTGCGGCGCGCCAGGCAGGCGCTGGTTAGGGCTGCCTCGGGGGCGGCTTAGCCGATGGGTTTGCGCGGGGTGATGATGCCGACCTCGACTGCGTAGCGGGTAAGGCTGGCGACGTCGTGCAAATTGAGTTTCCGCATCAAATTGGTGCGGTGGTTGTCCACCGTTTTCACGCTGATATCGAGGCGGGAGGCGATTTCCTTGGTGCTGTTGCTCTCGGCCACGAGCTGGAGGATTTCGCGTTCGCGATCGGTGAGGAAGTCCGAGCTCTGGCTGGAGCCGGGGTTGGCCACTACGTTGCGCAGGAGCGAGGCCACGGCGGGGCCGAAATAGGTGCCGCCGCCGGCGACGGTGGCCAGACCTTTGCGGAATTCGCTCAGGCCGGCGGTTTTCTCGACGAAGCCATGCGCGCCCACTTCAAGCATCTCGCGCACCAGCACCGGATTTTCGTGGCCGGAGAAAACCAGCACTCGCACGTTTGGAAGGGTTTTCACGAGACGACGCAGAAGATCCACGCCGTTCAGGCCGGGGAGTTTGGCGTCGAGGACAAGGAGGTCAGGCTTGGTTTCCAGGCAGAGAGCCAAGGCGGTCTGGCCGTCGCCGCTTTCGCCGACCAGTTGGTAGTTTTTGTCCAGATGGAGCAGCTCGACCAACATTTCACGGATCGCGGTTTGGTCTTCGATAATGACAAGTCGCTTCATAGGTGTAATCTAAAGGGATAAATCTCAGGGCCAGCACCTGATAAACAGCTAATGTTACGTTTCACGCAAACGCCAAGTTCACTTCTATTGCGCCGCTTGACGGCAATGAGCGTGTTTGTCGCGCCTTGGTGGCTCGCGGGTTGCGCCGCCCCGAACGATCAACCCTCCGGGGTAGTCCGGGATGCGAGCGTGCCGCCGCCGAGCACCAATGTTACCCGTAACCAAGCGTGGCGCGATGCGGAGGCGATCGCGAGTCTCGACCCGAATCGACTCACGGTGATTGGCGCCGGGGTTTCCATGCGCCCGATTTATGGGGAAAACACGGTGCTGGTGTTGCAAAAAGTCCCTTACGAAAGGCTGAGCGCGGGCATGAATGTGGCCTACCGGAATCAACATGGCGGGGTGGTTTTGCACCGGCTGATCGCGCGGGATGCGCGAGGCTGGCGGGCGGTGGGCTTTAACAACGAGGTCGAGGACTTCGAGCGGGTGACGCCGGAGAATCTGCTCGGCACGGTATATGCCGCCTTCGCCAACGCGGACGTGAAATAGGCTTCGCCGGCACGTCCTAGTGTTCTGGCCACTTAATGTCTTTACATATTTCGGATTTCACACAGGCTCTTGTCATGGCGAGACGAGCTATTCCCTTGGTCTTGGATGATGAGCAACTTGTGGCCCTGCGAGAGTTGGAGAGGGCTGACAACACGCC
>JAPLTN010000061.1 GCA_026398135.1 Verrucomicrobiota bacterium
GGCGCAGCCTGCCCATTTTCCGACGACGGGCTGCTTCCCTCTCTTGGATTTATGCTTTTGGGCGCATCAATTTGCCTCTCGAACCCATCGCCCATCGATTAGCAGGTGCGCTGCCGAACACTACTGAGTCCGGTGATATTGGTCGCGGAGCCAGCCACCAACAAACCGGTAAGTCCAAATATAATCCCGCACAGTGCGAGCAGCCGGTAGGTAATGCGGGGCAGCATGGGCACAGAAAACACCGTTTACCTCGAAAAAAACAACCTTTGCCGACTGAGAATACCTACTTAGGGAACCTCTGAAAAAACCAGAAAATATTCCGTAAAAATTTACCAGGGAATTGGTAAAGATATAAAGGAATACAGCGAGCCACGTTTCCTTCGTTGGGCTGCCTGACCAAGCGCACATAAGCGGATCGTTTTCAGGTCGAAATGGGGCAGGTGGTGCGCTGGGCGGATTTGGCTGAGGTGGTCGCGCCCCTATTATCAAGTTACTGGAACGGGGCGGCCAAAGACGGAAGTCGGGTTGTTGCTGCGTCTGCATTGCTTGCAGTTATGCTATCACCTCAGTGATTCCGGGTTGGATGACGCAATTTTCTTAATCCCGCCCCAAACGGGATGTTTTCAGAGGCTTCTTAATGCCATTCCACGGGCGATGCCGCCAACCTTCTCACCCTTCTCTATCGCGGACCCAAACCGTCCCTTTACTTTCTCTGATCCTCTGAAGCAGACTACAAGTTGCTCGCGTTCACGGTTCCCCCTTCTCCCCTGTCCCCGACGTGTTCAATCCACCCGACAATCAGGCAAATCCGTCCCCCGCGCTTTTGAACCCGGCCGATCTGCATCCCGAACTTTACCGGGAGCTTCGCTGGATCGCGGCGCGACGCATGGCTGGGCAACCCGGTAACCACACGCTGCAACCGACCATGCTGGTTCACGAAGCGTGGCTACGCCTTTCCAAAGGCGAGCACGTCTGGCTGGACCGCGGCCACTTCCTCGCGGCGGCCACCACCACGATGCGCCGGATCCTCATCGATAACGCCCGCCGCAAATCCCGCCAGCGCCACGGCGGCGGCCAGATCGCGGTCAATGACGGCACCTTCAGCGGCATCGCCGCCCCCGACACCGACGAGCGCGTGCTGCTCATCGACGAAGCCATCACCGAGCTGGAAAAGGTGCACCCCGAGCGCGCCCAAGTAGTCATCGCGCGATTTTTCGCCGATCTGACCCCACAGGAGATCGCCGGCAGCATGGGAATTGGCGAACGCACCGTCGAACGCCACTGGGCTGCCGCCAAAGTCTGGCTCATGCGCTGGCTGAAGCAGTCGGCCAAAGACTGAGCTTTCTCCGGAGGCCGCCATGATCCAACCGCCCGACCCGGAGGAGATTTTTTTCTCGGCGCTCGATCTCGCTGCTGGTGATGCGCGCACTATCTACTTGAAACGCGCCTGCGCGGGCAATGAACGCCTGCGTCGTGACATCGAGGCGATGCTGGCCGACCACGAAGAGGCCGGCACTCTGCTTGAACAGATCAGCAGCGGCATGACCCTCCCCAACGGCCTGTTCGGCCCCGCCGCATCAGACAGCAACGTCGACATCGGTTCGGTCATCGGCGTCTACCGTCTCGTCGCGCGTCTTGGCGAAGGCGGCGGCGGCATGGTCTTCGAGGCCGAACAATCGCGCCCCGTCGAGCGCAAAGTCGCCCTCAAAATACTCAAACTCGGCATGGACACCCGCCGGGTCATCGCGCGCTTCGAGGCCGAACGCCAGACCCTCGCCCGAATGGAGCACCCCGGCATCGCCCGCGTCATCGACGCCGGCGCCACCGCCGCCGGCCGGCCCTACTTCGTCATGGAGCTGGTTCACGGCTCCCGGATCACCGACTACTGCACTCAAAACGCGCTCCCTCTGCCCGCCCGACTCACTCTCTTCCGCCAGGTGTGCTCCGCCGTGCAACACGCCCATCAGAAGGGAATCATCCACCGCGACCTCAAACCCGCCAACATCCTCGTCACACTCATCGACGGCGAACCCGTGCCCAAAGTCATCGACTTCGGCATCGCCAAGGTCACCGCCGCCCAGGAGTCCGACCTGACGATGATGACAATTCACGGCCAGCCCATCGGCACCCCCGCCTACATGAGCCCGGAGCAAGTCCGAGGCAACGCTGCGGACACCGACACGCGCAGCGACATCTACAGCCTAGGTGTGATTCTCTACGAATTGCTCGCAGGGCGGCCCCCGTTTGACAACACGGAGCTCATCGGCGCCGGCATGGACGAGATGCGCCGCCGTGTCTCGCACGACGAACCGCTCCACCCCTCGCAACAAGCCGCCAAGGCCGGCGCCGCCGGAGTGCAGGCGACCGAGTTGCACGGCGATCTCGACTGGATCGTGATGAAGGCGATCGAAAAAGACTGCGAACGCCGTTACCCGGCTGTGCGCGACCTGGCCGACGACCTCTGGCGGTTCCTCCACCACGAGCCGGTCGAAGCGCGCCCGCCAAGCAATCTCTATCGCCTTAAAAAACTCATCCGGCGCAACCTCATCGCCGCAGCCGCAATCGCCGCGGCCGCCATCATCCTGCTCGGCGGCTTTACCACTTCCACCATCCTGTATTTCCGGGCTCAGGCCGCAGAACTCCAGCAGGTCAAACTGCGGAAAGAGGCCGAGAAACGCGAACACGTGACCAAGGCCGCCATCCATCTAATCCAAGGCAAACACGCGCAGGCGAATGCCGAGATCGAGCTGATGGGCGGAACCCTCACCCAGCCATCCCTTGAAGCCAGTAACGTGTTTCGCGATCTCGCCGTGTGGAGCGCCATGCGAGGCGATTGGAACGCCGCGGCCAAACGCTTGCTCGCGCTGTCGCAAGTCAACCGTTTTGACGACAGGGACATGTCCGATAACGCCACGCGTGATCTGATCCCCATTGCGCCTACATTGATTGAGGCCGGCGAGATAAACACCTATCATTACTTTGAATTAATGCTGCTGCAACGGTTAGGGACGACCACCAATCCCATTGCTGCCGAACATGTGCTCAAAATCTGCCTGCAACACGCGCCCCCTCCCGATGTTCTGGTGAAACTCCGCCGCCTCGCCGAGGTGGCGGAAAAGTCAATCGACGTGTCGAGGACCGGCCCGGTCTCCAACCGCCTGGTTGCCTGGCGTTGCGCTGTACTGGGACTCTGGCACCTGCGCAACCACCGGTACGCCGAGGCCGAGGCGTGGTGCGACCGGGCGCTCTCCATGGATGACAACGAACAGTCCCGCGACGCCTATGCGCTGGCCATACGTATCATGGCACGCATCGAGCAAGGCCGCACCGCCGCCGCTCAACAAGACCTGCCCGCCGTGCGCGAGTTAGTCGATCACGCCTTCATGCCTTCCATGCAGTTTTACCGCGAAGGCCTATGGCATGACTGGCTGAGCACCCGGCAACTCCTCCACGAAATCGACTCTCTCCCGGCCGCCGTTCGCGTGCAATAAAACGCCGTCCGCAAAATATGAGAACGGCGGCCATGGCGGGTTTGAGACGGTGGCGTCAGTTGCCGCTCTTCATCAGGCGCAGGTCGAACAGACCGCCGACCGTCCATTTGCGGGCGGCGAAGCGGACGACCACACGACCATCCTTGGAAGCGGCGAGCACCTCTGTGGGCAAAGGGTAACGCACGGAAAAAAACTTCCCGGGCTGATCGGCTTTGAGTTCCTGAGTGGCGAGAAGCTGGCCGTTGGCAAAGATATCGAATACACGACCCGAATCCCCGCCCCAGTAAGTGACCTCAAGGTCCACCGCCTTGCTACCGCGCGGATCAAGGGTGTATTGCAGCGCAGCACCGTCGCGCCAGCGGCGACCCTCGGCGGTGCCGCTGGCACTGCCCTCGCCTTTGAAGTCATGCTCTGCCTCGGGCTGCTGCTCGCCGATGGCGACATTGTCGAGGGTGGCAGCCTCGCGGGCGGCTTGGGCACGTTCCGCAGCTGCGAGCGACTCTTGACGGGCTTTTAGATCGGCCAGAGTCGTGAGTTGGAAATAAATCTGATAACGCTGGTCGTGCAGCGAGAAGAACGGAGCGAGCGGGATTCCGACTGGATTGGTCGGCTCAATCACGTCCTTGATGCGGAAGCGGAACGGGCCGGCTTCGGGATCGGGCACGATGTGCTTGAGCAACTCGTCTTCGGTCGTGAGCAGTGAAGGCACTTTGTCCAGGGGCACGAGAGGCCCCCCTGCGATATAGCCCATGCTTGCATCGCTGGCGTAAAGCCCCGGCATGTCCCTCTCGCCGTCGAGTCCGGCCAAGACGATCGGGCCGTGTAGGACAGCCACCCAGTTGGAACCGTCCGGCAGACGCTCCAGGCGCGTGCTCATGGGCAAGCTAACTTCCACTAGGTCGCCGTCTCGCCACTCGCGGCTGATCTCAAGATAGGAGGTCGGCAGGGAGTTGGCGACCTCGACCGGGCGGCCGTTGACTTTGGCAGTGAACCGGCCTCCGGGCACCCAGGAGGGATGGCGGACACGCAGGTTGAAGACCGAGGGCTTGGCGAGCTTCAGGCTCAGGCGGCTGGACTCTTCGTAGGGAAAGCGGGTTTCCTGACGCAAGGTGAAGCCGGGTGCGACTTTCAGTTCGGAGGCGATGAAGAGATTCACATAAATCCCGTCGGCGTCCTTGGAATAGATGAACTGGCCGTAGCGGCCGGGGTTTTCCATGCCGGTGCCCACGCAGCACCAGAACGAGGTGTCGGGCTGGGAATACACCCGGTAGTGACCGGGGCGAATCGGGGTGAAATAGACGTATCCGGGCTTGTGCGGGTTGATCGCCGAAAGCAGGTGGTTGAATAATGCGCGTTCGTAGTAGTCGGCGTATTCGGCTGCGGGCTTGCCGTTGAAGAGCTGCTCGGTGAGCCGTAGCATGTTGTACGTGTTGCAGGTCTCCGGTCCCTCACGGTGCTGGAGCATGCCCTGGAAATCCTTGGGGGCGTTGAAGTGCTCAGAGACGCTGTTGCCGCCGAAGGCGACGCTGCGGGTTTTCGTTACGGTATCCCAGAAGAATCGGGCGCCTTCGTCTAGGCGTTCGTCGCCGGAGAGCGTAGCGATGCGTTCCATGCCGACGATCTTCGGGATCTGGGTGTTGGCGTGTAGGCCGGTGAGCTTGTCCTTATGGGCGATTAGCGGATCGAAAATCTTGCGGTGATTAAAGCGTTTGGCGGTCTCGAGGTAGCGTTGGTCGCCGGTGATGGCATAGGCGTCGGCGAGGGTTTCGTTCATGCCGCCGTATTCCCGGCCGAGCATCTGCTGCATCTGCGCATCGGACAGGCGGGAGACGATGTTCACGCACCAGTCGGTGAAGCGGAGGAACTGCAAGCGGGCCTGCTGTTTGCCGGCGACAAGGTAGGCGTCGCGCAGGCCGGCGTAGGTTTTGTGGATGTTATACCACGGCACCCATTTCCTCCCGACGACGCCGACGTCGCCCTTGGCGACCTCGGCCCAGAAAGCTTTGCTGCCGGGAACGCCGCCGATGTAGCCATCGCCATTGGCCTGCTGGCAGCGTTCTATCTCGGAGAGCATGTAGTCGAGGCGGCGCTCAAGCTGGCCGTCCGTATCGTGGCCGGCCGCCACCATGTTGGCGAGCGCCGAGAGGTAGTGGCCTGCGGTGTGACCGTCGAGGCGGTTGGATTCCCAGTTCCCATATGAGGGTTTGCGGGGGGGGAACCCAGCCTCGCGCAGGAAGGGCGCGAGCAGCCGGTCGGGCTCAAGGACGAGCAGGTATTCACGGTTGGCGGCGGCCGCTTCGGAGAAAGGCCCGCCCAGCAGGCGGACATCTTTGAGCGGAAACGAGGCCGTAGGGGTTTTCGGGGCCACCGGAGAGTCGGCGGCGGAGGCAGGCACGGGGAGGGAATGGATTGCCAGCACGGCGGCTAAGGCGAAAATGACAGGGTGTTTCATGAGAAGAAGCGCAATGGACCGGGGTGTAGGGCTACTTTTGAGTTAACGCCGAAAAAGCCGTCGCGCCGCCAAAAAAGTCGGCGGCGCGACGGCTTAACTCGTTTAGGGAACCAATTAAAACAGAAAATATTCTGTAAAACTTTATCAGGAAAGTGGTAAAGATATAAATTAATACAACGAGCCACTTCTATTTCGCTGGGCTGCCTGATCACGCGCGTATGAGCGGATCGTTTTCTGGACGGCATGAATCAGGTGGTGCCGTGGGCGGATTTGGCTGAGGTGGTCGCGCCCCTATTATCAAGTTAACTACGGACTCAAGAAGAACACCGCCCGTCTGCATCTGCTCTTCGCCCTCTCTAACCTTTACCAATTGCGTCGCGTCCTGCTCGCCGCCTTCTGAGCCGGGCGGAGCCATGCCTCTACATCGCCAAAAGCACGAAAATGCCATCCCATGCCATTTCTCGCGCCATTTCACCCCTTTGTATCCTCCCAAAAAAATCGCCATTTTCTTAATCCCGCCGCAAACGGGATGTATTCAGAGGCTTCTCCTCAAAGGAACTCATATCTTCCGCGCTTCGTGCAGTGCGGGCTGGCCAGTTCCGGCGTTTTAGCATCAAGCTGAGCATTATTCTCGTTTTTTCGGCCGTCCCGTTCCGTCGCATGTCCACCCCGCCCAATTTGAGATCATCCGCGTCCGGGGTCACAGTCGATTATGCGGCGGATTTGAACGTATTCGCGGTTATCTGCCTGCTTTGACTCGCGGGCCTTTTCGCCGGTTGGTTGGCGTATCTGGGGCCGGAATGGATATCCAATCCCGATCTTGCCCACGGAGTTTTCATGCTGTCCGCAGGCCTGGCGCTGATCGCCGAGGCCCGACGTGGGCCCAAGCGATACCACTCCGGAGGGCGCGGTTGGGCGGCGTTCACTCTCTGTATGGGTTTAATGGCCATGGTGACGCTCGTAGCGACTGGCCTCAGCGCCGCCGCGCTCACCGCCCAAAGTCCGCTTTCGCTCTGGCTCGGCACCGTCGCCCTCTGCCTGTTGCTCGCAAGCGCCGGATTCGTGGCGGCGCATCGCGCAGTGCGCCTGCTGCCGTTGAACGCCTGCTCCGGTGCGATCTTGATCCTCATTTTTTAAGCGCTCCTTTGCCACCCGGCACGCAGATGAGGATTACGCTGGAGTTACAGCTTTGGATAACTGAGCTGGTTGTTCGCAGCCTTGACCTGGCTGGCGTGGCGGCGCACCGGATGGGTGACGTGACCGAACTCCCGCACGGACAAGTTGGCGTGGACGAAGCCTGCAGCGGGGTGCGCAGTTTGTTTTCCTGCGTATATGCTGCGGTGTTTCTCGCCGCCGTCCTTCCACGCGGCTGGCTGGCTCGCGCTACTGTGGTCGTGGTGGCCGCGCCTTGGGCGCTCGCGCTTAATTTCACGCGTTCATTAATCCTGACGGACGGAAAACCTGCTGCAACGCACCTACGTGAGCGGGCCGCCCGAACGACTCATAGTGGTTACGGTGTATCTCGCTGCATGGGCGGCGGGTCAGGTGCCGGTTAGTTTGGTCGCCTCGCACACACCGGATGCCTGTTGGCCGGGCGCTGGCTGGCGCACGGCCAAAGGTGCCTCTAGCAAGGTGGAACTCAAGGTCGGAGACCGAACGCTCGCCCCCGCGCAACAACGGGTTTTTCTGCTCGGCGAAACTGCTTGCAACGCCTGGTTCTGGCATTTCGCAGATCGTAACCCCGTGCCCTATGCCACACCCGGATCGGCTCTGAGCTTGATTACCCTGATGCTAAAGCAGGGGGCACGCAGGCCTCAGGGGCAGCTCTTCGTTCGTATTTCGAGTAACGCGCCCTGGTCGCTGTTGGAGCAGGAACCCTTGCTTGCCGAGCTCGTGCAGCGCCTCGGCCCCGAGGGTTTGGTGCCGCAAGCGCCTTAAACGAGGGCTTCGGACATTGGTCATTGGACATTCGTTATTCGCGGGTTTTGCTCGGGCATGGTCATCGAACAGACACTTTTGGAGGACGAGCTGGGTGACATCCTCGAAAAGGGTCTCTGCCAGGCCGGTCTGACTCCGGAGGCATTGTCCGAGCGCGCCGATGTGAGCGCGGAACGAATACGCGACGCCATCGATTACCGCTACGATTTCACCGCGCCCGAGCTGGATCGTCTTGCGCACGCCCTAGGGATGAACCCGCGCGGCGTGCAGGCGCTGGCCGCCAATCGTTACCCGCTGCCGGTGATCTCCGGGCTGCCTTTTTGCCTCTTTCCCTTGCGTGCGCCCCATGGTCTCGGGACGGCCAACGCCTATCTTATCACCGATTGTCGTGGCGGAGAAGGGGTGCTTTTCGACACCGGCCCGGACGCCATGCGGCTGCGTCGGGCCTGGCCCGCGCGAGTCGAACGGGTGGCGGCGGTTTTCCTTACCCACGCCGAGACCGAGCACACGGGCGGCTTGCCCGAGGTGAGGCGTTTGCATCCTGCGGCACCGGTCTTCGCCCCCATTGGGGCCAAGGTTAACGGAGCCGCCGGTTTGACCGACGGTGCGCGGATGGAATGTGCCGGCTACGTGATCGAAACACTCGCCACTCCCGGTCATTCCGAAGCGCACAACGCCTATCTTGTGCGTGCGCGTGGAGCACCCTACGCCGCACCATTGCTAATCAGCGGCGACCTGCTTTTTGCCGGTTCAGTTGGCGGCGGTTACTTTTGCTGCAAACGGCTGCGCGAACAAGTCGCGCGTGTGCTCCGTCTTTGCCCGCCCGATACGGTCATCGCGCCCGGGCACGGTCCATTGACCACCATCGCCCACGAACGGGAAAACAACCCGTTCGCGACCTGACGCGAAGGGGCAAAAAAAGAGGGCCGGTCCGCCGTAGCGAACCGGCCCTCCGCCCAATTCAAACCAAAGTTTTTCGGCGAAAATCAGCCGAGGATGTTTTGCCAGTGGCGGTCCTGCGCTTGGCGGGCGGTCTTCAAGGCGCCGCGCGCCACATAGTCCTTATAGCCTTGGCCAAGCACACGCACGCGGGGGTTTTCAAAGCCCTCTTCGAGCAGCTTGGTTTGCAAGGCTACGCCAAAGCCACGGATGAGGCTGCCGCCGCCGGTCACGATCACGTTTTGCAACAACTCGCTCACCGAATCGGGATCGGCGCGGCCGACCAGTTCGCTGGTCATTTCAAAGGTCTTTTGCAGCAGCGCGGCGCAACCAGCGGCGATCTGGGCGGTGAGGTCGATTTTCATCGGCTTGCCGCCTACCATCACCGTGGCGATGGCGGGTTGCTGGCCTTCGTCGCCCATCACGCAGGAATATTTTTCCTTCACCTCGCGCACTTTGGCGAGGGTGAGGCCGGCGTCGGGATAGGCGATATGCGCGGCATCAAGAATGATCTGGTCCACGGCGTCGCCCGCGAAGGGTGCGCTTAGCTGGTCGTCCACCGTGGGGTAGCGGCCTTGCACGATGCAGACGTCGGTCGAGCCGGCGCCGATATCGACGTAGAGGGAGTTGAGCACCGGATCTTGGTATTCGGAATCGTTGAGGCGGTCGTCGTCGCGGTAGCCGAGGGCGGCGAGGAAGGGCTCCGGCACGAAGATCACTTTTTGGAAAACACCCTGCACGGCGGCGCGGGCGTTTTCGCGGGCGGCGAGATCGGAGCTGGCGGGCATGCCGATAACGGCGCGGATCTCGCCGGCGTTTTCCGGCAGACGGGTGCGCAGATGGCGGGCGAACTCCTTGGCGGCTTCGCGGTCGGCGATCACGCCACCTTGAAGCGGACGCACCAGACGCATGTGTTGACGGTGTTTCTGCGCCTGCTTGCCGAAGAGCACGCGGGCATCGCCGGGGAGCACGCCATCGAGGATGTTTTCCTGCGCGTAGCCGACCACGGTGGGGATTTGCTCCTGCACCAGCAACTCGGTGCTGTCGCCACGGGCGGCGTGCAGGCTGGAAAGATTGGTGCCCCAATCCAGACCGACCAACAAAGTATCGGTGGCGGTGGCGGGGATGATGGCGGATGAGGTTACACGAGCGGAGGCTTGGATGGTGGTGAGCTTGGACATGACGATTAGCGTGACTTGGGTTTGGGTTGGGTGGGGGAAGCGGGAAAATTAAAGCTCGGCGGCGGCAAACGTGGCCGGGGAACGCAGAGGCCAGATCGCCTCGCGCCGGGCCTCGCGCTCGGCCTCGGCCAAGCCATCGAGCATGCCGACGACGTCGCCCAGAGGCACGCGTTGACGCAGACCGACCGGCGCAGACGAACGCCCGGAAGCGCCTGCGCCCGAGGCGGAGGTAACGTTGGCAGGCCGGGGGGCGCTCGCCGCGATGTCACGACCACGAGCGATAAGCTCGGACGTGATCAGGCGTCGTTGGGCGAGGCCGCGGGCAACGAAGTCCTGCTTTTCGGAAAACATGCGCCGCAAACGCTCCTGGATGGCGGGCTTGGGCAGCCGGCACTGCGCGCTCCAATCGCGGATGAGCGAAGGCATGCGCTCCTGCAAGACCCGCACCGCCTCCGCTTCGCGACCCTCGGCACGCAATACGCAGGCCTCCAAGGTCCATCGCTCCAACTCCGCCCAGCGTGCATCCGCAGGCTCGGAGTAAGGAACATTTTTGACCGTGGCTAAACTCATGCCACGTGTTAAGCAAAGGCGATGCCAGTTTCTTTAATCATTATTTAACAATAATTAATGAGCTTTATATGCAGGTTTTACTGGAGGCCCGCTTACTGCCGGAAAAAAATGCCGCCCCGGCGTTTAATGGCGGAGTGGACAAGCCTGTCGCATCGCGCAACCTGCGCGCCCATGCAGTTGCACAAAGTCTGGGCCGCCGCCCTCGATGATTACGTGATCGATCTCGTCTGGTCGCCAGACGGGGATCTCCTCGCCGCCGCCTCTCAGGCCGGGCCGATCTACCTTTTTGCCGGGTCCACCGGAGAAAACCGTCGCGAACTACCCGGACACACCGACGGCACCAATGCGCTCGCTTTCGCTCCGAGTCCTGGCGCATCCGCCGCCCTCGCCTCTGGCGGGCAGGACGGCGCGGTCAAATTCTGGGACGCCGCAGCGGGTCAGCACCTCGCCACCGCCACGCTCGGTTCCGCGTGGGTCGAGCAACTCGCCTGGCGACCCGCGTCTGGCTCGGGTGCACCTTTGCTCGCCGCCGCTTCGGGCCGCGACTTGGTTTTTCTTAACTCAGACGCGAGCGTCTCCCACCGCTTCAAACCCGCGCCTAAAACCCTCACGGCCCTCGCCTGGCATCCGCAAGGGGGCGCGCTGGCCGCCGCCTACTTCGGTGGTGTGTGCCTGTGGGACGCCGACGATCACCTCGCCCAAAAGGAATACGCCTACGCCAACGGTATTTCCACACTCGCCTGGTCTCCGCCCGATGGACGCTGGCTGGTCTCGGGCAACGCCGACCCCAGCGTGCACCTCTGGTTGCCCGAAGAGGACCAGGAATTCCACATGAGCGGCTACGAGACCAAGGTCCGCCAAATCAGCTTCGACCACACCGGCCAAAAACTCGCCACCACCGGCGGGCAGGACGTGTGCGTCTGGGATTGTTCGGGCACGGGCCCCGAGGGACGCGAGCCGGGGATGCTGCCCCACGATGCGCCCCTGGTCGCGGTAGCCTTTCAAAACCGCCACGGGCTGCTCGCCGCCGCCAGCAAAGACGGGGTGCTTCAGCTCTGGAGTCCGGACCGCCCGCAACCCTTGCGCGCCACGGTTAAAATGCCGGCGGCGGCAACCAAACTCGTATGGTCGCCCGATGATGCATTCCTTGCGGTCGGGAGCGAGAAGGGCGTTGTGTACGTGCTGAGAGTAGAAACCTAAGACCCAGCAACGCAGTCAGATTTTAAACATTCAGGGTACTCGATCCCCTAAATTTAACATCCATGAAACCTGTATCCCGTCCGCTCCACCGGAGCCTTTCGCCTTGGTTGGCCGCCCCGTTGATCCTCGTCGCCCTGACCGGACTGACCTATCGCATCGGTCGCTCTTGGTTCGGTATGCCAAAGGAAGTGGGTAATCAGGTGCTGGATTTCCACACCGGAATGTGGCTCGGGAAGGGCGCATCGCTGGTTTACACCAGCATGGTCGGATTCGGACTGCTCGCCCTGACTATCAGCGGAGCGGTGCTGCTGTGGAAGTCACGGGCCAAGACGGGTTCGCGTCGCTGGCATCGTATCGTGGCGTGGGTGTTGGTCCTGCCTTTGTTTGCCAGCGCAAGTACCGGTTTGCTTCACCACTACGGCGAACTGGTTTTCGGCTTCGAGAAAGACACCCAAAGTCTGCTGATGAACATTCACCAAGGTAACTGGCTGGGACCCAAGGGAAGACCTTTTTATATACTCTGGGTCGGACTCGGTTTGCTTACCTTGGTGGTCACCGGGGTTTCGATGCTAAGAAGGAAAACCTCGGTGACCGCTCCGAAGACGTTGGCGAGCTGACACGAGCAGCGCCGACCGCTTGCGGCACCTTACTTGGTGAGAAACGCGGGCAGTTTTTCGTTTTGAATCTGCTGTTCGAAGGTTTCGCGAGCGTTGATCAAATCGCTCGCGCCGCCCTGCACCAGCACCTCGGCGGCCATGCTGCGGGTGTTGTAACGGCTGGACATGGTGTAGCCGTAAGCTCCGGCGCTCATGAAGGCGATATATTCGCCTTCGCCGACGGACTGGAGCGGACGGTCCTTGGCGAAACAATCTCCGCTTTCGCAGACCGGTCCCACCACGTCGGCGACCAGCGCGGGGCGCTCGGTATCGCGGTGCAGGGGCACGATTTCGTGAAAGCTGTCATACATCGCGGGGCGCACGAGATCGTTCATGGCGGCGTCCACGATGAGGAAGTTTTTGCCTTTGCCGCGCTTGAGGTATTCGACGCGCGAGAGGAGCACGCCGGCGTTGCCCACCATGTAGCGGCCCGGTTCGAGCACGATCTTCAGCCCGAGCGGAACGAGCAAGGGCGTGAGCGCCTCGCCGTAAGCCTCGGGGGTGAGCGGGCGCGTCTCGGCCGGTTGGCCGCTCCACCATTCGGGGGAGCCGCTGGCGAGGGCGTCTTTGTAGATGATGCCGATGCCGCCGCCGATAGACCAATAGGTGATGCCATACTTGTCTTTGAGATCGGCGACGAAGGGGGCGACTTTTTTTACCGCTTCGACGAAGGGCGCGAGGCTGGTGAGTTGGGAGCCGATGTGCATCTGCGCGCCCTTGATCTGGATGTGAGGGAACCGCGCGGCGGTCTCGTAGGCGGCGGCGGCATGGGCGAGCGGAATACCGAATTTGTTGTCGGATTTGCCGGTCGTGATTTTCGCGTGGGTGTGGGCATCCACGTCGGGGTTGATGCGGATGGCGATGGGGGCTTTGACCCCCAGTTTTCCGGCCACGTGGTTGATGCGGGCAATTTCGGGCTCGCTCTCGACGTGAAAGGCGAAAATTCCGTTTTTCAAGGCCAGCTCGATCTCGGCCTCGGTCTTGCCGACGCCGGCAAATACGGAGCGCTTGATGTCGCCGCCGGCGGCGAGTACGCGGCGGACTTCGCCTCCGCTGACCAAGTCGAATCCGGCGCCGAGATTCGCGAAATGACGCAGAATCGCGAGGGACGAGTTTGCCTTCATCGCGTAGCAAATCTGGAGATCGAGGCCCTTTAAGCCGCTGGCCAGGCGGTTGTAGTTATCGGCCATGGTGGCCGCGCTGTAAACGTAGGTCGGTGTGCCGTAGAGGCGGGCGATCTCGGCGAGATCGACGCTTTCGCATTGGAGATTGGAACCGGCGTAGTGGAAGTGGTGCATGTCAGGGAATGGCGATTGGTAAAGAGACCTGAAAAAGGCGCAACTTGGCGGGTTTTCCCTTGCGAAGACCATCCAAAATTCACGCCTTGGTGCAGAGCTTTATGTTGCGAGTGTTTTTGAATTTTTTTCGTCGTCCTCCCGTCCAAATGGGCCGGGTGGATAACGCGCGCATTCGTCGCACCGCCATTCGCAATGCGCAGTTCGTGAGCTTCGTGGACGCCAGCGGTTGCTTCAGTGCCCGGCGTGCCGACCGTTATGATCGCCGGATTCGCCGCCAAAAGATTGTCAAGGGTCTGGTCAAGCTGGCTGCTGCCGGTGGCTTGGGTTGGGTCGCGTTGGAGAGTGCTAGGGCGATCGCGATGTTTTGAGCGCGCCGCAGCGCGCAGTTTAAGCGCACAAAAAGCCCGCGTCCCATAAAGGGAACGCGGGCTGTAAGGCGTCGTCGTCGCAGTTTGGCGCATCAAGCTCCGCCTGCGGTGGAGGTGCTCTTGGGCTTGAAGGCCTGGCGGAAGGAAGCGCCGATGTAGTCGCGATTCATGCGGGCGATGAAATCGTGGGAGATGAGCTTCGGGCAGGCGGCGGAGCACTCGTATTGGTTGGTACAGTTGCCGAAGCCGAGCTCGTCCATCTTGGCGACCATGTTCAGCACGCGGGAATCGCGCTCGGCCTGGCCTTGGGGAAGGAGACCGAGGTGCGAGACCTTGGCGGAAACGAAGAGCATGGCGGAGGCGTTTTTGCAGGCGGCGACGCAGGCACCGCAGCCGATGCACTGGGCGGCGTCCATGGCGAGGTCGGCGTCGTCCTTCGGGACCGGGATGGCGTTGGCATCGCAGGCGGAACCGGCGCGCACGGTGACGAAGCCGCCGGCTTGCTGGATGGCGTCGAAGGCCGAGCGGTCGGTGACGAGATCCTTGATGACCGGGAAGGGCTTGGCGCGGAAGGGCTCGACCACGATGACATCGCCGTTGGCGAAGCTGCGCATGTAGGTCTGGCAGGAGGCGACGCCCTTGTGGGGGCCGTGGGGCTTGCCGTTGATGACCAGCGAGCAGGTGCCGCAGATGCCTTCGCGGCAATCGTGGGCGAAGGCGATCGGGTCTTCGCCCTTGCCCTCGAGCCCGTCGTTTACGACGTCGAGCATTTCGAGGAAGGACATGTTGGGGTTGAGATCCTTGGCGGGATACTCGACAAAGCGGCCCGGCTGGGCGGGGCCGGCCTGACGCCAGACGCGGAGCGTGATGGAGATCGGCGTGGTGGAGGGAGCGGAGTGGGCGGTGGCGACCATCGTAAGGTGTGGGCTGAGGGTTGATCAGGTGGTTTACTTGTATGAGCGGACGCTCATCTTGACCGTCTCGTAGTTGAGCGGCTCGGTGTTGCGCAGGGGCTCTTTGCCTTCGCCTTGGAACTCCCAGGCGGCGACATGGGCGAACTTTTCGTCATCGCGGAGGCACTCGCCGTCCGGGTGTTGGTATTCCTCGCGGAAGTGACCGCCGCAGCTTTCCTCGCGGGTGAGGGCGTCGCGGCACATGAGTTCGCCGAGTTCGAGGTAGTCGGCCACGCGGCAGGCTTTTTCGAGGGCTTGGTTCATGTTCTCGGCCGAGCCGGGGACGTTCACGTTGCGCCAGAATTCAGCACGAAGCTCCTGGATCAAGGCGATGCCCTTGGTGAGGCCTTCCTTGGTGCGGGCCATGCCGCAGTGGTCCCACATGATTTTGCCGAGTTTCTTGTGGTAGTAGGCGACCGGCTCTTTGCCCTTGATGGACATGAGCTTGGTGATGAGGTCGGCGACGTTCTTCTCGGCGGCGGCGAAGGCGGCGTGCTCGGGCGAGGGGCGGCTGCCGGGTTTTTGACCCGCGAGGTAATCGCCGATGGTGTAAGGAATGACGAAGAAGCCGTCCGCGAGACCTTGCATAAGGGCGGAGGCACCGAGGCGGTTTGCGCCGTGGTCGGAGAAGTTCGCCTCGCCCAGCACGAAGAGGCCGGGGACGTTGCTCATGAGGTTATAGTCCACCCAGAGCCCGCCCATGGTGTAGTGGACGGCGGGGTAGATGCGCATGGGCTGCTTGTAGGCGCTCTCGTCGGTGATCTCTTTGTAGATGTCGAAGAGGTTGCCGTAACGTTCCGCGACGGCGGCCTCGCCCAATTCGAGGATTTTCTCGGCTGTGGGGTCGTGCAGGTTGGCGCGGGCGGCGGCTTGTTTGCCGTAGCGCTGAATAGCGTCGGCGAAATCGAGATAAACGCCGAGACCGGTCTCGCCGACGCCGCGACCTTCGTCGCACATGCGTTTGGCGGCGCGGGAAGAAACGTCGCGCGGGGCGAGGTTACCGAAGCTCGGGTAGATGCGCTCGAGGAAGTAGTCGCGGTCGGCTTCGGGAATGGAAGCGGGGGCTTTCTTAACGTCTTCCTTTTTCTTTGGCACCCAGATGCGTCCGTCGTTGCGGAGGGACTCAGACATCAGGGTCAGCTTCGACTGGTAGTCGCCGGATACCGGGATACAGGTCGGGTGAATCTGGGTGTAGCACGGGTTGGCGAAGCAGGCACCGCGCTTGTAAGCGCGCCAGCTGGCGGTGACGTTGGAACCGCGGGCGTAGGTGGAAAGATTGAATACGTTGCCGTAGCCGCCGGTGGCGACGATGACGGCGTCGGCGGCGAAACGGTGGAGTGTGCCGGTCTTGAGGTCGCGGGTGATGATGCCCTTGGCGTGGCCGTCCACGACGACGAGGTCGCTCATCTCGTGCTCGGTGACGAGCTTGACTGTGTTCTGGCCAACGCAACGGGAGAGCGAGGAATAGGCGCCGAGTAAGAGTTGCTGGCCGGTCTGGCCGCGGGCGTAAAAGGTTCGGGAAACCTGGGCGCCACCGAAGGAGCGGTTGGCGAGCAAGCCGCCGTATTCACGGGCGAAAGGCACGCCGAGGGCGGCGCACTGGTCGATGATGTTAACCGAGACCTCCGCGAGGCGATGCACGTTGGCCTCGCGAGCGCGGTAGTCGCCGCCTTTGATGGTGTCGTAGAATAAGCGATACACGCTATCGCCGTCGTTCTGGTAGTTCTTGGCGGCGTTGATGCCGCCTTGGGCGGCGATGGAGTGGGCGCGGCGGGGCGAATCGTGGAAAACCACGCAAGTCACCTGGTAGCCGAGGTCGGCCAAGGAGGCGGCGGCGGAAGCTCCGGCGAGACCCGCGCCAACCACGACGACGTGGTATTTGCGCTTGTTGGCCGGATTAACGAGTTTGATCTCGGTTTTATGTTTGCGCCATTTGTCGGCGAGCGGACCAGAGGGGATCTTGGAGTCGAGGGTGGCCATGACGTTTAAAGGGTGCGGGGGTTAGCGAGTGGAGAGGACCTTGGCGGCGTAGGTGCCTTCGGCGGGTTTTGCCAAGCCGCTTAGGATAGCGCCGGGGATGGCCAAATTGCCGATGAAGTAGCCGAGGGCTAACAAAGCGACGGCCTTGCGCAGGCAGCAGGACCATTTGGAGCTGCGCAAACCGAGGGTTTGAAACATCGAATCCGCACCATGCCAGAGGTGAACGGCGAGCAGACCGGTCGCGAGTATGTAGAAACCGGCGACCAGAGGAGACGCGAAGCCGATGAAGATCATCGAGTAAACGTCGTGAACTGCGGTGCCTTTGGATGCCAAGGGAAAGCCGAATTCGCGGACATCATGACCGAGGATCACCTCGGCGATGTTGCCCTTGTAGTATTCGGTGCCGGCGAGGCCCACGGTGAAGTGCAGGATATGGTAAATCACGAAGGCGAGCACCACCAAGCCGCTGATCCGCATGGTGCGGGAGGCGATGGTGGCGGCGAGCCACTTGTGGACGCCGTAGTCGGAAGGCCCTCGGGCGGCCTTGCTTTCCAGCGTAAGCGCGACAGCGGCCCAGACGTGCAAGCCAACCGCGCCCAAGAGCACGAGTCGAACCAACCAGAGCACAGGTCCGAGCGATTGGAGAAAATAGGCGTAACCATTGATCCTGTCTGGATGCGAAAAGATCTGGAGATTGCCGGCCAAGTGGCCAAAGGCGAAACCGGTCAAAATAAGACCGGAAACAGCCATCAGAAACTTTCGGCCGATAGAGGAACGGAACAGGTTGGCGAGTAAGCTCATCGCGGTGAATACAGGTAGTGGATCGAGGTCGGGATTGGCGCGGAAGTGCGCGGACAGAGGAGGAATTAACAAGCCGTCTTGTCGGTTGTAAAGGGTTGCTAATGTCAGCAACAGACCTGCGCATGCATATTAGCACAGCTACACAGGTTCGCAGCTGATGAAATGAAACACAACCTGCCGAGTCTTGGGCAAAAAACGCTTAGAGCACGAGCCGCCTGCGCCCACTGCCTTGGTTTTAGCGAACAAGCGGTTTGAGGAGAGCGAACTTCCCGCTGGCGGCCGGGGCGATTAACCGTTTGCGGAATGCGGCGACGCGTGCGCCGTCACCCAGAACTTCCTCCAATGCGTGAGTGAGCCCGATCGGCGCGCTTTGTTCGGCAACGTAATCGAAATTCCAACGCGAGTCTCCCGCTTGGGTAAGCGTGTAATGCCAGCAGGCAAAATCAGCCGGAATTACCTGATCGATCTCCGTAGGAGAAATCACCCGGGCGTCGGAACGAAAATGTAATCCACCCTCGCGCCCCAAGACGCTGTAGCCGGTAGGCAACCGACGAACCACATCTCCCGTGTGGTAGCGTAAAAGCGGCATGGCCTCGCGGTCGCGCGTGGTGACATAGAGCTGAAACACATCCGTCAGCCCGCGGAATGGCTCCAGCTCGACGAAAACATTGTCGTCGATCACTTGGGAGTTACCGCGAAAGGCGTCGCCCACGAAAATATAACCGGCCTCGGTCGAGCCGTAGAGATCCACTTGCTTCGCCGAGGGGAACGCCTCCGCGATGCGGCGGCTGTGCACCAGGCTCGCCTTTCCGTAGGTAAGTATCGCCACGCGCAAGGAGGGCACCGATACACGTCTGCGCAGCACCGCTCGCGCCAGCAGCGAGAGGTAGATCGGCTCACCCTCGATGATTTCGGGACGAACGGCCTGGAGTTCGGTGACAATACGATCCCATTCGCTCTCGGGAAAAACGAAGGGATCGCTGGTGAGGTTGAGATACACCACGCCATCGAAGTAACGGTGCGGGAAAGGGTGGTCCTCGTAGGGGCACAAATTCGATGAACACCCCACCGGGGCGAGCACGCATTTACGATGCGGACGGTCCGCGTAGGGAGCCAGCAAGGGATGCGCCCGGTAGGCGCGAGCGGTTTGGGAGTTCCACCACCCGTCCTCCATAATGACCGTCATCGGCCCCTGCGTGGTGCCCGATGTGGCTTCGTACTCGTAGCGCCTTTCCTCCAGACCGCGCTCGATGACTTTGTAGTCCTCAAAGAACGCCTCGTGACCCAAGGTGACTATGTCCTTTTTGGAAAGCGCGGGTATTTCCCGGTAACACGCCCAGTGAAGCGGGTCTTGATGCAGCGGAAACCGTTTCGGATAAAGCGGACTTCGCGCGTAGATGCGGCGGATTTCGGCTTCTAGAATTTCAGGCACGCGCGAGTTTTCTTCCCGACCGGGGGAAGCTAATAATTCGGGATGATTGGCGAAGAGAGGCGCGGACGGGATCACGAGAGTAACGAAGTAGGCGAGTGGCCGGCTAAGTCAAACGGACGAACCGGGTGTCCGCGCACGCCAAAGTGGTTCGAAGCACATCAGCGCACTGAGCGCGAGACTATGGGTGATGCCGCCTGCGCGAGCCCGGGCATAGACTTCAGCGGTGGGTAGCGTTGCGACTTCAATCTCCTCATCGGGATCCCACGCTGGCGGAGCGGTAAGGCGGCAGTTTTCAACTAAAACAAGATGACAACGATTCTGAATAAACGCGGGATTAGGGTGAATGCTGGCCAATAGACGTGCGCTCTCGCCGGAATAGCCGGTTTCCTCTAACAGCTCCCGGGTGCCTGCCAGCACGGGATCCTCACCGTGTTCTATGACGCCTCCGGGTATTTCCCACGAGAACGCATTTATCCCGTAGCGAAATTGATTCACCAATACGAGCCGATCATCGGCGGTATGGGCGATGACGTTTACCCAGTCGGGTGCATCCACAATTACGAAATCGCGTCTGACCCCGCGCTTCGGGTGATGAAAAGGCACGCTCTGCAAGTCTAGGATACGCGTGTGAGCGAGAAGCTTGGGCTCGCCGCGTTCCCAGCGCATGGGCGGAGCATTTAACAGCGATTCATGATCGCATGCAGACCTGGGTAAATCGGAAGACATGGACAAAAAAAAGACCCCCCGCAAACAGAGCGGGAGGTCCAAAATTAAGAAGGCACCAAGGGCACTTCGATTTACTTCTTGGGCAACTTGACCTTCTGACCGACTTTAAGCGCGCTCCAGTTTACACCGGGATTGACCGATACGAGGTCGGCCAGACCCACGCCCTTGGCGCGGGCGATTTTGGCACCCGTGTCGCCAGCAACCACCACGTATTCATCCGGACCTGCTACGGCAGGACCTGCCGATTTACCGTCTGCAGCTTTGACGGGTTTTGCTGCTTTGGTGGCAGCTTCCTGAAGCTTGGCGATTTCCCCGTTGGTTTTGCCGAGCTCGGTGGCAACGGTGTTAAAGCCTTCCTGCGTGGAATTCTTCAGGCTGGATAGATTGCGCAGCGCGGTGTCGGCATTGGCCGAGGCGGTGGCAAGCGTGGATTCAACACCCTCGACCTTGGTGGTCAGGGCCGAGGTTTGCTCGCTGGCCGTTGCGGCCGCTTTGCTAGCCTTGGAAGCGTTGGCCAGGGCAATTGCCCCGAGAAGCAGGCCGACAAGGCCGGCAATTAGACCTGCGATAGGCAGGTAGCTGGGTGAAGATTCGCGCGAAATCGGGTCCATTTTTAAAGAGTTCGTTTTAGTGCGTAGGCTATTCAGCGCTCGATTCAAGCAGAGACTCAATCATCGGCGCAAATATCTGAGTTTCTCCCCATTTTATGCCTAAAAGGGTGATTGTGGGGTATCCTTCCGCTGATGGTCGGGGCGATAGGATTCGAACCTACGACCTCCTGGTCCCAAACCAGGCGCTCTACCAGACTAAGCTACACCCCGAGAACCATGCGGACGACGAAAGAGACGTTTTTGAGGAATGGAGTCAATGCTTAGCACCTGGAATTTGATAATTCATTTTCTGCACGGACTTCTGAAAAAACGAAACCCGCCGTTTGGGGAATCGGCGGGCTCGTCGGGTGTCTCCCAGAACCAGTAGGAGAAAGGGTGTGTGAGCCGGCTTATTTAGTGTTGCCGGGAAAGCTTACGGCCGTCTCCGGAGTGGCGGGATTCACGGCAACGGGGATCGGGGCGACCGGGAGTAAATCCCTAAGCTGGGTAGCGCGTTGTGACCAAAGACCGGATGTGTCCACCGAGGCAGCCAAGGCGGCCCAGCGCGTAGCGTCTTCGCTACGGCCGGCGTCGCGGTCTAAAACCGCGAGATGATAAGCCGCTTCAGCCCGACATGATTTTGCCAAAGCGACGTCATTCGCCAGTGTTTCCAAGGCGGACCGAGCCGAGGTGTCCTGCGCCTGTAACAAGGAGAGGGCGGAGCCGAGTCGTGCACGATGCACGAGCGGCGTATCCTTCAATAAGGCGACGGCGGAGCCATAAGTCGCAGCTGCACTGCGGAAATCACCCGTTTTATAGGCTTCATCGGCAATGCGCAGTCGGGCCACACCGGACAAAGCTGCGGCAGGATTCGCCGAGGCAAATGTTTCAAGATCTTTCGCGTTGGTCGCACCGGCATAGGCGGCCTGTACCTGATGTTCGCGGTAGGCGGCATACTGTTCAAACCCCCAGCGAACAGCCAGGCCAAGTACCGCGACAACCCCAATCACGGAGAGAGCCCGACCGTTTTTCTCCAAGAACAGCTGAACGCGGTCTTCAAAGCTGGGGGCCAGATAGCTTTCATCAATGGTAACGAGATTGCGGTCGTCACCAGATGCAGAGGGAGTGGGAGTGGAGGAGGGAGCGGCCATGCTTTAAGAAATCAGGACGGTGAACAAAACATTCGTTCTCCTCTCAGTAAAGCCGCGAATTTATTTAAGTTAACTGATTATTAATCATTAATTTAAATATTAATCAAAAACAACAGTCCTCTTGCCGTAAACCAGCACCCGGGTTTCCAGGTGGACTCGCACCGCTTGGGCTAAAACCAAGCGCTCCAAATCGCGTCCCATGCGCACGAGGTCCGGGACATCATGCCGGTGCGTCACGCGGGCCACATCTTGTTGAATGATCGGTCCATCATCCAGCACGGCGGTTGCGTAGTGGGCAGTTGCCCCGATGAGTTTTACCCCGCGTTCGTACGCCTGATGGTAAGGTTTCCCTCCGGCAAACGCGGGCAAAAAGGAATGGTGGATGTTGATCACGGGTGGCGCGGCGCGAAGGAACTCCGCCGACAGCACCTGCATGTAACGCGCCATGATTACCAGATCCACGGCGAGCTCGCGGAGCAGGCTGAGTTGCCTAGCCTCGGCCTCCGCCTTGGTTGCGGCGGTGACGGGAATATAGTGAAAAGGCACTCCATAGCCGCGCGCGGCATCGGCGAGGTCCGGGTGATTCGAGATCACCACCACGAAATCCGCCGCGTAGTCTCCCGTTTTCCAACGCAGCAGCAGATCGTGGAAGCAGTGGTCGAACTTGGAAACAAACAGGGCCACGCGTGCGCGTCGCGCGCGATCCGCCACTTGTGCGGCCATTCCGAGTGATCGGCCAAACGCATCAAACTCGCGTGCCATGGCCGGCACATTCGCACCCTCTGGCGGCACCCACTCGACACGCTGAAAAAAGACGCCCGCTTCCATGTCGCGATGCTGGTCGGCATGCAAAATATTACCTCCGCGTTCAAAAATCCAACCGGACACACGCGCGACCAGACCCGGCTGATCAGGCCCATACAACAAGGCGACGAGGGTGGCGGGAAGACTGGCAGGCATAAACGGGGAGAGAAGCGGGGGGACGATGCTGGTTCAGGACGCGGTGCCCAAGAGACGAATACCGCTCAATCCAACGCTACCGGCGGGGCGTAACGAAACCGCCCCGCCGGCATGGGACCGAGCACTGATCATCCAATGATCGTCACGTTCCCCTTGTAGCCTTGGATGGGCTTCACCCCGATGGTTTCGGATTTAAGCGCCTTGATGCCCTGGAGCGCGGCGCGAGCGCCGGTCAGGGTGGTCATGATGCACACGCTATGGGCGTAGGCGGCGGCACGTATCTTGTTTTCATCCTGGCGCGGAATCATGCCCGCCGGAGTGTTGATGATGAGCTGAATCTGGCCGTTTTTGATCATGTCCACCGTGTTTGGACGACCTTCGTCGATCTTGGCGACGTGACGAACCGGCACCCCATTTTCGGTCAAAACCTTTGCCGTGCCGCCGGTGGAGTAGATGGTAAAACCCAGGGAGACGAGCTGTCTGGCCGTATCCACGACCCTAGGCTTGTCGGCGTCCTTGACCGAGAGGAAAACGTTGCCACTGGTCGGCAAGCCGGGTTTCGCCGCAGCCTGGGCCTTGGCGAAGGCGACGCCGAGGTCGGCATCGAGGCCCATGACTTCGCCGGTCGAGCGCATCTCGGGTGAGAGCACGATGGTGGCGCCCGGGAAACGGGCAAAGGGGAACACGGCCTCCTTCACACACCAGTGCTTGGGCGTCTGCTCCTTGGTGAAACCAAGATCCTTGAGCTTTGCGCCGGTCATCACCTTGGCGGCGAGTTTCGCCAGAGGCACGCCAATCGCTTTGGCCACGAAGGGCACGGTGCGGGAAGCGCGAGGATTTACTTCGAGCACGAAGAGTTGGCCGTCTTTTATGGCGTATTGAACGTTCATCAGGCCGACAACTTTGAGCGCTTTGGCGAGGTCGTGGGTGGCGCGGCGAACTTCGTCGAGCATGGCCTTGGCCAAGGTATGCGGAGGCATGACCATGGCGGCATCACCCGAATGCACACCGGCGAACTCGATGTGTTCGAGCATGCCGCCGATCACCGTGGTCTCGCCGTCGCTGATGCAGTCCACATCGAGCTCGATCGCGTCTTCGAGGAACTTATCGATGAGCACGGGCTTGTCCGGCATCACGTCGAAGGCTTGGCGCACGACCGCCTTAAATTCTTCCTCGCTGTAAACGATGAACATGCCGCGTCCCCCGAGCACGAAGCTGGGGCGGAGTAAAACCGGGAAGCCAAGCGCATGGGCGGCGGCGAGCGCATCGGGCTCGTTCATCGCGGTGCGATGGGCGGGGGACTTTAGTTTGGTTTGCTCGAGGATGGCGGAAAACAGCTTACGATCCTCGGCCGCCTCGATGGATTCGGGGCTGGTGCCGATGACGTTTACGCCTGCTTTCTTGAGCGCGGTGGCGAGGTTGAGCGGAGTCTGGCCGCCGAATTGAACGATCACGCCCGTGCATTGCTCCTGTTCGTAGATTTCAAGCACGTCTTCAAGGGTGAGCGGCTCGAAGTAAAGTCGGTCGGAGGTGTCGTAATCGGTGGAGACCGTCTCGGGGTTGCTGTTGACCATCACGGTCTCGAAGCCGGTCTCGCGCAGCGCGAACGAGGCGTGGACGCAACAGTAGTCGAACTCAATGCCCTGGCCGATGCGATTCGGGCCGCCGCCCAGGATCATGATCTTCTTTTTCCCTTTGGGCGGCATGACTTCGTTTTCGTCGCCGTAGGACGAGTAGTAGTAGGGCGTGAACGCCTCAAACTCAGCCGCACAGGTATCCACGAGGCGATAGGTGGTGCCGACGCCGCGTTCTTTGCGGGCGGCCCGCACCGCGAAGAGTTCGCTCTTCAGGATTTCAGCGAGCTGAGCATCCGAAAAGCCGGCCTGCTTGGCTTGACGCAAGAGCGGCAGCGGAACGGCCTTGAGGTTGTAGCGCTTCAGCTCGACTTCGATTTCGGTGATTTCTTTGAGCTGGGTCAGGAACCAAGGATCGATTTTTGAGAGGTTGAAAATCTGCTCTACGGTGTAGCCGGCCAGGAAGGCGTAGCGGAGGTAGAAAACGCGCTCATTGTTGGGCGTAGCCAGTTTGCTGCGGATGGTTTTGTCGTCGGGCAGTTCGTCGCCCCCGAGTTTGCCGCCGCCGAAACCGCGCGCTCCGACTTCGAGGGAGCGCAGGGCCTTTTGAAAAGACTCCTTGAAAGTGCGCCCGATGGCCATGGCCTCGCCCACCGACTTCATGGCGGAGGTGAGTGTGGTGTCGGCACCGGGGAATTTCTCGAAGGTGAAACGTGGGATCTTCGTGACCACGTAGTCGATGGTGGGTTCGAAGCTGGCCGGGGTAAGGCGGGTGATGTCGTTGCGCAGTTCGTCGAGGGTGTAGCCGACTGCGAGTTTGGCGGCGATTTTGGCGATGGGGAAGCCGGTGGCCTTGGAGGCGAGCGCGGAAGAACGGGAGACTCGGGGATTCATCTCGATCACGACCTGACGACCGGTCTTTGGATCGATGGAGAACTGGATGTTGGAGCCGCCGGTCTCGACGCCGATCTCGCGGATTACGGCGAAAGAGGCGTCGCGCATAACCTGATACTCTTTGTCGGTCAGGGTCATGGCGGGAGCGACGGTGATGGAGTCGCCGGTATGCACACCCATGGGGTCGAAATTCTCGATCGAGCAGATGACGACGCACTGGTCCTTGTGGTCGCGCATGACCTCCATCTCGTATTCCTTCCAGCCGAGCAGGCACTCTTCCACGAGCACTTCGTGAACGGGCGAGAGATCGAGGCCGTTGGCCACGATGCGTTCGAATTCCTCCCGGTTGTAGGCGATGCCGCCGCCGGAACCGCCCAAGGTGAATGAGGGACGGATAATCAGGGGGAAATCGCCGATGATTTCAGCGGCGTCACGGGCTTCGTCCATGCTTTTGACTGTGCGAGAACGAGCGACGTCGAGCCCGATTTTGATCATACACTGCTTAAAGAGTTCGCGATCTTCGCCTTTGTTAATGGCGTCGGGCTTGGCCCCGATCATTTCAACCCCGTATTTCGCGAGGATTCCCTTTTCGTGCAGCTGCATCGAGAGGTTGAGCGCGGTTTGTCCACCCAGGGTGGGGAGCAGGGCGGAGGGGCGTTCGGCCGCGATGATTTTTTCCAAAAACTCTACGGTGAGCGGCTCGATGTAGGTCGCGTCGGCGAATTCCGGATCGGTCATGATCGTGGCCGGATTGGAATTCACCAGAATGATGCGATAGCCCTCCTCGCGAAGGGCCTTGCAGGCTTGGGTGCCGGAGTAATCAAACTCGCAGGCCTGGCCGATCACGATGGGACCGGCGCCGATGATAAGGATGGACTGGAGATCGGTGCGCTTGGGCATGGACGTAGAGGTGGCGGAAGGTTGGTTCCGCCGGAAAGTCGGGCAAGCGGAAAGGCAGGCTTAAACGGAAACGATTTTAAACGGGTTTTTCTCGCTGAAAACGAGAGACCCTTTCACCAGCCTGAATTCTCCTGGCAATTCGAGACTAACTCAAGCGGGACAACTCCACGCCCAGCACCTGAGCGGCGCGTGTCTTGTCTCCGCTGGTGGCTTTGAGCACCTGTTCGATGTAATGCTTTTCCTGGACGGCAAGATATTCGGTAAGCTTTGGCCAGCCTCCGAGTTCTTTTAAGCGAAGGGGCAGCTGATCAACACCCACCATTCGGGTCGCGGTCGCGGAGGCTATCTTTCCGACAACTTGGGCGATTTCGGTGATATTTGCCGGCCAGGAATATGCCTTGAGCACCGCCAAGGCCTCCGGGGTAAACTCGATCAGGGAAGATTTGAAATTGGAGTTTTCCGCCAGTCCGGTGAAATGTTTTACGAGATCCGGGATGTCCTCGGTGCGTTCCCGAAGAGGAGGAATCTGCAAGGGCAAGGAGGCTACGCGGTAAAAAAGTTCGTCGTCGAAATTCCCCTCTTCAGTCAGGCGCTCCAAATCCTCGTTGCTGGTGCAGATCATGCGGAAAGCATGCGCGTTTGCCCGCAATACGCTCACGAGTTGATGCTGCATCGTGGCGTTTAGTTTTTCGATGTTTTGGAGGAGAAGGGTTCCCCCTTTGGCTTGGGAAATCCACGCTCCCCCTGAGCCATTTTCACCGACTAGCCCGGCTTGCAGATTTGCCTCCGAACCTTGGGCGCAATCAATCCTGACGAAGGGAATGTCCCCCCCGCCGTGAAGTAATTCAGCAATGGTGGTCTTTCCCGTGCCCGTCTCGCCTTGCAAGAGGACCGGGGTGCGCACCGAGGTCAGTTTCCGAATCTGTGTAACCAGTTTTTTATGAGCAGGGCTTACTCCGACCAGCGTGGTTTCAAGGCTGTGTGTCACGGCCGCCACACCGGCGGCAACGGCCCCAGTGTGACCGTCTGCTTTCTCGGTGTTAAAACGCCGATATTCGAGCGCGCGCTTAAGCGTCGCAATGAGATCATCTACCCGGAAGGGTTTTTGAAGATAGTCGAACGCACCAAATTTAAGGGCCTGCACCGCGCTTTCGGTGGAAGCGTACGCAGTCATGATGATTACTACCGCACTGGGATCATAAACCTTCAGCTGTTTCAGCAACGTTATGCCATCCATCGGCTTCATGTCGATATCCGCCAGCACCAAGTCATATTTCTCCGCCTTGTAACGGACCAAGGCTTTCTCGCCGTCGGTGGCGAAAGCGGTGCTGTAGCCTGTAGGTTGGATGACTGCTTCCAGCATCTCGTGAATGGATAGCAAATCGTCAACGATGAGAACGGACGGCATGGGCGGGGAGGCGTAAAGCGGCGGATTTACTGAAGTTGAATGGGGTGACGGAGCGAACCGGCCATTGGCTTATTGCATGCCGCCGGCGACCGCACCGAGTTGGAAAATGGGTAAAAACATAGCCATAACGATACCACCCACCACAACGCCAAGAAAAACAATCAGCAAAGGCTCGATTAGTGAAGTCAGGGAAGCGACCGTAGCTTCGGATTCCGTATCATAGAAGTCCGCAACTTTGTTCATCATGCCGTCCACGTTGCCCGTGGACTCGCCCGCTTTCACCATGTGCTTCATCATTGGCGGGAAAAAGGCGTTGGCCGCGAGTACTTCAGAGACTTGGCCGCCTTGACTCACGTGTTTGGCGATTTCCGCGCAGGCGTCTTCCACTTGGGTCTTGTTCGATGCCGATGCAACAATTTCCAAGGTTCTCAAGATGGGCACCCCCGAGCGAATCAAGGTCGCGTAGGTGCGGCAGAAACGGGACAGGGCAATTTTGTGAATCAAACTACCGAAGATCGGTGCCTTGATTAAGGACACATCTTTGACCCGCCTTCCCCGCGGGGTGGACACAAATTTTTGCACGCCCCAAAAGACACCGTAGCCAGCTGCTGCGAGGTAGAAGAAATTGCTCTTCAGAAAATCACTCAAATCGATCAGGAATTGCGTAGGTGCAGGTAATTTCGCGCCGAAGTCGGCAAACATCGCCGCAAACACCGGGATTACAAAAATCAGCAGCACGTTCACCAACGCGAAGGCCAGGCCGATAACCGCGATCGGATAGGTCATGGCGGACTTTACCTTTTTGGTGAGCTTCACACTCGATTCAAAGTAGATCGCCACCTTGCTCAAAATCTCCGCCAGCGCGCCGGAAGCCTCACCTGCCTCGACCATCGAAATAAACAACGAGTTGAATGATTTGGGATAGAGTTTAACCGAGTTTGAGAATGAACCCCCTTGCGATATTTCTATGCGCACATCGCGAATAATGATCCGGAAAACCGGATCTTCGGTTTGATCCTGCAAGGCCTCCAGGCACTGCACCAATGGTAGGCCTGCCGTAAGCAACGAGGCTAGTTGCTGGGTGAAAATCGCCAGTTCACCTAGAGGCAGCTTGTATGTTTTCGCCTTCTTCTCGTTCGCTTTCTGTTTCGCAACCGCTTGGGCGGCGGCGTAATTAACTTTGGCGGCAGGTTTGGGGGTAAACGCACCATTCCCTCCCGAGGTGCGTGTTGCGGAACTCCCGGCGGGAGCGCTGCGCGTCGAAATAAAAGCCATGCGTTACCCTTGGCGCGCACTTGGACGCCCGGCAACCCGTTTTAACGCATCGCGCGCGCTTTGACGCGAAGTTCGCAGATTCCATCGTTAGGATGGCTTGACGGTGCGCGACGCGCCCGCGAAGTTGAGCGCACTGTGCGGCCGTAGTTTAGTGGTAAAACTCCACTCTTCCAAAGTGGTCTCGAGGGTTCGATTCCCTCCGGCCGCACCACTTTTTGCCCTCGCCTTTGCCGAGGGTCGCTTCGGCAATCCCGCATGCCGTTCGCCAAATTAGGTCTTCACACCAGCATTGTCCGCGCCGTCGCCGCCAAAGGTTACACCACGCCCTCGCCCATCCAAGAACAGGCCATCCCGGTCGTTCTTACCGGTCGCGACTTGATCGCCTCCGCCCAAACCGGCACCGGTAAAACCGCCGCCTTCGCCCTCCCGATCCTTAATCGTCTCGGCCCTCACAAGGCTGCCGGCCCGCGCGTACTGGTCTTGGAGCCCACGCGTGAACTGGCCGCTCAAGTGGACGAAGCCTTCGCCGAGTTCGGCCAATTTACCGACGCTCGCCGCGCCCTGCTCCACGGCGGCGTGGGCTACGGCAAACAACGTTCCGATGTCCGCGCAGGAGCCGACATAGTCATCGCCACCGTCGGCCGCCTCATGGACTTCCTCCAAGAGCGCGCCCTGCGCCTCGACCACCTCGAAATCCTCGTCCTCGACGAAGTGGACCGCATGCTCGATATGGGCTTCATCAATGACGTCAAAAAGATCGTCGCGATGTGCCCCCCGAATCGCCAGACGCTGTTCTTCTCCGCCACCGTTCCGCCCGAGATCGAGGCCATTGCGCGTTTCGCCCTTAAAAACCCGGAACGCATCAGCATCGGCCGCCAGCGTTCGGTCAACGAAAGCGTCACCCACGCCATTTATCCGGTGCCGATGCACCTTAAGTTTCCCCTGCTGCTCGCCCTCCTCGAAAAAACCGATTTCCACAGCGTCATCGTTTTCACCCGCACCAAACACGGTGCGGACAAGATTGCCAAAAAACTCAAATCCGAAGGCCATTCCGTAGCCGTGCTCCATGGCAATCGCAGCCAGGGCCAACGCAAGGATGCGCTCACCGGGTTCAAGGAAGGTCGCTACGAGGTGATGGTCGCCACCGACATCGCCGCCCGCGGGCTCGATGTAGCCGGCGTTACGCACGTGATTAATTACGACATCCCAGGCACGCCCGATGACTATGTTCACCGCATCGGCCGCACTGGACGCGCCGCCGCCGAAGGCGACGCCTTCACCCTGGTTTCTCCCGACCAGACCGGGGAAGTCCGCGCCATCGAGAAGTTCATCAAAGCCACCATTCCCCAGCTCCAGCTCGAAGGCTTTGATTACAAAGCCAAGGCGATCGCGCCCGCCGCCGGCACCGGCCAAGGCGAACGCGAATCCCACTACCGCGATCCCCGCGCCCCGCGCGGCGGCGGCCGCAGCTCCGGCGGCAGCGGCGGCGGTCGCGGCCCCGGCGGCGGCAGTGGCTTCGCTGGTCGCAGCGGTCCGGCCAGCCAAACGAACGGCCCGGTTTCCCTGCCTCCCCGCCGTGCGGATCACCATCAGGGCGACGCGCGCCCGCCTCGTGATGAGCGCGCCCCCGTCCCGGGTACCACCGGCGGCAAAGGCAGCGGCGGGCAGCAACGCGACAAAGACCGCGCACCCAATCCCTTCGTGCAAAAAGGCCGCCCCGGAGCCCACTGGCAGACCCGCGGCGACGGCCGACGCTGAGCAGGTTTGTTTTCATCCCGCCCGGCCGATTTTTAGGCCGGGCGGCAGCTTCCGGTTTTGCGCCCCGTGCAGGAAAGAGCTAGCGCGCCTCGCCGCAGGAATTTGTGCCCGCGTTTGTAGGCAACCCGTGAGACAGCCCTGAGTCTGAAGCTAGCGCATGAAAACCATCCCCTCCTTGCTAGCCCCCGACAACCTTGCCGAAAAACTCATCATCACCGGCATCCATTTGGAGTTAACGGCCGCCTTGCGGCAGCGTATAGCCGACAAAGTCGTGCGACTTTTGCGGCACGAACCCCGCATTGATCGGGTGCGCATCGACCTCGATAACGACAAAACCAAGGGGCTCACGCATTTTGTGGCCAAGGGTCGCATAGAAATTCAAGGGCCCGACTTGATTGCCTCGGTCGAGGACGAAGATGCCTATAAAACCATCGACCTGCTGATCGATAAACTCGACGCGGCCTTGCGCCGCCGCTCGGGCAAAAAAACCGGGCCACGCAACGACCCGAATAAACGGATAATCATCAATCCTGTTGCTTAAAAAGTAACAAAAGAGAACGAAGGATCACGGGTAAAATCGGCCTCCCTTCAGGCGCCGCTTTCCCCGTGAATCCATCTATAAGTGTGGTGCCACCTTCGTTCCGGTGATTCCGTGAACGTTCACTTTCCCACGGCAGCCAACGCGAGGTCTTCCTGAATCTTTTCCTGCTTTTCAACCAGCGTATCTATTTCAACGGCCAGCTTTTTCCATTCGGCCGCGTTTTCGCTCTCAGGGGCGGTCCAAGTGATCGCGGAGGCGCCTTCGCCTGTTCCGGGGCTCCATTGCCCCCAGGACCGATTCAACAACGCAAAACTCGCGTCGTAACGCGCGAGTAAATCGCCCTCGATCTTGCGTAGCGGGCGCAAATCGATCAGGGGCCGCAGGGCGCCTCCGACCAGTCCGTTCATGATCGCCATGCGCCGGGCGGGCGGGAGTTCGCCGATGGCGCGCATGGCTTTCATGGCGTCGTTTTCCAAGTCGTCGAGTCGCGTGCGAAGGGCCGTTCCTGAAGCGATCAAGCGGGTCAATCGCGCCTGCCGCTCCGTCAACTCGGTCTGGCTGCGCACCGACGACCAATTCGCGTCATCACCGCCAAAGAAGGTTTGGGCGGAGTTAACGTATTTTTTAACCGCTGCCTGGGCGGGCACGACCACCTTGAACATCACCGACATGGAAGGCCGCGTGTCCATGGATAGTTTCGCCAGCGAAGTATCGATCTGCTTGTCGAGTTGAGCTTGCAGGCGTTCATGCTCGGCCGGGTCGTTGGAGGCGCGCACCGCGCCTTGGATTTTGGCGATCTCCGCTTTCAAGGTCGCCAGCTCGGCGAGGTCTTCGGGGGAAGGGTCAGCCGCCCAAGCGGTCGAGGCCGCCCAGACGAGGGATAAAAGACCGAGGCTTAAGATCGAACCAAAGTACGAGCGTTTCCTTTTTGAGGGCGTGTTATCCATGGCATTATGAACAGCAGACTACGTGCCGCCAACCACCCTAAACCGGGACCTCGAGACCCTTGCCCAAGGCCTGGGCGAGGCAACCCGTCCGGGCTGGTTTTGAAAAACCCTGAAAACCTTGATTTTGGGGCTTGTCAGCGGCGGGGGCGTTTGTCTCTCTCCACCTTCCTCTCGCAGCAGCTTTGCCCAGATGGTGGAATTGGTAGACACACACGTTTGAGGGGCGTGTGCCGAAAGGCGTGCAGGTTCGAGTCCTGTTCTGGGCACCACTTTTAAAAGCCTCCGGATTAAACTCCGGGGGCTTTTGCTTTTTAACGGTCTCGCGCAAGTGCTTTGGGAAACGGCTTGCCTGCGTGTGTGCGGTCGTGAAGCTGCGCCATCCCGCTGCCTTCCGCAGCGAATTTCCGCCAAACCCGCCACTTCACACCGCTCGCAGGCCCGCCGCCTGCTTTGTATCTATTCCGCATGGACGAGACGACCTCACCGCAAACGCCCGATTCCACCCCCGGGCTCAACAAACTGGATTTGACCCAACTCCAAGGCTTCAGCTTTGGCACCTCGTGGGTGCAGGATAAATCCGGCCAGGGCGGACCCGGCGGCCCGCCGCGCGGCGACCGCCGCGACGAGCGTCCGCGCCGCGAGGGCGATGCTCCGGTGCGCCGGGATCGGCGCGACTTTAAGCGCCCCACCGCCGGCCCGGTCGGCGATGCGCCTTCCGCTCCCCCAGCCGAGGGCGGTGATCGTCCGGCCCGTCCTGCTGGCGGCGGCGAACGTCGTTTTGATCGTCCCGCCGGTCCCGGCGGCCCAGGCGGCCCTGGTGGTCCGCGCGGCGGCGATCGTCCCCGCTTCGAGCGCCGCGAGGGCGGCCCCGACGCCGGTCGTCGCGATTTCCGCGGCCCTCCGCGCGAGCCGGTCGGCCCCTACATCAGCCCGTTTTTCACCGTCACGTTTTATCCCGAGGACGCCAGCTTCAAGGCCCTCGCCGACGCCATTCGCAAATCCTGCCGCACCTTCGAGCTGTTCTACATCGCCCGTTCGGTGGTGGAGAAAAACGACCGTTTCGTCGCGGTCGTTCAGCGCATCGCCCCCAATGCCCGCCCCGCCGCTCCTTCCGCCGAGGGTGCTGCGCCTGCTCCGACCGTGCCCGGAGTAAAGCCCGCGCCCTTCTTCATCTCCGTGCCGGACGGCGTGCCTTTCGACACCGAGGACGCCGCCATCGCCCATGTTTTGGAAAAGCACCTGGGCAACTTCTTCGAGACCGCCGAGGTCGAGGTCGAGGCACCCAAGGGCAATTTCCAGGTGGTCAACCGTTGCTCCATCACCAGCACGCTGCTCGCTCCGCCCAACTACCATCTCTACAACTCGATCCTCGCCCAGCATCACGCGGCCAACGTCCGCATGTCGCTTGAGGCCTACAAGACCAAGATCGAGACCGTGCGCGATCCCGAGGTCGTCGCCCAGTGGCTCGAAAAGATGAAGAAGGCGGTGCGCTACACCGTGAAGCCGGCCCCGGTGCGCGCGCCCAAGGTTGCCGCCGCCGCTACGGCCGCCGCAGGCGAAACCACCGCTCCGGTCGATTCCGCCGAGACGCCTGCGGCCGAGTCCGCCCTGGCCGAGCCGGTGGCCGCCGAGGCCGCTGCGCCCGCGATCTCGCCCGAGGCTCCCGCCGCCGCTTTGCCATCCTTCGATTCGCTCGAAGAGGCCCGTCAGTATCTGCTCACCGAGGCCCGCCATCGCGTGGTGCGCAGCGTCGAGCAGCTCCGTTTCCCGGGCAAAATCCTGGAAACCATCCCGGCCAACACCGAGATCCGCCGCGCCGTCGAGGGTGCCCTCGCCGCCCAGCGTCGCTTCCCGCTCGATACCGCCAACGCCCTGCGCGGCCGCCTGCGCCGCGAGAGTTTCACCATCTTTAAGAAGGGCTCGAAAGGCGTCAGCTACGTGTGCGCGGTCAAACGTCGCTTCCGCGTGCCGGGCCAGAGTTTCTCCGACTCGCTGGCCGCGCTCATCGCCTACGTTGAGGCGCATCCGATGGTCAAAGGCAGCGAGCTGGGCGAGAAACATCTCGGTCTGGCCGCGCGTCCTGCGCCGGTTGAAGGCGCGGAACCCGTGCCGGTGCCCGCCGAAGAGATCGAGAAGCTCACCAAGCTCAAGGGCGACCTCCGCTACCTGGTCAAGGAAGGCTACATGACCGAGTTTGTGGACGGCACGCTGTTCTGCCCGCCCCCGATGGTCGAATCCCGCAAGCGCGAGATCGAGGCCACCGAGGTCGATCCGGAGAACTTCCCCGAGGCTCCCGCTCCCGAAGTCAAACCCCAGGCTCAAGCGGTTGCCGAGGCGGCACCTGTCGTAGAGGCGGCTTCGGCCGAGTCCTCCGACACCGCACCCGAGCCTACCGCTTAAGCCGGTTAAACTCTTAAAAACCAAAGCCCCCGGATTTACGTCCGGGGGTTTTTTGTTGTTCGGGGTGTGGGGGGAAGGGCGGTTTGATTCTAAAGTACATTTTAAAACCCTAAGCCTGCGGGACGCAGGCGCTCCCCGGACCATCTAAACCAAATTTGAATGCGAACTAAGTTTGCCGCAGCATCAGGCGATGGCGGTGGTCGCTGGTATGCGTCAGGTCCAGATGGAGGGCGGCGGCGGGCAGCCAGTCGGGGACTTTTTCCGGCCATTCGACGGCGAGCCACCAGGGCGGGGTCAGGAAATCGTCGATCATCAAGTCCTCCAGCTGCGCGCCCGCCTCCAGGCGGTAGGCGTCCACGTGGATGAGGGTGCGCCCCGCGCCGCGATGCAGGGTGAAGATGTTGAAAGTCGGGCTGGTCACTTGCTCGTTTATGCCGAGCCCGGCGGCGAGACCTTGGACAAAGGTGGTTTTCCCCGCTCCCAGATCGCCGTGCAAGGCGAGCGTGCTGCCCGGTGGCAAGGCGGTGGCGAGGCGGGCGGCGAGGGCGCGGGTTTCTTCCGCCGTGCTCGTGATCACGCCGGCGCGCAGTTCACTTAAAATGCTCGAAGCCATGATAGGGGGCGAGGTCGAGCGCGCCGGAGTCGGGCGCATCGTGGTCGGCGAGACGGCCGATGATGGTCAGGGGAACGCGCGGGAAGGCGCTGCGCCAGTCGGTGGCGAGGCGGGCGGCTTTGGCCGGGGTGCCGCGAACGGTGAAGAGCAGTTCGTAGTCCTCGCCGTCGGTGAGGGCGGCGCGCAGGTCGCAGCCTTTGCGCCGGGGCAGGAGTTCGGCAAACAGGATCGGTTTCGCACCGGTGGGCACGAGGTGGTGCAGGTCCTTGGCCAGGCCGTCGCTCACATCGAGCATGGCGTTCGGCCAGGCGTGGGGTGAATTTCCAGTGGTGGCCGGAGGCGAGGCTGCCGCCGAGCACGCCGGTGACGGCAATAAAATCGCCCGCGCGCGCGCCCGAACGGGTGAGTGCGCGTTTGCCCGAGGCGCGGCCAAGCAGGGTGAGCGAGGCGACGAGGCCGCCGCGATGGGTGGCGAGGTCGCCGCCGACCAAGGGCACGCGGTGTTGGCGGGCGAGGGCGGCCAGACCGCGATAAAACGCCTCCAGCCAGTCGAGCCGGGTGCGCGGGTCGAGGGCGAGGGAGACGACGGCGGCCTCGGGGTGTCCGCCCATGGCGGCGATGTCCGAGAGGTTGCGCGCGAGGAGTTTCCGGCCGACTGCGCGGGGCGCGATGGCGTCGTCGAAATGCTCGCCGTAGATGACGGGATCGACGGTGAGCAGCGCGGGGCCGTTGCCATGTTTGGGAGAGGCCGGGAGCACGGCGCAATCGTCGCCCATGCCATGGGGCGCGGCGGGCATGGTGGCGCCGAGCCAGCGGCGGATTTTGGCCAAGAGCTTTTGTTCGCCGAGCGAGACGATGGTCAGGGCCGCGTTGTCCGAAAAAGGATGCATGTTCTCAGGAGGGGAAACCGGCCAGAAGCAGTACGATGGTGTGCAGGTTAAACAAGGAGTGGGTCACGATCGGGGTGAGCGGGTGTCCACCGCGTTCGTAGGCCAGGGCCAGGCCGATCGCCAGCACCGCGAGCGGGAGAAAAACCGAGAGGCTGCCGTGCATCGCGGAGAAGGTGAGCGCGGGCACCAGTAACGCGATGGCGCGCGGGGTGCGCGAGCGCAGCCAGCGAAAAAGGCCGATGCGGAAGAGCGTTTCCTCGGTGAGGGGCGCGATGATCACCGCCAGCACGATCATGCAGGCGAGGGCCGGCAGGTCGCCGGAATTGGCGAAGAGCGTGACGAGTTCCTGAGCTTCCGGTTCGACGCCGAAAAGTGGCAGCAGGGCTTGCCAGGCAAAACTGGTCGCCCAGACGAGCGGCAGCAGGGTGACGAAGGCGAGGGCACCGCGCGCGATTGCCCTGCGAGCAGTGTCGGACGTCAGGCCGGGCTCTGGCGAGAGGGGCGGGGCGGGGGCGGCAGGGCAGTCGGCGAGGGCTTCCTTCTGACGCGGTCGCAGATGCCAGAACCACGCGTGGGCGAGGCCGGCCAGCATGCCGACTTGAAACGCGCCGCTGGCGACCACGTGGTAAAGTCCCATCGATCCGTCGCTGGCCGGCGGGAACCATTTTGCCCCGGCCTGGGTGGCGGCGAGTTGCAGGAGCACGCCGCCACCCAGAGTGCAGGCGGCGGTGAGAATCACCTCGGTCGCGTTGTAGGATGAACCCGCCAGCGCCACCGGCCGACGGCCGCACAGGCGTTCCCGCAGACTCGGCCATTTGCGCAGCAACAAGACTGTGCCGGTCAACAGCAGGACGGCTTCGGCGGCGACGAGCGCGATTTGCGCGGGGGTGAGGGCGAGGGCGGTTTCGGTGGCGGACACAGGGAGGGCGGCGGACTCAGACGGGCTCAGTCTTCGTCGCCGGTCGATTCCGTATTTTGATCGGCGTCGAAGGAGTCCACGTAGCGCTCGGCGAAAAAGTCCTCGGATTCGAGGATGCCCATGGTGTGGTCGAGCACGGTGCGGCGGTCGGCGGGGGCGAGCCGGGGTTGTTCCAGGGTGAGGAATTCGTCGAGCGCGGCGCGGGCCGAGGCGCGGTCTTTAATGCCGGCAAGCAGGTCGTCGGCCTGGCCGGCGAGATCGTCGATGATAGGGCGGAGGTTCATGGCGTGAAGAGGGCAGGGGACAGGGCGGCGAAAAAAGACAGGGGTGGCAAAAAAGATCGGCGGTGAAAGCGGTGGGCGAGCGGGAAGTTTTTTACGCGCTCGAAACCGGAGCGGGAACCGGTGAAGGATGCGACATGGTGTGGCGCGTATGGCTCATGGCGGTTTTACTCGGAGGCGGCGCGGTGGTCGCGCGGGCCGAGGCTTGGCCGTGGCGCGGCGCGGTGGCGGGTGAGCTGCGGGTGGAGACACTCGGGGAGCTGGGGCTTAAGTGGGAGTTGGCAATCACGGGCACTAAGTTGGTGCTTACCGGGACTGCGCCGGGACTGACGGTCGTGGTTGGTGCCGAGCCGAAGGAGAGTGGCGCATGGGCCTGGCGGATTGAGCAGGGTGCGGCGGATCTGGCGGAGCTCTGGCCGGTTTTGCGGCGACTGGCCGGCGAGGCGGCGACGGGTTGGTCGGCGAGCGGGCGTTTGAATTTTAGCGGCGCTGGTTCGTGGTCGGCCGAGTCCGGACCGGCGGGCGAGTTGCGGGTGGAGTTACGCGAAGGCTGGGCGCGGTCGGATGCGCTCGATGTCGAGGTGAGCGGGATCGAGCTGGATGGGGTGACGCGCGATTTTAGCGGAGAAACGCTGGCCGAGGGGCAGCAGTTACGAATCGCCAAGGTGGTGAAAGCGGGGGCGGAGGCGCGGGAGCTGAAGGTCGAGTTCGGGCTCAAGCCGGGTCTGAATCTGGCGGTGGCGCGAGCGTCGGCGAGTTTGCTCGGCGGCGGGATCAAGCTGAAGCCGTTTCAGGTCTCGTTGTCCAAGCCTCGGGTCAACGCGGCGGCGGATGTTACGGGCGTTCAACTCGCCGAGCTGGCCCGGCTCATGCCTTGGGCGGTGGCGGCGGCGGAGGGCAAGTTGCGGGGACGGATCGAGATCGGCTGGGACGAGCAAAAGGGGCTTCGCGTGCGCGACGGCGGGCTGGATATCGTGCGCAGTGATGCGGCGGAGTTTCGTCTCGCGCCCTCGCCGGGATTGCTGACGGGGAATATGCCGGAGGTGTTCCGTTGGTTGCCCAAGGCGGGGGCGTGGGCGAAGGGCATCGGGTTACGAAACCCCGCTTACGCACCCTTGCGGGAGATCGAGCTCGGGCGGGAGGGGCTGAAAATTGAGGCGTTGCAAGTGACTTTTTGGCCGGACGGATTGAACGGCGCGCGAACCGCCACGATTCATGTGGTGGGGCGGCCGACTTCGGAAAAATTGGTCAAGGAACTGGTTATTGACCTGAATTTTTACGGTCCGTGGAGCGAGTTCATGGCCTTCGGTTTAAATCAAGAGGCGAAGTATGGTTTCAGGCTGCAATAAGGCCATGGCGCCGAAGGGCGTGCGCGATGGCAGGAAACTTTGTTTGCCGGCCGGGGTCGGATGGCATTCAACCCTGTTCATGCGCGCCACGCTGTTCTCGCTCTGTTTGTTGTTCACGGCGGTTTTTACCGGCGGTTGTATCCATGTGTCGATGGATCCGATACAGGTCCACGCCGTGGTGGATGTGAACGTGAAGATGGAGCAGGCCGTCACCAATCTGTTGAGCGACATCTACGGCGACTCCAAGACGGTGAATACCAGCCAGCTTTCCAACCCTTGATTTTTACCATGAACTCCCTTCGCACTGTTTCCGTGATTTTTGCCGCCGTCGGATTGACCGTGGCGGTGGCCCAGGCGGATGAGGCTTCGGCCAAGGCGGGTATGCGCCAACGCCTCGCCATGGTCGATGCGCTCAAGTCGTCCGGGAAAGTCGGTGAGACCAATGCGGGCTTACTTGCGGTGCGGGATGGCGGCGGCGACGCCCAGGGCGTGGTGGATGCGGAAAACGCCGACCGCGCCGTGCTCTTTGCCGAGACGGCCAAAAAAACCGGCGGCACGGCGGACGCGGTGGGCAAAGCCTTCGCCCGCCAACTCGCCGCCGCCAGCCAGCCCGGCGTCTGGCTCCAGCGCGAGGACGGCGGCTGGTATAAGAAGTAAGCAGCACGCTCAGACCGCAGCGGGCTGGTCTCGGTTTAGGTGACCGGCCAGCTCGTTCCCAGACGCTGCCTCCCGGTGACGGAGTGCAGGTAAAGATACATTTCGGCCGCGGCTGCGGCTTGGTTGTCCAAATCCGGCGACCAACGGGCCAGCGGGGCGGGTACGCGGGCGTAGAGACCTTCGTTGATGCCTTCGAGCGCGTCGAGATTGGCCAGCGTGGAGGCATCGACGGCCCAGAGTTCGCCGGTGACGTTTTTCGTGTTTTCCGGTTCGGAGACCAAGCCGGGATAGTCGCCGAGCGAGTAGAGGGAGAAACCGGGACGGAGTGCGGCTTCACCGAGGTAAGTTTGGTCGGCGAGAAAAGCGTGGTTGGAGCCGCCGCGCTTCAATGTGCCGTAAACAAAAACGAGGCGGGTCTGTTTGGCGGCGGAGGGCATGGATCAGGGCGCGTCCACGTTGGGAGCGATGGGAGGCGGAGGCGGTGGAGGCGGCGGGGCAACCTCGATCACGAGCGCGGTGAGGTTGTCGCGGCCGGAGTTTTCGAGGGCGTCGTCGATCACGCGGAAGGCTGCCGGCTGGTGCACGTGGTCGGGGCGCGGAGTGCGGATGAGTTCCTCCAGATTATGATCCCACAGGCCGTCGATCACACCATCGGAGCAAAGGAGAAAACGGTCGCCGGGACGATGAGCCAAGGCGCCGACTTGGGGTTCGATGATCTGGTTGCCCGCGCCGAGGGCTTGCTGGAGGGCGTTGCGGCCGGGGTGGGCGCGTGCCTCGCGTTCGTTGATCTGGCCTTGGCGACGCAACCAGCCGACGTAGCTGTGATCGTGACTGAGTTGCTGGATGCCGCCTTCGCGCGGCAGGTAGTAGAGTCGGCTGTCGCCGATGTGCCCGAAATAGAGCCAGTCGGGGGTCAGCCAGGCCAACGTCAGTGTGGCGCCCATGCCGGAGCACTCCGCGTAGCTGCGGCCGAGGCGCAGGAGTTCGTCGTGAATCGCGGCGTAGAGTTCCTGCAAGACGTCGGTGAAGCCGGCGGTCATGCCCGAGGCGGAAAGGCGGTAGGCGCGGGGCAGAAGGCGGGTGATTTTATCGATGGCGATGCGGCTGGCGAATTCGCCGGAGCGGGCGCCGCCCATGCCGTCGCTGACGGCGAAGACGTAGTCGCCGGCGTCGAGGCCCGCCTCGCCGGTTTTGCCAAGGTAGCGGACTTCATGGCCGTCGAACGCGAGCGCGAGAAAGGTGTCCTCGTTGTTGGCGCGGACTTTTCCTCGGTGGGTCAGGCCGGACCAGTGAAGGACGGCGGGAGCGGGGTCGGACATGGTTAAACGGGCAAAGGGGAATGCAGGGGGCGAACGCGGCGGAAAAGCAGAAAATGCCGGACCGGCCTTAGTCGCCGCGCGGTCCGTCGGGGGTGGGAAGGTCGAGCGCCGGTCCGGGCGGGGCGGCGGGATCGAGGATGGTGGCGAACTCGAAATCGATCACGCAGAAGCATCCGGCCTGGGTCGAATAGGTGATGTTGCGCAAGTAGGGGTCCTCGTGGCGCACCGAGAAGTTCGCCTCCAAGTCCGCGAAAATCTCGTTCACCCGGGCGGCTTTGATGTGCTCGACGCGTTGACCGCAGTTGGTGGTGACCAAGCGGAGTTCGTCGTCGTAGGTTTCGAGCACGCGGGGCACGTAGTCGCATTTCCGACCGGCCAGGTAGGTGAGCACCCGAACCTCGTTTTGAAACCGTTCCCGGGCTTGATGGCCGCGAAAGGTTTTGTGCACCCGGCCGTCAAAGCCGATGCGCACCAAGGCCCGTCTCGTATCTTTCATTTCCTGCATGGTTAAAGATGGTCAGTTTTGGTCATCGCCCGCCCTCCGCAAGCAATCGCCTCAGAGTTTGATGGATGATTTTGATCAAGGTTAATTCAATCCAATGTATTTATGCGGCTTTATTGCTGATAAATATTGGTGACCTAGCTACCGCAGCAATTTTTTTCATTGCTGGCATGCTGAGTGCTAAAATGCTGACTCAGGGTTTGGCCTGTGGTTTCTCCCGCGCGTCTGCGGTGTGGAATTCGGCCTTAAATCCACTTTCTCCTAACCTCCACATCCATGGCTAAATACAAACTCGAATACATCTGGCTCGACGGTTACAAGCCGGTTGCCAATCTGCGCGGCAAGACCCAGATCAAGGAATTCGCCAGCTTCCCTAAGCTCGAAGAGCTTCCGCTCTGGGGCTTCGATGGTAGCTCCACCCAGCAGGCTCCCGGCGGCAGCTCGGACTGCGTTTTGAAGCCCGTTGCCGTGTATCCTGACAGCACCCGCAAGAACGGTGTCTTGGTCATGTGCGAAGTGTACAACGCGAATGGAACTCCTCACGTTTCCAACTCCCGCGCCACCATCCTTGACGACCCGGACACCTGGTTCGGCTTCGAGCAGGAGTATTTCCTTTACCAGGATCGCCGTCCGCTCGGTTTCCCCGAGGGTGGTTATCCCGCTCCCCAAGGCCCTTACTATACCGGTGTTGGCTTCAAAAACGTCGGCGACGTGGCCCGCCAGATCGTCGAAGAGCATCTCGACCTCTGTCTCGATGCCGGCATCAACCACGAAGGCATCAATGCCGAAGTGGCCTCCGGTCAGTGGGAATTCCAGATTTTCGGCAAAGGCTCGAAGAAGGCCGCCGACGACGTCTGGATGGCTCGTTACCTCTTGATCCGTCTTTGCGAGAAGTACGGCATCGACGTCGAGTTCCACTGCAAGCCGATCCTCGGCGCTTACAACTCGCCCCTCGATTGGAACGGCTCGGGCATGCACTCCAACTTCTCGACCAAGTATATGCGCGAAGTCGGCGGCAAGGAATACTTCGAGTCCCTCATGGCCGCTTTCTCGAAGTTCACCTCCGAGCACGTCGCCGTTTATGGTCCGGACAATCACCTTCGTCTCACCGGCCTCCACGAGACCCAGTCGATCGACAAGTTCTCCTACGGTATCGCCGACCGTGGCGCCTCCATCCGCGTGCCGCACAGCTTTGCCAACAACGGCTACAAGGGCTACCTTGAGGACCGTCGTCCGAACTCCGCCGCGAATCCTTACGAGGTTGCTTCCCGCATCCTCAAGACGATCGCGACCGTTCCGACCAAGTAAGCTTCTTACCGGAGCACAGGCTCACGAATCCAGAAGCCGTCACCCTCGCGGGTGGCGGCTTTTTCGTTTCTTGGATTCGCGGGGGGCGGGGTGAAAATGTCGGTTTGGTCGTATCTCGGGCCTTGACCGCTACGCGCCGACCCGCACGTTTCACGTTCCTTCTTTTGCCTGATGGTGTAATGGCAGCACAGGTGACTTTGACTCACCTAGTCATGGTTCGAATCCATGTCGGGCAGCCAGTTTGGATTGCTTGGGAAATGTTAAATCCCTGTTGATTTAACCGAGGTCTGACTGGTGTGGTTTTTTGGGAACATCGTATTCTTTATCAGGTAGTTGATTTTACGGTATTAGCTCTGGCGTGTTCGCCATTGGGTCGGTTTCAGGATCCTCGATAACGTATCCCATTTTCCCATAGGCTGCCGACCGTCGCCTAAACATGGCCTGCGTCAGTGGGGAGTCGTCGAGGTAGTCATGGATGAGGACCGTGGTCTTGGTTTCGTGGCTGCGGTGGAGGCGACCGGCATACTGCACCAACCGCCCCTTGAAGGACAGCGGCATGGTCAGGAAGAGCGTGTCCAACCTTGGGATGTCCAGCCCCTCGCCCACCAACGAGGCGGTCGCAAACACCACGAAGGGCGTGCCGGTCGCGTAGTGTTGGGTAATCGCATCCAGGACCAGACGCCGCGCCTTCTTTCCGGTTTTTCCATCCAGACGGTAATGGTCAGTCTGCGGTGCGCTGGCGGCGAATTTACCTTCCAGTGTGTCGAGGTATGCCGTGCGATCCGCGAGCACCAGTGGTGAGCGACCGGCCCGTCCGCAATTCACCAAGTCGGCAACGATCAGATTGCTGCGGCCTTCGTCGGTCACCAAGGACTGCCAGACTTCGTGGATCGGCGGTCGTGGCCCGTTTCCGCCAACACCATTTGACAGGGTGAAGGCGGTGCGACGTATGCGCACGGTTCGGGTGACTTCTGTCGGCGCGTTTCCGATCGAGTGACGAATAGGGCCGCATTGAAAAAACATCAGTTTCTCCAGCCGGTCCTTGCGTGCCGGGGTGGCGGTCAGCCCGTAGAGACGTCGACTGCCGCATGCTTTGAGTACTCCTTCAAAAGTGGCGGCGGGCAGATGGTGGCACTCGTCCACAATCACCAGTCCGTAGCTCGAAAAAACTGCCGCGAAATCCTCCGCTCGCGCCACGCTCGGCAGCATGGCGATGTCCAGTCGCTGGGTGAGTCGAGGCGCTTTACCCCGCCACACGCCGATCTCTTTGCGCTTCAGGCCAAGGAAGCGCATGGCCGCCTCGCGCCATTGATCGAGCAGCACGGACCGATGCACCAGCACCAGCGCCGGGACTCGGGTTTGGGCGATCAGGGCGCAACCCATTACGGTTTTACCGGCTCCGGGCGGAGCGCACAGCACTCCGGTGTCGTGCGCCGCCATTGCCTTCACGGCGATGGTTTGTTCGGGTCGCAGTTCGCCGGTAAACGTCCACGGGATGCGGGCGCCGATAGTGCGGACGTCCTGCAGCACCACCGTCGCGCCCGCTTTTTCTAATAGCGCCAGACTTTGATTAAGCACGCCGCGTGGCAACACGAGCCGGTCGGGGTGCCATTCGCCAGCGAAGAGGAATCGCGGCGTGTCGTAGGTGGCGAAGCGGAGGCGGAGTTTTTCGTGAAACTCCGGGTTGGCCAACGTGGCGAGGCGACGCAGGGCGGTGAGCACTGCGGTGGGCAAGGTGCGCGGCAGGTGAATCCCCGCATCCAACCGCACCGTGATTTCACCAGTAACCAAGCCGGCCCGCACCGGCGCATGCGAAATATCCAGCAGCGCCTCGTCGTGGCGCAGAGCAAAGGCGGTCTCACCAGCGCCTTCTCCATCACGGGCGACGTTATGCGTATTCAATTCCTCATCTTGGGTTGGTGCGACCAGCGGAGGCTGCGGTGAAAGGCGGGCAACGATGGTTTCCAGCTCCTGGCTTCGCAGTCGGGGCAAGGCGGCGAGATACGCCCATTGGTCTGCGATCAGATCCAAGTTGGCATCCAGGAAAACGGTATTTCCATTCTGGCGCGGTTCGCGGGCCAGAGGCAGTGCGATGAGATTGCCAAAACCGCCGGCCGGTAGGGAGTCCTGGTTGGGAAACAAGCGGTCATAGGCCGCCAGTCCGAGAGCGGGCCGCGCGGCCGACGCGCGGGCAATTAGCAGCAGACCGAGGCGTCGAGCCAGCGCGGCGGGCACGGCCCCAGCAAAGAACATCCAGGCATGGGCACCATTGCCCGAACGCGAGCGCTCCACCGCCACAGTAATCCCGCTGCGAGCGGCGGCGTCGCGGTAGGCGACCACGTCACCGCGCCAACCCTCGCCATCAAAGTCGGCGGCGAGGAACCGGCAGGTGTTGTCTACATCGATCGCATACACCCCGAGCGTGTTTTTCCCGCGTAAGTGCGACTCAACCGCCCGCTCATCGAGCGGTGGGAATTTCTGATGCAGGCATTCGCTGCATTTAACCCGGGGTTTTTGGCAAACGCCGGCGCGCCATTCGTTGTCGCAAACGGGCGAGTAGCCCCTGCGACCAGTCCTGGGGTTTTCCCAGAGCTTTGGGAAAACCGATCGGCGCGTGGCAAAGAGTTTTAGGAAAAGCGCCACCTTGGCCTCCGGCGTCACCGGCGGCGCATCGGCGATCAGGGCAGGTTCGCCGCTGTCCAATGCGGATGAAAAGCCCAACCGCCGGTCGGCCTCGCGCGCAGCAATCTCGGCTTCCAGCTGCAGTGCCTCGGCACGGATCCGTCCGAGTTTCTCCCGTAATGATTCCAGGTTTTCGGGAGGCGGAGTCTGGCTCATCGGCATTACCTAACTTGACCTAAAGGCTCGCGGCAATGGATTCGTGCGGTGGGATGGATGCGGTAAATGACATGCGAGTTTTTCACGAGCGCATGATACCAGGCAGTAGTGTTCGGCAGGTATTAAGCTGAAGTATTGGGAGATGTTCGTAACGTGATTGGCGCTATTTTGTCACCGGATCGTAACTGTACATTTGTGGCGA